>JBAYRN010000015.1:0-66255 GCA_041676625.1 Vulcanimicrobiota bacterium
AGAGGAGGCCAAAAAGCTGAGTGAAGTAGCGCCTCAGTACGGCGACGAGTTGGAGAAAGTTCTGGCCAGGATTCTGGACAAAGACCCCCAGCGTCGCTACCCCGACGTGCGCCAGGCCTATGAAGCGTTTGAGAAGGCTTACAAGGCCTGGGTGAGTTGAATCAAAGGCACGAAGACGCTGAAGACCATGGTGGCCACCAGTCCGCCCACCACCAGAAGCAGGATCGGGTTGAGCAGGCTCATGGCCTGCTGCAAGGTGGTGGAAAAATCCCGAGATTGAAAGTCGGCGGATCTCAGGAGCAGGTCTGCTATGGTTCCGGACTCTTCTCCGGCTTTCAGAAAGCTTAGAAAGGCCACTTCGTCGAACAGCCCGGTACTCTCCAGGGCACTCGTCACGGTTTCTCCATCGGAGATGTCTTGCACCACTCGGTCCTCGACCTCCAGGAAAAATGGATCACCGGTGATCTTAAAGGCGGCACGCACGGAGGGAGCCAGGGGGCGACCGGCTTCCAGTTGGAGTCCCAGGGCCCGGGTGAACCGTTCCTGGGAATAGACCCGGAGCGCTTTCCCCAGACCCGGTATGAAGCGGCTGTAGCGATAGCCCATGAAACTGAGCTTGCGGAGTCGCTTTGCGACCACGTCCTGGGCAAAGAAGTCCAGTATTCGCTCTCGAATGGGAGGCAGGAGAAGCACCAGTCCGACTGCCAAAAGCGTGAGTAAGAAATAGTTCATAAACCAGGAGTAGCGGCAGAACAAGAAGACAGGAAGCGGCAGGTCTCGGTCTACCGCCGCCAGGGTTTGCACGAAGCTCTCTTCAAAGTGGGCCGGCGCCAGACTGAGCAGCAAGAAGGCCATGGAGGCCTGGAGCAGAGGGTAGGTGAGGGCTGCCCGGAGCTGGAGCCTGTTCCGCTGATTGTTCTCCTCGTAGTCGGCCAGATAACGCAGGGCCTCATCGAGTTTGCCTACGTTGACGGCCATACTGAGGAGTTCGTAATGGAAGACGGGGAAGTTCGGGAGATTGTTTTTGAAAGCCTGGGGCAGAGAGACTCCCCGATTGATGTCGTGGATCACCGAGCGCAGGTGGCGAGCCAGCCCGGGGTCTTCGTTTTTCTTGGCCACTTCGGCCAGGGCGTTGATCACGGAGACGCCCGATGAGACCATAAGACCCAGGGTGCTATAGAAGTTGGGCCAGGAGGAGGCTTTGACCCGCCGCTTACGACCGCTTATCGGATCGAGCAATCCAAGCTTGTTGCTCGGGTGTTCCGCGAGTTGAGGTTTTTCTATGGTGGAGATCAAGGCTACCGTGGTTCTTTCATTCCCATAGTAGAACGTTTGAGCGACCCGGGTCAGTGATTGGTATCACGTTGCGGCCCCCCAAACGGTTTCTCGAAGCTTGAGAAATTCGGGTGCCTGGAGAAGCTCTCCCGTGCCGAGGTCGTGCAAGGCGGCCGCCACTTGCAGTTCTTCTAGAGTGACTCCACCTTCCTGAATCCCCTGGTAAAGCTTGCCGAAGATGCTGGATGGAAAGGCACCGTTTCCGGCATACTGAGTTTTCTCGTCTTTCAGGAGCCCCTTGAGGATCTCATACAGGTACCCATATTTCTTGAGTAACGCCGCTGCCACTTCCGGACTCGGGTCGAGAAGATAAGCTTTGTGCGGGGCGTCGAAGCCGACCAGGTCGAAAAAGATGCGATTGGCAGAATAGGCGTTGAGATGGGTGGAGCGGATACCCAGATGGAGGGCCTGAAAGCAGTCTCTGCGAGCCTCATCCAGCTTGACCTTGTCCTCTTTCTTGAAGAACCGGATCGCGGTGGAGACCAGGCCTGCCGGGATCCGCTTGAGGATGGCTAGATAGTGATTGGAGAGACTATTGAGTTCCACCACTCGCCGGACCGACCGGGTCAAGGCGCTCAAGGGAAACGGTTTGCAGATGAAGTCATCGACCTTGAGCTGGATCGCCTCCTCGGTCACCTCTCTGGTGGAATAGCCGGTGACCACTATACAACGAAGATCGGGCAGTCGCTCCTTGAGCAAACGAAACCCTTCGACCCCGTTGATCTCGGCCATCCGAACGTCGGTGACCAGAATCTCGAAGACGGTGTTTTCTACCGCCTTCAAGGCCTGAGCCACCGAGTCCACGCCGTGCACAACGTAACCCTCGTCCTCCAGGGTCTCCACCAGGATGTTCTGCATTTCGTGGTCGTCTTCCACGACCAGAATGCTTGTCATGGATCAGCCTTCGCGAAGGCCGGGCAGCTTCCTCAAGGAAAGCGGAACTCTACTCTTTCGCATCCCGTCCAAGACCCACCCCTGCCATTTCATTATGGGATTGGCGATGTGGACTGGCTACCAAGCCGGAAAGCGTCTAGAATGAACTCATGACACCTGAGTACATAGTGAAAACACCTGATGTCTGCGGTGGTAAGGCCCGATTAGACGGCCATCGAATCCGTGTTCAAGATATCGCCTGTCACAGCGAATGGTGGGGATGGTCTCCCGACCGCATCGCTTCAGAGTTCAACATCAGCTTGTCGCAAGTCCACGCAGCCTTGGCTTATTACTTCGACAACATCGAAGAGATCAGAGACGAGATGCAAAGAGAACTCGAACGCTATCAAGAAGCCAAAGCCTCTTCGCCATCGCTGTTAACCGAAAAGCTCAGCAGGCAAAAAAACCAAAGTGCCTGAGTGGATCAAGTTCTATCTTGACGAAATGGTGTCCGAAGCTGTCGCCAAGGGACTCCGTGCGAGAGGAATTGACTGTATTCGTACTAATGAGGCTGGCAATCTCTCCCAGTCCGACGCTAGTCAGCTCGATTTCGCTCGACGTGAAGGCTACGCTGTCTTTACTCGAGACTCGGACTTTCTAGAACTTCACGCGGAAGGAATTGAGCACTGCGGGATTGTCTACCTCCCTCAGCAAAGACGCGTCTCGATTGGCGAGATCATCAACTCTTTGTGTCTTCTCCACGATGTGATTACACCCCAAGACATCCAAAACCGCGTCGAATATCTTTAAGCGCACTCTTTCCGATATCTAATCGAAGGGCGCCTCACCCACTACTGCAAGAAAGGCGCCCTCACGAGCGCCTTTTCACTTCACAGCCTGTGGCCGAGCCTAGGAGCGTGCCGGAGTAGTCTCCCGTCGCAGAGGCTCGTTCATTATTGTCCATGCGAATAGCTCATTTCAACCGAATATAGCCCGATATTAGGGTGAAATTTCACTATCCGCCTGAACAAAATGTCCTTCGCTCTGCTCGGTCCGACTACTCCGACACACTCCTAATACCGATAATGTTCCGGCTTATAAGGCCCTTCCACCGGCACTCCGAGATACTCCGACTGCTCTTCGGTCAGCGTGGTGAGTTTGACACCGAGCTTTTCCAGGTGCAGACGGGCGACTTCTTCGTCCAGGTGTTTGGGCAAGAAGTGCACGCCCAGAGGGTAGCGCTCGGGGTGGTTCCAGAGTTCGATTTGGGCGAGTACCTGGTTGGTGAAGGAGGTACTCATCACAAAGCTGGAGTGGCCGGTTGCGCAGCCGAGGTTCATCAGGCGACCCCGAGCCAGCAGGATGATCTCGTTGCCGTTGGCGAGTTCGAAGAGATCCACCTGGGGCTTGATGTTGGTTTCCTTGACGGCGTTTTTCTCCAGCCACGCTACGTCGATCTCGATATCGAAGTGACCGATGTTGCAGACGATGGCTTTGTCTTTCATCTGCATGAGGTGCTCACTCCGGATGATGCCTCGGCAACCGGTGGTGGTCACGAAGATGTCGCCCCGGGCCACGATGTCCTCCATGGTGGTGACCTGGAAGCCTTCCATGGCGGCCTGCAAGGCGTTGATCGGGTCGATCTCGGTGATCACCACTCGAGCGCCCATGCGCTGCAGGGAGTGGGCGCAGCCTTTGCCTACGTCTCCGTAGCCGGCTACCACTGCGGTTTTGCCGGCGATCATCACGTCGGTGGCCCGTTTCAGACCGTCGATCAAAGATTCGCGGCAGCCGTACAGGTTGTCGAACTTGGACTTGGTCACCGAGTCATTGACGTTGATGGCGGGAGCCATCAGCTTGCCCTTCTTGAACCGCTTGACCAGATTATGAACACCGGTGGTGGTCTCCTCGGAGATACCTTTGATGTCGTTGAACATCTCCGGGTAACGATCGTGAATGATGTTGGTGAGGTCACCGCCGTCGTCCAGGATCATATTGGGGGCTTTGCCATCTTTGAAGGCCTTGAGCTGCTGCTCGATGCACCAGTCGTACTCTTCCTCGGTCTCGCCCTTCCAGGCAAAGACGGGAATGCCGGCAGCGGCGATGGCGGCGGCGGCGTGATCCTGGGTGCTGAAAATATTGCAGGAGGTCCAGGTGACTTCGGCTCCCAGCTCAACCAGGGTCTCGATCAACACGGCGGTCTGGATGGTCATGTGCAGGCACCCGGCGATGCGGGCTCCGGTCAGCGGTTTCTTTTTCCCATAACGCTCGCGAAGCGCCATCAATCCGGGCATTTCTTTTTCAGCCAGGCGGATTTCTTTGCGGCCGAAATCGGCCTGGGAGATGTCTGCTACTTTAAAGTTTTCGGTTACTACGGTCAAAACGTGGTCCTTTCCTTAGGGCGCGATGCTTCAGGGCTCCGCGTCCCCTTAATGTACCCACAGATCGAGCGGAGCGAATCCAGAGAATCAGGTAACTTTCAAATAGGACCTACCTATTTTTAGGTAGCAGCCCATGATCGACTGCCCACCGAGAGGCAGCGGTGCGGGAGCTGACGTTCAACTTTCGATAGATGGAGCGCAGATGCACCATGACGGTTTGAGGGCTGATGATCAGCGTCTCTCCCACCTCTTTGTTGGAGGCGCCGGTAGCGACGGCCTTAAGGACCTCCAGTTCGCGGGGGGTGAGGCCTTGAAAGCCGTCAGAATCGTCCACCCCTTCCAGCTCTCGCAGCAGGTCGTCCAGTGGGCTCTGGCGCCCAGCCCAGTGTTGTTGCCTGAACTCCTCGCCCAGGCGGGATCGCAGAGTGCCCTGGATGGCGGCGTAGTCCTCCTGATCGGAGGCCTCCAGGCGCACCTGGATGGAGTCCAGCAGCGCATCGGCCGCCCCCAGAAAGCGCGCTCCGAGCGGGTTCTGATCGCGAGCCTTCAAGACCCCGGCCAAGCCGATCAAGCAGAGCGCCAGGCCGTGTCTGGCTCCGGCCCTGCGCCATAGGCTCAGGGCTTCCTGAAAGCCTCGCTCCGCTTCGTCCCAGCGCTTCAAGCCCAGCTCCACGTAGGCCAGATTTTGGAGCGCCAGCGCGGCCAGAGAAAACTCGTGCAGGCCGCTGAAGCACTCGGAAGCGCGGCGAAAATGCAGGGCCGCCGGGCCAGCCTGCTGGAGGCTGCGATGGATCTCGCCCAGGGCGTTGTGGGCCCAGGCCTCTCCCAGTGGGTAGTCCCCCTCCTGGGCAAGCTGCAAGCTCTGACGCTCGAACTCGATCCCTTCCTCGATCTGACCCGTGACCCAGGCCAGACGACCCAACCCAATGAGCGCGTCGACCTCTCCGAAGAGCTGCTCTTCCAGCCTGGCCAGATGCAAAGCTTGTTGAAAGTGCTCCCCCGACATTCCGTACTCCCCGAGGCGAAAGAAAAGCTGTCCCAGCCCACTCTGAAACTCCCCGGCCAGGGACCCCTCCGGCTGCAGTTCGAGAGCCCTCGTCGCGTGCTTACGGGCCTCCACGTAGGAGCCCTGGTGGCGCAGCAGGACGCCCAGCCAGTGGTGAGCCGAGGCGGCCTCCGGTCGCTGGGAACAAGGCAGTTGGAGGGTGGCCTCCAGGGCCTTTCGCCCTTCGCTCAATAGGCTGCACGCTTCCCAGTACCAGCCCAGACAGCCCACCAGTCTCAGTGCCTCGACCACCCGGCCCCCACTCTGAAAAGTGGCCAGGGCAGCAGCAAGATTGCCCTTCTCATCGGCCAGACGCTTGAGCCCCAGAGGGTGGTCCGTCCCACCCCGGCATAGGGCCAGTTCCTCGGCCGCCTGCAAGTAGTAGAGCCCGTGGCGCAGACTGAGGGCGGACCATTCCTCCTCGGGGTCGAGACTATTCCGGGCCCAGGTCCGGACCGTGTCCAGCAGGCCGTATCTGGTCTCCCCACTGGAGGCGTGGCTGGTGACCACCAGACTCTGGTCGCTCAAGTTGAGGAGTTCAGGCAGGGAGGCTCTGCCGATGGACAGGGCGGCTTGTTGATCGAAACCCCCTCGAAAGATGCTGAGCCGAGCCAGCAATCTCCGCTCCGAACTCTCCAGCAGGCGCGCGCTCCACTCCAGGGTAGCAGCCAGGGTTTTCTGCCGGTCCGGACGGTCCGGCCCTCCACCGCTCAGGAGTTCAATGCTCGCTTCCAGCCCCCGCTCCAGCTCGGCTGGACCGAGGTGCCGCAGGCGGGCGGCAGCTAGTTCCAGGGCCAGGGGGATCCCGTCCAGCCGCCGGCACAACCTCTCTAGCATTGCTCGATTCTCGGTCGTCAAGTCGAAATCGGGGCGGACCGCACGAGCCCGCGTGGAGAGCAACTCGACCGAGTGTTGGAGATCGAGAGGGCTGAGACTCAAAAGACGCTCCTCGGCCAGCAGCAAGGGTGCCCTACTGGTCACCAGAAAGCTGAGCTGGGGATGACGCTGCAGCAGATAGCTCACCTGCACCGCTTGCTCCCGAAGGTGCTCAAAGCTATCCAGCACGATCAGGGTGCGGGTTCGAAGAGAGGTGTCCAGACGCTTGTGCCACTCTGGCTCGTCGCAGTCGGGCAACTCCAGGGCATACCCCAGTTCGGTGAGCAGCGAATCTTCCGTGTCTTCCAGGGCCACCCAGACCAGCCCGTAGTCCCAGGTCTCCACCAGCTCCAGAGCCAGCCTGGTTTTCCCGATCCCACCCGGGCCCAGCAGAGTGACCAGTCGGCAGTCTTCATCGGCCAACCATCGCTTCAGCAGGGTGAGTTCAGCCTCTCGGCCGATCAGCGTCGTCATCTTCGAACAGCTTCCCGTTCCACTCAACTGGTCCTTGGAGGCAGGTCTCTCCGTTCCCGGCAAAAAGCCGCCGGGGTGATCACCACCAGCTTGATAGAAGTGCGCTACGCCGAGACCGACCAGATGGGAGTGGTGCATCACTCCCACTACCCCGTCTATTTCGAACAGGCCCGTACCAGCTTTTTTCAGGAACACCTCAAACCGTACCAGGAGTTTGAAAAGGAAGGCCTGCTGGCCCCCGTGACCAGTTATCGGGTGGAGTTAAAAGGTCGCCTCTGCTACGGCGACGTGCTGCGATTGGAGACCTTCGCGGTGAAGTTCAAAGGGCTTAGAATCGTCATGGGCTATCGGGGATACAACCAGGATGAGTTGGTGGTGGAGGGTGAATCCACGCACGCTCTCACCGATTCCACACTAAAAGCGCTCCACCCCAGACACCTCCCTGACTCCTACCGATACCTGAAAGAGCGCTTCAGCGAACTGTGCTAGAAGAGGACGAGTTCTACATGGAAAACGGCAAGTTCGTCTTGACCGAGCGGTATCACCTGAGAAGGGGCCACTGCTGCGGAAACGGATGCCGCCATTGTCCATTCAACCACCAAGCGGTGCCGCCTAAACTAAGAGAGCAAACCGAGCCACCCCGCCCCTACTACCAAGAAGGATTTAGCTCACCCGACTCGTGACCCCGGACAGGGCCTGCCAGAACGATTCCAAATCTTCAGCGGTGGTGCGGATGTTGCCGATAGAACACCTCAAGAGGACTCGCTCCTTGATCTTGGTGTGGGAGATGAAGAACTCACCGTCAGAGTTGAGACGATTCATCAATTCCAACTGTTCTTCATTGGATCGACCCTTCCAGCGGAAACAGACCAGTGCCAGGCTGACCGGCATAGCCAGCTCAAACTCCTCGGATTCATCCAGCCTGCGGCCCAGATCGCGCGCCAACTTCAAGTGGTAGCGCAACCTTTCCCGGAGTCCCTCGAGCCCGAAGCAGCGAAAGATCATCCACAACTTGAGGGAACGAAAGCGCCGCCCCAGTTGCACCCCCGTGTCCATCAGGTTCAAGACCTGACCTTCCTCAGCGTTCTTCAAGTACTCGGGCGTCATGGAGAACGCTTGCTTCAAGCTCTCGATATCTTTCAGGTACAGCACGGAAAGGTCGAAGGGAGTGAAGAGCCACTTGTGGGGATTGATGACAATGGAATCGGCCCGTTCCCAACCTTTGAAGGGTGCTCGCTCTTCTTCTAACAGACAGGCCACGCCCCCGTACGCTGCGTCTACGTGAAGCCAAACGCCTTCCTGAGCGCACACCTCGGCCACCGCATTGACCGGATCCACGGAGGCGGTCGAGGTGGTGCCGGTGGTGGCCACCACCGCGCACGGATACAGCCCGGCGGCTTTATCGGCGCGGATCTGTTCCTGGAGCTTCTCGGGAAGCATAGCCAGGTTGTCGTCGCAAGGGATCTTGCGCAGGTTGTCCCAGCCGATCCCCAGCATAAGGACCGCCTTGTCGATGGAGTTGTGGGTGTGCTCGGAGCAGTAAACCACCAGTTGCCGACCGGCCTGCCCTCTACTGCGCACATCGGGCAGGGCCATCTCCCGGGCGGTGGCCAGGGCGTGCAGCGTGGAGACGGAAGCGGTGTCGTATATGACGCCGGTGTAGTGCTCCGGCAAGCCCAGACCCTGGCGTAACCAATCCAAGGCGAGACCCTCCAACTCGGTGGCCACAGGCGAAGTGCGCCACAGCATGGCCTGCTGATTCAGGCCGGAACTCAAGAAGTCGGCCAGTACCCCGGGCATGCTCGCAGAGATGGAGAAGTAGCCGAAAAAACGGGGGGAGTTCCAGTGGGTGAGGCCGGCGCTCAGTTGTTCTCGAAACTCCTCCAGGACCTCCCGGGGGTCCTGCCCCTGAGACGGCGGCGTTGCATCCTGAGCGGCTCGGAGTTCGCCGGGCAGGACCTGGCTCAGAACCGGTTCAGGGCGAGAGTCAGGACCGAGGTACTCGGCCAGCCAATCCACCAGATACCCGGCCGCGCGCTTGAACTGCTCAGGGCTGAGATCTCCCAGATATTGGGGTTGTTCGATCATGGTTTTCCTCCATAGACCCGGTTGTAGGCGTACAAAATTAGGGCGGCATTCCAGGAAAGCGGCTCCTCCGAGTGATACAATCGGGTGGAAAGGGGCTGACCGGTCATGTCATGTACCTCGAACACGGTGCGGTCCCGCTCCACCACTTTCAGCATCCGATCCACGTACTCTTTGGCTTCCTCGATGCGGCCGGTTTCCAGACACGCCACGGCGTGCCAGCCCCCGATCCACATCCAGCTACAGTTGGTGTGGTAGTTAGGGATGCCGGCGACCCACATCTCCGGCCCGACCTGATAAAATTTGTACTCCCGGTCGGTCACCCGGGAAGGCACGATCGCGCTCATGCCGATCTTGCGCGCGTAATCCAGGATCGCGTGGGATTGATTCTCACTGGTGAGTCCCCAGGCGCAAGCCATGTAGTTGGGCGGTGCCGCAAACATAGGGTCTCGGGGGGTCTGATACAGATAGCCTGCCTCCGGCTGGTAGTAGGCCTCCAGAATTCGCCGTCCCACCACGCTCGAGGTCTCAGCCGAATGGCGCATGCCTTCGGGCAGCAAGCTCTCCACTTCCTCGACCCCCTTGAGGGCTTTCCACCACAGCACGTTGGTATAGAGGACCGGCCCTCGCCTCCCGATGCTGTCGGCCCAGTCGGCGAACGGCCCCTGATGGATCAGGCCGTCCTTGCCTTCATAGCGCTCCACCCACTTCAAGGCCCGAACGGCTTGGCCGTGGAGATCCACCGCCAGCGAAAGGTCCTCGGTGCGCAGTACGCATTCGGCCCAGGCGATGACCAGCAAGAGCACCGAGTCGATGGAGCGGGTGCCGTGGGCGGTGATGAATCGAGGGAGCAGGTTGGCCTCCACCGGCTGGACCCGGTGAAACACCGAGTGCAAATAGCGTTCGGCAAGATTGGTGGAATGGAGTTTGAGGGGAAGCTGGCCGTTGGACTTCTGGTGACTGAAGAAAAGACGGACCCCGTCGTTGACCACGTCGGCACGATTCTCACTCAAAAGGCCGAAAGCAGCAAAACCGAAGTCCCGGGCCCACGGCTCGCGGAAGTGTCGAAACCCCGCGCAGACCACGGTGGCCCTCTCTCCTGGAGCCACTCGGCGCCGCTCCATGCAAGACTCAAGACAGGCGCGGACCACCTCGACCGGCCCCATCCCGTTGGTGTCAGGCTTGACCAGCCTGTCTCGAGTGAGCACCTTCTTTCCGGTTCGATAGATGTCCAGGAGCCAGTAGCCCGTTGCCCAGACGATAAACTGTATTAGCCGCTGAAACATATATTTATCTTTCCTTCGCACTCTTGAGTTACTCCTCTAATGCAAAAGACCGGCTTAATCGCCGGCCTCTGCTGATCTGCGTAAAGAAACAACCTGGCAGTCAGTCCCTCTCAGGCAGAGAAACCTTGACTTGCTTGAGTTTATCCACGATCAGATTCAGATCGCTGGGACCCAGTTCCGGAGAAAGCGGAACTTCATCTTCGGCCCCTTCTTCTCTCTTGATGATGGGGACCTTGTCACCGATCTCAGAAAAATCTACCGCACAACTCAATGTATTGGTGGTCAATTTATACATCAAGGGTACTTGTTCGTAGGGAGTGTTGGGAAAATCCCGACCCCACGTATTCATCACACTCACCGAGAGCTCTTCCAAGCTCATCGGCTTCCCTTGAGCTTCTAATACTCTGCGAATCACTTCCACCGCGGGAGTGTTCTTACCGATGTCTTTCAGCGCCATCTCAAACCTCTTTTCATGCTTGCCACCCACCAGGGGGTGGTGGGGCCACTGATTAGCGGGGCACCCCAGAAATTCCTTCGTGATACTCCCCACAGGGGAGTGCGGGGCTTCGCCGAAGCCGTAGGCGTGAACGAACTACCGCAAAATCTGGTGCGGGAATGCTCCAGAGATCTCCTGGGAGGATGGAAAAACGATCCGGACCTGGCCGGAGCCTACGTGGTCACGCTACTGGAACCCAAAACCCTGGAGGTTGAAGTACGCCAAATGGGAAGAGTGGCAAAGTTTTCTCCCGGCCAGTTTCGAAACGCTCTCAAATCCGCCCGGGACTGTCACAGTACCGGGTGGCCGTGCGCGCCCAAGGGGCTGGGATACCCGGTAAAGCACGACGGCTCGCTTTACGGAGTCTGCATCCTTTTTCTCGCCCAGGGAGCACCGATCTCGAGTCGCTGGGCCCTACAGGTCGAGGAGTACTCCCGAAAAGTGGCGCCTCTCATCCGTTCAGGGAAGGGCTCTAGAAGTTCCGGAATCCCTGATCTCAAGGCTCTGGCCAACGTGATCCCCAGGGAGCTGGCTCCCCCCAAGACCCTTGCCAAACCCCATTGGGAGCAGAGCAAGACCCGAGTCCACGCTCCCGTTCCCGAAGAGTTGCACGTTCATCTGCTCCTCGATCATCGACCACTTTTTTAGGATAACCAGTTGAGCTCCAAAGTTTGCATTCTCTACACTGGCGGTACTTTCGGGATGACCCCGAGTATGCCGGAGATGACCTCTTCCCCCCTGGCCCCAGCCGACAAAGCCGCTCTGGAGGCAGCCCTCGACGGGGCCGGTCGCGGCCGGGGCATAGACTGGGAGTTGCACTCTCTCACCGTAGACGACGGCTCGGAACTCGGTCCCTTGGACAGTTCCGCGGTGGGCCCTGAACACTGGCTCGCCATCGCCGCCAGTATCGAGCGGCTTTACTCCCGCTACGACGGCTTCGTGGTGATCCATGGCACCGATACCCTGGCCTACACGGCCTCGGCCCTTTCCTTTTTGCTGGTAAACCTGGCCAAGCCGGTGGTGGTGACGGGGAGCCAGCGCCCCATCTTTTTCGAGCGAACCGATGCCCACCAGAACTTCCTCAACGCCCTTTACGTGGCCGGCTACAAAGCGGTGGGGCTACCCTGTGTGCCGGAGGTGACGGTTTGCTTCGGAGACCACCTCTTACGGGGAAACCGGACTCGAAAAATCAGCGTGGAGGCAAGAGCAGCTTTCAGTTCACCAAACTACCCTGCCCTGGGCACCTTCGGTGCCTCCATTCACATCGACCGCAGCCATATCCGAGAAGTGCCTAGCTCCGATCGGCCTTTCTACGTCCATCGCAAGCTTGAAGATCGGGTGATGGATCTTACCCTTTATCCGGGGGTGAGGGGTGACCAATTACGGCCGATCTTCGAGCGCGACGACATCAAGGGCTTCGTCCTTCGCACCTTCGGCAGCGGCACCACCCCCAGAGACCCCGAGTTGCTGGAAGCCGTGGCCCGGGCTGCCCGCCAGGGAACCCTGATGCTGGTGGTAACCCAGTGTGTGGAAGGCAGCGTCGATCTCGGCCGCTACGACGCCTCGACCAATCTTCTCCAGGCCGGGGTGGTCAGTGGGTTCGATCTCACTCCTGAGACGGCGCTCACCAAATTGATGTGGATCCTGTCTCTGGAGCAAGGCCCGGAACTCAACGCCCAGGTCCAGGTGAGCCACCGGGGTGAGCAAACTTATGATCATCACCACCTGATCTTCGAAGGGGGCGAAGGCGAGAAATCTCTTTCCTTTTCAGGACGCCCCTCGGCACCCTTTGCGCGCCATAACTTGCAGCGGGCTCTGCTCAGGGTCTCGGAATGCGAGAACAGCCGCCTCACCTTCTTTCTCAACGCCAGTGGAGTCGATCCCACCACCTCCGCCGAGGATGTTCGTAGCCTGGGCGCCATGAACGTGATCAACGGCCAGGGAGTTCTGGATGTGACCCGCAGCCTGCAACGCTTGATGGTGGAGAACCGGCCGTTGCGCCTCACCGTGACCGCAGGCGGAGAAGCCCTGAAAATTCATCGGGTTGATCTCAGTCTACTGGTCAACGCGGAAAACTAAGAAACACTCCGGCCAAGGTCAATGAAAAAGAGACCCCCGAGGAGGTCTCTTTTTTCATTGTCAACGTGTTTCGGACTTATTTCTTACCGAACATCAGGAATCCACCGACTCCGACGAGCAGCAGAGCACCCAGGGCGATGAGGCCCCACTTGTTGCCGCCGCTGCTACCACCGGTGCCAGTGCTGGTGGCGCCGGAGGCCAGCAGTTGCTGTCCGGAGGTTTGAACCTCGGCCAGTTTGCCTTCGACTTTGATTTCAGGAGCATCGACTGCTACCAACTTCACATCGTCGGCGGAGGCGTCCACCGAGACCGAAGCCGAGGCGGGCAAGCCCATCATTTCCTTGATCTGAACATCGCTCATTCCAGGGAAAAAGTTGCTGAAGTAGAGCCGTCCGTCAATCTTGGACTCCTGACCCTCGGGCAACTGAGCGTCGAAATACAACCCGGTCAGAGTCGCATCCAGTTGAGCCTGGGACATGGCCAGTTTGGAGATACCGCTCAGGTCGGTGGTCTCACTGCTACCCTTCAGGGTGACTTTATTGCCGGACATTTCGGCCAGAAAGGTCATCCCTTTGAGGTCGAAAGATTCCAGTTCCTTGACCACTTCCGCAGGAGCGTTGGTGCTCTTGGCAGCCTCGGCCATCATGCCTTTGTAGAAATGAAACAGGTCTCCATCGGTGTAGAGGTAGAGGTCTCCCACCAGTTGGGTGCTATCCTTGAGGTCCACACTGATCTTACCGACGGCTTTCTCAGCTACCGGTACGCCCAGTTCTTTGGCCTTGGCGACGTAGTCTTTGTAATTCTTGCTCAGCAGGTTTCCGCTGGCCTTAAAGGAGATGTCTTGCTCCTGTTTGCCGAGCGAGAACTCGGCATTACCGGAAACCGTCAGGCTCGACGCGATGGCTGCTTTTAAAGCAGCTACGCCCTGGCTGGTGTTAGCATTGAGCAGGGTCTCGATGAAGGGCTGGAAAGCGGCTCCCATCGGCCCCATCTCCCGAGTAAACTCGGCCGCAATTTCACGGTTTTGCTGCTTCTGAATACCGGGCAGAATGACCATGTAGCCTTCCAGGAAGCTATTCAGGTTGGAAGCATTGACTTCGAAGGTACCGTCCATTTTGTTTTCGGTTACAGCCATGGTGAAGGCGAACTTGTCGAACTTCACTTCCAGCATCTTCTCGAAAGCACCCTGAACGTTGACGTCGGGACCCATTTCACCTTGAAGCTGGCCGGAGACCATACCCAGGTAAGGGCGGATCGTGCCTCGGAGGTCGATGATGGTCATTTTGGCTTTGCCCACCTTCAACTCACCTTCTTCGGTGGGAGCGGGAAACTCCAGGCCTTCATACTGGATATTGGCTTGTTTCAATTGGGCTTCAAGCATCCCGGCCATAGCGGGGAGTTGGTCCAGTTGAGCAGCCAGGGGATCGGCCTTGGGAACCTTGATTTCAAAACTGATGGTGGTTTTGTTGTCGGCTTCAGTGATCTCCAGGCTCAGAGCGTCGAAGGGCACCTCATCGGCGTTGATGTCGGCACCGGAAAGACTGAACTTTCCGGAACTCGTCATGGCTTTGAAGTCTCCATCGAACTTCATATCGCCGCTTCCGTTGGGAATCTCTTCCCCGTCCTGGGCCGGGAAAAGCATATCCAGTTTGAAGTCGGCCGCGGACTGATCGCCCTCGGTCACACTCTCCAAACCGATGTTAAACTTTTTCGGAGCATCGGGGCTATTGGGCGGCAGCTTGGCATCTACGTAACCGATGGCCTCGATCTGAGTGCCGCTGGCGCTGGTATAAAGATAGACATTCGCGTCCTGAGTCTCCGGTGAGTTCTTGATGGTGAGCTCACCGTCGATGGCGCTTTTGCCCGACTTAAAGTCGGCCGAAGCCTTGACCGTGCCGGAGGCATCGGCATCGGCCGGCTGGGTTTCAGAGAACTGAACGACCGCGTTTCGGTCTCCAGTCACCTTTACTGTTACTTCTTCGGCCCCAACGCTGCTAAAGCTCAAGAGAGCCAACAGTGTAAGGATCGCGTTAATTCTTTTCATCATAAATTTTTTCTCCCCAAATGGGTTTCAGCATGGGATTTGGAGGAGCGGCCTTCTCTCCTGTTACGGGGGTTCCTTCCGGTATCTGACCCCAATAAGTTAAGGTTTAGCCCGATCATGGCGGGGAATCATGAACGGACAAAGATTCGAATAGGAGAGATAAATTATGGGAAAATCTACACTTTTAGTCAATGAAGCCCTGATCGATCTGCTCAACCAGCAGATCCAGAACGAACTGAAGGCGGCCGCTCAATATATGGCGATAGCCGTTTATTTTGAGTCGGAGAGTCTGCCCGCCCTGGGTGGATTCTTCTTTCAGCAAGCCGACGAAGAGCGTCAGCACGCCCTGAAATTCGTGCACTACCTGCTGGATGCCGGGGCCAAACCCGAAATCCCCAGCCTGCCCAACCTGCGCAACGATTTCACCAGTGCCGCCGACGCGGTCGAGTGCGCCCTGGACGGCGAACTCGAAGTGACCCGCCAGATCAACAACCTGGTGGGTGCCGCCACCAAGCACAACGACTACATGACGCACACCTTCCTCCAGTGGTTCGTGACCGAACAACTGGAAGAGGTTTCCACCATGTCGACGCTGCTCGATACCATCAAGCACGCCAAGGATCAACTCTTGTTGGTGGAAGATCTGGTGCGACGGGGCGAGATCGGTCAACACGAAGGCGAGTAGTCGTCTTATTCGGCGAACACTTGCACGCGTTCCACCCCGTAAGGTAAGGGAGTATCGTTGGGAGCAAGAACCACCTGAGCCCGTATGCGTTCGCGCAGGGCGGGCACGTGGGAAATGATTCCAACGGTCCTCCCTTCTTGCTTTAAGCTCTCCAAACAGTCCAGGGCTGCTTCCAGGGCGCGCTTGTCCAGATAGCCAAACCCCTCGTCTATAAAGAGAGTCTGCAGTTTTTCCCGGCTGTCACGCTCACTCTGCAGGATGTCTCCCAGCGCCAGCGCCAGGGCCAGCGAGGCTAGAAACGATTCTCCGCCCGAAAGGGTGGTGGCGGATCGCTCCCGGCCTGCCAAAAAGTCCATCACCGTCACTTCCAAGCCGGCTTTCAGGCCCAGACAAAAGCGGTTCGGAGCCAACACTTCCATCCTCAGATTGGCCGCCTCGATCACCCGACGGAACAACTTCTGCAAATACCAGTCGTGAAAGGCCATCCCCGCCTCTTCCCCGGACAGTCCGGCCAGTCGCTGCAGGTTGGCGGCTCGAGTCTCCAGGTGGCGAATCTCTTCGACCACCGCGTCGTACCTGGCAACATCTTCCCGCGACTGCTCCATGGACTTCTCCAGCGTGGCCCGGCGCCCCGCCTTCAGTTGAAGCTGCTCTCTCTCCCGGGCCAGAACCTGGCGGATCTGTTCGGAGCGCATCTCCGGCGCGGGCATGGTGGCCAGCAGTTCCTGGGATTGGTGTAGCTGCCGTTCCACGGTGCGGATCAAGGTTTCCCGATCCAGCACGGAGCTGTCACCCCTAACACTGGCTTCCCGGGCCATTCGACCCAGGGCAAAACTCAGGTCGTCCCAGCCCGCGAAGTCCAGCTTGAAGCTATCCTCCAGTTCGGCCTTGAGGTGGTTGGCCCTACCCTGCAGTTCGTCTCGGCGCATCTCCGAAGCCCTGCTCTCGGCTAGCTGAAGAGCGAAGGTCTCAGCCATCAATTCGGCCCGCTCGGTAGAGAATCGATGACTCTCTAACTCTTCCAGGCGCTCCTCCAGGCTCTGCTTCTCCTCTTCCACCGAACGCACCAATTCGTCGAACCCGGTTTCTTTCAGGCGGCCAAAAAATTCTCGCATGGTGACTTGCACCGCTTCCTTACGTGAATCGTATTGGGCTGAGACACCCTCCACCGTGGCCTGCAGACGCTCCTTCAGCAAGCGCATCTTCTTCAGGCGAACTCGAGCCGGTTTCAACTCCGAGCGCATAGCTTTGAGCTCTTTAAGCAGGTCCTCTTTCTTAGAAACCCTCGATTCCACGACCTGAATGGTGTTTCTCAACCCCGAGAGCGTTTGTTCATCCAGGTCGGGTAGCACGTGCTCTTCCTCCTCCCGTTCCTGGAGGCGCCCGCCCAACCGGGCTACCCGCTCTCGAGCCTGGCCCAATTCCGCTCGAGCGTGCTCCAAACGCCGCTCCAGCGCGTCCAACCCCTCCTCGGACTCCATGACTTCAGCCTTCTTTTTTCGCCTCCCCTGAAACGGATCCGGGTGGGTCTCTGAACCGCAAAGAGGGCACGGCTGCCCCGACTTCAGTTGAGATTTCAGTCTGCGCAGCGACTCTTCCAGGTCAAGCTCCCTCTGCCGGGCCAGGGTTTCCCGGAGTTCTCGCTTCTCCGCTTCGAATTGATCGATGAGATCCAGAAAGCGGATTTCCCGAGCCCTGGCTTGCTCGAAGGCCTCCTGCAGGGCTTCGCTCTGGCGTCTCTTGCCTCTTTGCCTCTCCACGGTGTCAAGCTCCGCCTTCAGCCCGGCCAGCCGGGCCTCACCGGCTTTGATCTTTTCCAACTCCTGCTCGGTCAGCTCGATCTCCGCCTTCTGGTCCTTGATACTCAAGGCCAACTCGGCACGCAACTGCCCAAGTTCAGCGAGTTTCTCTTCGATCCGTTCCAACTCATCGGCCAGAGCCTGCACCCCTTGATAATCCTCCACCAGAGTGTCCAGCCGCTCCAGAGAGCGCCGAAGATTGAAACGCTCTTCCTCTAGAAGGCGGGCTTTTTCTACCTCCTCTTCTAGAAAGTTGGTGTCGGACTTCAAGCGCTCGTACTCGGCTCGCTGGTACTGAAGCTCCTCCTCAATCTTTTCTGCTTCCATCTGGACCCGGCGCCACTGCTCAAAGATCGGTAGGCTCTCCTGAAGACGCGCGACCAGCGCCGACTCCTCGTCATCGTCCTCATCTTCGCGCAACAGAGTGAGCTCCCGCTCGGACATCCCCCGCTGCCGGTCGAGCACTTCATAACGAACCGCTTCTTCCAGCGATTGCTCCCACTCCAGGCTGCGCTCCTGAAGAGCCCGACAATCGGAAGCGACCGCTTCTAACTCTCCTTGAGCGCGTTGATACATTTCCCTGGGGTCTCCCTGAGAGGAGTGATAGCGGGCGGTGATCTCTTCTCTGCGAATCCAGGCCTCCTCCAGTTTTCTTTTGGCTTGCTGGTGAGCTGCCTTGACCGCATCTTCCAGGCGCTGGTGGCGAGAGCTATTGAAGATATTGGCCAGGATCTGGTGCCTCTCGGCCCCCTCAGCCAGGAGAAACTTGCGAAAACTGCCCTGGGGCAAGATCGCGACCTGGCAAAACTGTTCGGCGTTGAGCCCGAAAAGTTTTGAAATCATGGCCTCCACGCCCCCGGCAGAAGAGCTGATGATGTCGCGCCGAGTGGGTTCCCCGATAGCAGGAAGCCTATACAGCATCACCTCGTCGGGTTGAACCCGGGTGCCTTCCATGACAAACCGACGATCGATCCGATAGGCCTGCCCAAGGCTCTCGAAGTCCAGAGTGACAGCGGTCTCCTGACCGGCCGGGGTGCCCAGGTGTCGCAACCCCGAGCGGTCCCGCTCCCCTCCCGAACTTCTTCCGTAGAGGGCAAAGCAGATCCCGTCCAGGAGAAACGTCTTACCGCTACCAACCGGACCGTGGATCAAGAAAAGCTTGCTGTAGCGAAGAGCTCGCAGATCGATGACCTGCTCTTGCTGGAAAGGTCCGAAGGCCTGCAGAGCGAGTCGAAGTAGCTTCATAAGCTCTCGTCAAGCTCCCTCAAAAGGTCCATGCACTCCTGGTCCAATTCAAACTTGCCGACTTCCCGACAGTACTCCTGATAGTCCCGAATCAGCGCCGATATCGCCTCCGGTTCTTCCTCTTCTGCGGCGGCAAAGGGTGAAGGAAGTTCCACCGACACCACGTTGGGGCTCAGGATCCGAAGGTCGGCGCGTTGTTCGGGTGACAAGTTCTTCTCTTCCGAACGCAAAACCACCAGGTCATCGGTGCGAAGCTGGCTTCCCTGGTCCATCAACTCTTCCCAGCTGCCTTCCAAGACCTTTAAATTTCGCCGGGGTCGGAGAGGGTAGTGGTCGATGTAGACCTGATTCTTACCGGTGATTTCGTAAACGGTGACCGAGCGGCCCCTCTCCTGAGCTTCGGCTTCGTAACAGAGAAGACTGCCGCTGTAGTAAGCGTTGAGAGTCCCCAAGCGCAGAGGCTGGTGGCGCCCGCCCAGCGCGGCGACGTCGAAAAACTCCAGCAGGCGCTTCTCCAACGGTTGACCACCGGGTTGGATCAAAGGTCCGAACTCTGGCACTCTCCCCCCGTCCTGAGCCCAGGCATAGCCCACAAAGACGTTGATCTCGCCGGGGTCCAGTCGCTGCACGACCTTCTCCACCAGGCGGTGCCCGACCAGGGCCGGGTGCTCCGGAGCGCCGCTGATCGAGGTTCCGCCTCTAGGATACGGCAGGCACCAGGTCTTGACCTCAAAGTTATCTCGAGCACCCGAAAACGACATGGGTGATAGAACCTGGGTCACGTCATCGATCAGGTGAATCCCGGCCTCCTTTACCCAACGCCCATCCAGATGCAGAGGCCGAAAGTCATCCGAAGGCCCGGCCAGAAAAATCAGGGTGGTACCCAGATTCAAGAACCGGTTGAGGCTGTGATGAAACAGTTCGAGAGCTTCCTCGCCGGGTTGTCGATGGTGAAAAACATCACCGGCGATGACCATAACGTCCGGGTTCAAATCCCGCACCAGGTGAAACATCTGATCCAAGACGTACTCCTGGTCGCTGCGTAGCGAGCGACCGAAAAAGCGCTGTCCCAGATGCCAATCCGAAGTGTGGAGTAGTCGCACAAGGGATCGTGTTCGGGTGGTTGGTTCTCTGCCCTGTATCCCTAAAAAAAACCGATTTCTAGAAATTGTAAAGAAAATTTCAGATTCGATTAAGGCCCACCATGTACATTGGTTCTAACAAGAAAAAGATACCGAGAATTTTCAAGGAGATCCATACTAACTCATGACCGCCGCACCAAGTTTTTATCTGCCCGAAGAACTCGTCTACTTGCTGGAAAGTGTCGAAAATTTGCCTGCCGAAGAGATCGCTTACTGCGCTCTGCCTCACCTCGAAAGATTCTCGGATGCTGCACAGAAAGCCGAAATCGGATTTCAGTTGCTCAACAACATCAGCCGAAGCGCCTGTCCGGCCGCCGCTGAAGCCACCAAAGCTCTGGCCGTGATGGCCAAATTTCCCCACTACCCTCGCCCCCGGGCCGCCGTAGCCATGGCCGCCCTGAAAGGACTGGCCGGCGGAAAGACAGCTGCCTAGGAGCCTAAGGCTGTTCAGCTAGGACCACCGGCTCCGGAACCACGGGCAAACCGGGCGGTTGAGATAACTCCTTTACAAAAATTAGTCGTGCGCTTTTCGTTTCGATGTGAGGGTGCGACTTTTTCCATTTCTCCAGAAGATAGACCAGGGTGTCGCTGCGCCAGTTCGGAGTGTCCTGGATCTCTATCTGGATCAGGTTTTGCATCCAGCGGCGCCAACGCTGGTTGGGAAAGCGCGAGGAGCCCAAATGGGGCCGCCCCGACTCATCCACCGGACCGCGCTGCAGGATATCTCTGACCCCCTGGTCGGTCTCCACCAACAACTGAAAATAGCCGTCCTCTCTAAACGGAAAGGGAGCAAAAAAGTGCCAGTGCTGGTGCTGGTAGGTGTAGCGAGCCACCACGTGGGCCCAGGTTGGAAGTTTCTGAACGTGGCCGATGCTGTAGATATTGACGTAGACCATGTAAGCCAGTATCAACCCGGCAAAAACCCGAGTCGGGGTGTTCAGGCGATAGCCCGGCGGCAACTCCTCAACCTCTGCGGTCGGCTCTTCAGGCCACCGACGGTCCCACCAGGCCCCCGGTACGAAAACCACCAGACTCACGATCATGATGAGCATGAAGATTCCCAGGTGCAACATCAGAGCGATCCCCAGGTGAAAGGAGACCGCCAGCAGCAAGAAGGACCCTCGGACCCAGGTAAAGCGAACCGGCACCAACAGCAAGATAGGCAGCAAAAACTCCAGTCCCAGGGCCGCCCAGGTGAGATAGCGGAGGACTTCCGGGTAAGAGAGCAGACTCAGCCCCAGGTTCGTGGTGAACTGGTCGATGGAGAGCGTATAGTAGAGAGCCTCTCCGGTTTTGCGCCAGTCTTCACCGGTCTTTAAGAGGGCGGCGAAAAAGTAAAGCAGGAAAAACTGCAGGTAGACCCCGACCGTGGCCAGACTGCGAAACTTCGGGGAGAGCTTCGACCAGTCTTTTCCTCGGGCATCCATCGACCAGCGTGCACCCAGGGGCAAGAAGAACGTCCAGAACAGAAGGACCCGCAAAAAATCGTCTCCTCCGTCCATGACCATGGGGTTGCGCAGTTGGATGGAGACCACGAAGTACCAGGTCACGAAGCAGGCCAGCCTGGTCTGGTAGCCCACCAGCATACAGACGGCGGCGGTGGCCCAAGCTGCAAAGAGAAAAAGCAGTCCGGCGGTATCTCCGGAGGATAAAAAGAGGCAGTAGACCGGGCTGAGCCAGGTCTGGGCAAAGACCGAGGGGCGAGAGAGCAGGCCCGCATCGCCGTAAAACGCTTGCAGATCCCGGAGCCTGAGGGCGATGTCCAGCAGCACCAGACCGGCCAGGCCGATCCGCCAGGCAGCCAGACTGCGCAAGTCCAGGGTCAAGACGGCTTCAGCCCCTTGGGGTGACCCGCGAGTCTACCCGAATGTAGTAGCTGGCCGGACCCTTGTCAGTGGGGTGGCCCGCTTCCAATCGGATGTCGTAAGAGCGCTTTCGTTCCACCGAAGCACCGCCCAGAAAGTCCCGGGTCCCGGCGCCGTCGTCCACCTCACCGGTGAACTCCGTGACTTCGAAGCCGCACACGTCGTGCCCCAGGGTACGGGTCTCGGTATCGGAGGCGGCGGCGAAATCGGCGGTGTCCTGGTCGTCCATCTCGTCTGCCACCTCTTCCACGTCGGTGTTACCGGTGCGCCCAGCCCCATTGGTGTCTCCGTCGTCTAAGGGTCTCTCTTTGCGTATGAGCCGACCCAGGCTGGGGTCGGTGGGGTGAGCTTCAAAGTAGTAACAGATGAGCCTCTGCCAATAGATCTGGCCGGTCTGCTGGTCGAACTGAGCCTGGCCCTGGGGAGTGATGGAGGAGGCAAAGACCACGCCCGGAGGCGAATCGTAGAGCCGGATCAACTCATGGCGGCTGTTGCTGAGTTCGGCGTTCAACATCCCCAGGGCCTTGATGGCGGAGCTTTGAGCCTCGGCGGCGGCCTGATTGGTCCGAAAGAGCAGAATGCCTTCGCGAAATACCTGAAAAGCTCCCGCGATGACGATCGACATGATGCCGATCGAAACCATGAGTTCCATGAGGGATATGCCCCGCCGGTCCCTCATCGCATGGCGTCCCTGTAAACAAAAGTGGAGTAGCGCACGCTGTTGTTGTACTTGCCGTCTTCGATGATTTCGCTACCGGTGGTGGAGTGCCAACGCACGGTCACCGAAATCCAACAGATATCCTCGGAGGCCTGGGGGATCAAAGGACGGTCGTTGGTATCCCCGTCGCCCGGGGTGGCATCGGTGTTGAGAACCAGATCGTAGAGGATGTTGAAACGGATATCGGCGCTGTTACCCCGGACCCGGCGCAACACCACGTAGTCCTCCTCTACGGGGACAGCCCCCGATTCGACCTGGCTCTTTAGCCAATCGAACCCGTTGGCGATCAAACCTTCGTTGACCCCTCGGGCCAGATGGTTGGCGGCGGTAAACTCTCCCGACATGGCCATGGCACGTCCGTACATCACCCAAACCCCGGAGAGGGCGACGGCGATCATGACAAAGACCCCCGTGGCAACCAGGGTCTCCAGCAAGCTATGCCCGTTTTGATGGCGCAAAGATACTCCGGAGTTACTTCATCTGCATAAGCATGCTACCACCACCACAACCCACACCTCCGGTAGGCGGCGGGGCTGGAGGCGGAGGGCCCGGCGGAGGGGGTCCGGGCGGAGGCGGGGGAGCGCCGAACCCTGAACCGGCGGGGGGCGGGGCCAGGGTCTGGGCTGATTTCACAGCTCCCATGGTGGTGGCCGTGCCGCTAAGATTGAAGTCGAAG
This sequence comes from Vulcanimicrobiota bacterium, assembly GCA_041676625.1. Lineage (GTDB taxonomy): Bacteria > Vulcanimicrobiota > Xenobia > Xenobiales > JADMJV01 > JAEXNA01. Next base: position 23,105 of record JBAYRN010000015.1, read on the forward strand.
GTTCCAGCCACCGTAGACGCATCCAAGAGGGCCGTGTCGAAGTGAATCATTCCGGTATCGGCCAGGCTTACCGAGCGGCCGAGCACCGAGCCCCAGAGCTGGGAGTCGGCCAGGATCCTGACATCCATCTCATATCCCGCCAGCAGGGCAAAGATCTCGCTGTCTTCCAGGATCAGCTCACACTCCCCGGCAGCATAAAACTTCAGGGCCCCGGGCGGGCAGTCTCGATTGACGTTGTTGCTACCGCTGAAGCGGATCTGAGGACCCTTTACATAGATCCGTACCGGGTCCAGTTTTCCGTCGTCGTCGGTGTCGTCGATCACGATGGAAGAAGACCCGCAGATGAAGCTTCCCTCCACCAGGTAGTCGGTGCCCTCGGCCAGGACCAGCCCGCTCCCGGGCACGCTATAGGAAGCCCCGGCTCCGCCGCCCAGCAGAGTCGCCTCCCCGGGTACCCGGGGAGCCTCGATCACCGGCAACCTCTTGTTCTGGTTCTGCTTACTGACCCAGCCGTTGAGGAGTTCATGGCCGGTCCCGGTGGCCCCATAGGATCCGATGTTGTAGGTAGCAGGAGACCCGGAGGTCGTCCCCTCCCCCTGAGGAGCCGTCAGAAAACTGGTGATCTCGTTACTGGTGGCTCCTTCGTCGAAGAGTAGCCAGCCGTTGATTCGGGCGTTAGAGCCCAGGGTCACGGCGCCTGGCTGAGTGGGTTCCTCGTTATTGGTGGCCACGTTGGCCAGGGGTTGATCGAGGGAAGTAAAGGGAGTGTCAAGCGGAGGCACGAGGATATCCGTCCAGGGTCCTTTTCCGTCGCTGGCGCTCGAATCGAAGTGATCGATCCGGCCGTCGATGTCCAGGGAATCCACCCCGAAAGCTGCGTGATTGAGGATGGGGAATTTGGGTGCGAGGGTGGCCCCCATGGTCACCTCTTCAGCCCGAATTCCGGACTCGGTTTCCCCCACAGCCATAATGTAAAAGTGCTCCGGCGGTACGATCGTGCCGTCGGGAGGGACGTTGAGGGGGTCATCATCATCATCGAGAGCAGCGGTGTCCGTGACTCCGCCCGCAAAGCCCTCCAGGTTGTGATAAAGCCGGGAAGCCGCGGTTACTCCGTTGGGCATGCCGATGAGCACCCGGCGGTCGATCTCAAGCCAGCTATCCCCGCTGATCCCGTCATCATCGAAGTCCATATCGACCGGCGGCTCTTTGAGCATCGCCACCGACATCTGAATAGCGGTGTAGGCACCGTAGTAGGCCTGATCGGACTGCCCCTTTCGAGACACCGAGTTGAGATTAAAGGCAGCCTGCGCTCCGATGGCGGCGGTGAAGACAGCCAGTACTGTGGCAAATCCCAGAACTAGAACCAGGCCGAAACCTCGCTTCTGGTCTCTAGTCAGAGGTTTAGAATCCCTGGTGAGCAAGTGTTATCCTTTCGATCCCTGACCAAGTTTAGCAAATTTTTTGCTACAAGTCATGAGCCTTTATGACACCGTGCCACAGGACCCAGTTTTCGGGGTCTCGGTACTGCCCGTCGCGGTCGACTGTTCGTACCTGGAACCGATACAAGACATGACCACTCTCCGGAGGCGCCAGGATTCGAGCCAGGCCGGGCCTGAGCAAGGCGAACCTCGGGTAGAGGGAGGCTATCATCATCATCTTCATGCGGTGGCTTGAAAACGAGTGCTCAGGGCTGGGGATCTCCAGTAGGATCTCACCCTCGGGCATGGAGAGGATTTGAAAGTGGCCGTTGTAGGGGGGGATCGGGCTGAAGAGGTCCCAGTGCTGCTCCAGTCGCAGGGCCTGGCTCAAGCCCACCAAAAACCCAGGGCGCTGGAAGGCCGGTCCCTCGGGGCGGGCCGCCAGATTCGAAAGTAGCGCCAGGCCCACACAGCCCACCAGGATCGGCTTGAGCGCTCGAGGGAGTGGGCCGGTGACACCCGTTTTGCTTCCCATCGCGTTGTCGAGATAGCGTTCCAGGCCGCTCAAGGGGCGTCTGTTCCACCAGTCATGGGACAGCAGTGGCAAGAGCGCGATCAGGCCGATCAGGGGAAAGAGCCCCAGCTTGAAGAGGAGAAAAACTCCCAGGTGAAAGCTCAGCAGTAGCCAGAACGCCACCGCGCGCAGCAGACGTGGCTGAAACGGGGTCAGCAGGAGAAGCCCGGCAAAAAGCTCTCCAGCCACCACCGCGTAGTTCATCGCCTTCAGCACCACCTCCGGGGCTCGCGCCAAATAGCCCGCCAACGTTCCGGCGAAAAGTGGACTCTGCAGAGAGTGGTAGAAGCCGTCTCCCCGGACCAACCAGAAATCACCGTACTTCAGAAAAGCCGCAAAGATATAGATCTGAGCCAGTTGCAGCAGATAGGCAGCCACCGGCAACCCCTCCTCGCTCCCGGAGGCCCCCCGGCCGGCCCGGGCGTCCAAAGACCAGCGGGCCCCCAGGGGAAGAAAAAAGCTCCAGAAGAGAAGCAGAGAAAGTTCCAGATCACCCCGATCGTTGACCATGGGGTTGCGGACCAACAGGGAGTTGAAGAGAAACCAACTGCCCACCGTCATCAGCCGGGTGCGCCAACCCAGAAAAAGCCCCAGCCCCAACCCCACCTGCAGCATGAGCAGTAGAAAAAGACCCATCCAGTGGCCCACCCCCAGGTGAAAACAGAGCCACTGCTGGGCAAACTCGGAGCGGCTGAAGAGAAGCCGGGGCAGCACCCCCTGGTCGGTGTAAAACTCGCTCAGGTGGCCCACGCGAGTGCCCACGTCGATGATCAGAAGCAGGCCCAGCGCTATACGAAAAAGGGCCAGCGATCGGAGATCGAATCTGGCCCATTTTTCCTGAGACATCGGGTCCTCAGACGGTGACGCTTTCCCTTAAGAAAGCGGGCAAATCCCCGAAGTTTTCCTGATAGCGCCGGGCGAACTCTTGCGGGCTGTAGGCGTGCTTCTGGGTGCCGTACTCCTCCACCACGAACACCGCCGCCACACTGCCCATCCGGCCGCATTCCAGATACGAGCAACCGTTAACCAGACCGGCCACGAAGCCTCCCCGGTAGGCGTCTCCGCAGCCGGTGGGGTCCAGCGCCTGGTCGGTCTTGACCGGGCTGACCTTGATCTCGTCCTGACCCCTGACCAGGATCCGGCTGCCCTCCTCACCGAGCGTGATCACCAGGACCTCGATCTCCTCGTGGAGTTCCTCTACCGATTTACCGGTCTTTTCGCAGAAGATGCTGAACTCGTAGTCATTGAGGATCAGGGCTTTGGCCCCCTTGGCCCCCTCCCACAGAAACTCACCGTCCATGGCGATCACCTGGAAGGAAGGGTCATAAAGAAGGATGGCTCCAGATTCTTTGGCTTCGATGCAGTGCCGCTTCATAGCCTCGGGGTCGTCCGGGCTGACGATCACGTAGTGAGCACCTTTCAGGGCGTCCTTCACCGAAAGCTGTGAAGCCTGGTTCATGGCACCGGTGTAGAAGCCGGTGATCTGGTTGTGTTTGGAGTCGGTGGTAATAAAGCAGGTCGCGGTCATCTCGTCGGGCACCCGCAAGATGTCTTCGGTCATCACCCCGGCCTCGGATAAAAACTGTTCGTACTCATCGAAGTCGTGCCCGGCACAGGCCAGAATCCGCGATTTTTCGCCCAGCAAAGACATGGTATAGGCGATGTTTCCAGCCACTCCACCCCGCTGCTTGATGACCTTGTCCACCAAAAACGATAGGTTGATCATGTGCAGTTTATCGGCCAGGATGTGGTCCTGAAACTTGCCTGGAAAACTCAAGATAAAATCGAAGGCCAGCGACCCCGTCACCAGAACTCGGCAGTTGCTTGTTTTACTCACGATAGACTCCTTCAGACAGGTATGGTTTCCCCCAATGTTCGTAGCTTAAACTCCAGGCCATGCGAGCGTTCAAATCCTGGCCACGGCGTCCAGTAGACTTTCCCAGGTATTGGAGGAGAGCTGATACCCTTTTCCCCCCTGCCAGACCGCCGGACCACCCTCCACGGTAAAGACCAGGGGTAAGGACTTACCACCCTCCAGGGTAAGGGTGATGCTCATCCTTTGAGAAGGCATGGTTTGGCCTTCCAGGACCGCTTCATAACGCAAGTCTTTCAAGACCCAGAGCACACCGCTGAGGGCCTCTTCTCCCGCATCCTTACCCTTCTGGGTCTCCCATTTCCCCATAAGGTTTTTTACCCCGGAGTACGACTTACCGATGTCCTGAAGCTCCAGACCCTTGACCTTGTCCATGTCGAAGATCGCCACTCGCCGGTCTTCGAAGGTCGAGGCGTCGGGGTTCATCAGCTCGCTGGAACGGCCGATCTCCACCACGAACTTCTCTAAAGTGTTGGGAACCGGTTCGCCCGTCTCGGGGTCCTGCAGATACCTCTGCCCATAGACAAACTGGGGCTGAACCCCCACTCGCTGCTTGAGTTCCGTAACCCGCAGATACTTGGAATAACCGAGTCGGGCCTGGTAGGTAACCACCGTGTCTCCCATCAGGGTCTCCTCATCGGGGGCCAAAAAGCGTCCCACTTTGAGGTCTTTGAGTTTGAACAAAAACGCCTCCACCCGGGACTCGTCGGCCTTCCCGCTCTTCGGCACCACAAAGGAAAAGGTCTGGTCCTCATTCTGCTTGAGTTCCAGCACCTTGTCCCCGGCCAACAATACCGAAAGATTCTTGACCGCCGGGACATCCACCGGCAAAAGTGCGGTCTCTCGAAGGTCTTTGGGCTCTTCCTCCAGCACCCCGAGGGCGTAGGCAGGAACCGTCCAGATCGAGCCTCCACTTTCCAACTGTCCGTAGAAGTGGTTGTAGTCCGGGACCCGGTCTCCCAGTTTCACGGTGGCGACCTCCTTGCCGTCTTTCCACACCGTGATCCGATAGCTCGGTTCGTCCAAACCGAACTCCTTCTCCCGTTCGGCGTCCGGGTCGGGCTCCATTTCCCGCTCCCGACTCAACTCCAGCACGCTGGTCACCAGTTGGTGCGACTTCTCGATCTTCAGCAAATGAGAATCGATAAACCACTCGTCCCCGTGGCTCACCAATTCGTACTCGAAAACCGGATCGGTGCAGACAACCCGAATCCTGGAGACCTCTTCCTCAGTGAGGCTGGGGAAATAGCGAGCCTCCTCGTACTCTCGATGGGTCGTCTGCAGTTTATTGGCCTTGGACCAGACGTAGAAGCAACCCAGGCTCAGAGCTGCGAGCAGCAGAAAAAGCTGGGTTCGGTTCAAAGCTTCTTACCCGTGCGCCGATAGTAAGCGACCAGAATACCGGTGAGAGCAGATAGAAACGGCACCAAAATGCAGAAGACGAAATAGAGCCAGAGTTCGGCCCGCTTGCTGACCGAGATCGGCTGAACTTTAGGATCCTTGACCCGCACCGTGATCTGGTTTTCCGACTCGGCCAGCCAGTTGACCGAATTGAGGATGAAGTCTCGATTGCTCAACTGCGACAAGTTGTCGTTGCTGAAACCGTCGGTGCTGGACAAAACCACGATCCGGGCAGAGGGTGGAGGGGGGGCGTCTTCCCCGGCGGGGGGGGCATCGGTGGAGGTGTAGAGCCCGGCGGCAGCCAGTGGAAGAGCGCCCGGAGTTTTCCCTTCCGAAGAAAACTCCACCGAACCGCCACGCAGCAGCTCCTTCAGCGGGAGTACGTAGGCTGACTCCAGGGTCCTGACCAGCACCGTCAGTTCTCCGTTGTGCCCGGGGAAGTTTAACTCTCCGGTGGTTACCGGTCGGGCCATCTTGAAGGCGGTGAGGCTGCGAAAATTTCGAGTGATGGGGTGCTCGGGATCCATTTGCTTTCCGATAGGAGTTACCGGCTCCTGGCCTACCTGGCTGGAGGCTTCGTCCACGATCACGCTATCTTCAATCACCAGACCATAACGCCTCAACCACTCGCTGTACTGAGCCGGAGTCTGTACGTCGGCCAGAAAGAGCAGTTTGCCCTGGGCGGCCAGGTAGTCGTCCAGCAGGCGCTGCTCCTTTGCCAGCATGGCTCCACTGGGCCCGGCCATGATCAAGACGGTGGCATCGGCCGGGATCTCGGCTGACTCGATCAAAGACAGGGTCTTGGGGTCGTAACCTTCTCCCCGGAGAGAGTTGGCAAACTCCTGCATCTCCCGGGGCTCTTTGTTCACGGGGTGTCGCTCTCCGTGCCCCTGGATGAAGTAAACGGTCCGGGTCTCGGTGCGCAAGAGCTTGGTCAGGGCGTTGGTGATGGAAGCTTCGTCGAAATTCAAAACCCGCTCCCGACGCGCCGTCTCAGTGTCGGAACTGGTCCCCACCTTCTCCAGGATCCCCTGTCCGTAACTACGGACCTGGTACCGTTCGGCCAGAGTCGGATTCTTCTGGAGATCCACGATCTCGTAGGAAAAATGGCGGGACAGGCTCTTGTATTTATCCAGCAGTGCCTCGATCACCGAACTGTCCCCCGCAGGGTTGACGAAGGCGTAGAGCTTCACCGGTTCGCTCAGCTTGGAGACGAACTCCTCGGTTTGCGGGCTGAAGCTGTGACGCTTGTCCACGGTGAGGTCCCAGCTCGTGTGAAAATCGTTGGAAATGGCCAGGACCAGAAAAAAACAGATCAGGGCGAGGGTGACCGAGACCATGGTGGAGGAAAGAAATTTTTGTCGGCGGTTCACGAACTAATCACTCCACTTCCGGCTCTCCAGGGTGCGCACCGTGAGAAACAGAAAAAGTGCCGTCCAGGCCAGGAAATAGACCAGATGATGGCTGGTCACGGTGCCTCGAGCCATCTCCACCAGATGGTCCATCGGGGAGAGTCCGCCGAAGACGTCTTTGAGGCTCTGGATGTTGTCTCCGGCGATCACCACCAACCAGGAGGCCAGCAGGCCGCCGTAGGTGATCACCGCCGAAATCATCTGACTCGAGGTGAGGCTGGAAGCCCATATCCCGAAGGCCACGAAGGCACAGGAGAGTAGAAATACACCCAGATATCCCGAGAACACCAGCTTCCATTCGATATCCACCATTCGACCCAACACGATGAAGTAGGTGGAACTCAAACCCATCATCACGCTCACCACCCCCAGCGCTCCCAGAAACTTGCCCAGCACGATCTCCCAGTCCGCCAGGGGGTAGGTGAAGAGCATCTCCAGCATACCGACCCGGCTCTCCTCGGCGATCAAGCGCATGGTGAGAACGGGCAAGAAGAAGAGCAGCAGATAGCCGATCCACTGAAAGGTAGGCACCATAACCCGGTCGCTCGGATTCAGGCTCTGGGCCCCGAAGGGCGAGGAGGAAGCAGCCAGGCTCTGGTCCGAGTAGATGCCCAGCAGCGAAACGAAGATAAAGCCTGAGATCAGGATAAACACGGCGATGACGATCCAGGCCAGGGCTGAGTTGAAGTAGGCGGCAAGCTCACGCCTGAGGATCGACAGCATCGGCTTTCTCCGTTCCTTTATCCGAACCCACTAACTCGATGAAGATGTCTTCCAGGTTGGCGGTGTGGGCTTTGAGTTCGTGGAGGTCCCAGCCAGCACCCACCACCAGACCAGCGATCCGGGGGGCCAGAACCTCTGCCTTAGCAGACTTGGAAATCACAGAAAAGTTTCCCGCTCCCACCACTTCGATCTGATCGACCCCTTCCAACGACTTCAGTCGAGTTTGCGCTTCTTCTTCCTCGGCTCCTGCGAACCTTACCGTCACGCGGGCTTGCCCTTGCATACTGCCGGTCAGATTCTCCGGGGTATCCATGGCCTGCATGCGTCCGTGGGCGATGATGACCACCCGGTTGCACATCTGCTGAACCTCGGAGAGGATGTGACTGGAGAGGATCACGGTGGCGTTTTCGCCGAGCTTTCGCAATAAGGCTCGGATGTCACGCACCTGGGTGGGGTCCAGGCCAACCGTGGGTTCGTCCAGGATAAGAACCTTGGGGTCATTGATGATGGCCTGCCCCAGACCCACCCGCTGGCGATACCCCCGACTGATGGTGGCGATCAACTGGTCGGCCACGCTCTCCAGGTTGCAGCGCTCGATGGTGCGGTCCACCGCCTCGGTGCGCTGGACGCCGCGAAGCTTCTTGGCCGAGGCGGCAAAGTAGAGAAACTCCCGAGTGGTCATGTCTTTGTACAGAGGAACGTGCTCGGGTAGGTATCCCACCATCTCCCGCACCTTCATGGGATCCACGCAAACATCCACGCCGTTGACCGAAGCGCTCCCCGAGGTGGGTGGGAAAAACCCCGTCAAGATGCGCATGGTGGTGGTCTTACCGGCCCCGTTCGGGCCTAAGAAACCCAGGATTTCACCCTTCTCCACATCAAAGGAGAGATCGTCGACGGCGGTCTTGTAGCCGAAAGTTTTGCTCAGGTTCTTTACGCTGATCATGATGGAATAGCCGGGCCGCGCGTTCTGCACCAACCGAACGTTTCCCTCCAAATCGTGTCACCTCGGAAAGCTTGGGCAGGGAGAAACTGAATCGCTGGGAACACCCTCCTTCGTGCGAATTCTCATCGTAGAAGACAATCCCGTCAATCTCGATCTGGTGATGCAGCTCCTCGAAGACGACTATGAACTGCTCACCGCCGAAGACGGACAATCAGGAATCGATCTTGCCCTGGCCGAGCGCCCGGATCTGATCCTGCTGGACCTTTCTCTTCCCAAGAAGAGCGGTTGGGAGGTCTGTAAAGAGCTGAGAGAGGTCCTGGGTGCTTCCGTCATGCCGATCGTGGCACTGACCGCCCACGCCATCAAGGGCGATCGCGAAAAGGCTTTGAGGATCGGCTTTGATGACTACATCACCAAACCGATCGACGAAGACCTGCTCTACGATACGGTCGAGCGCTACCTATCCTTGACCCGCGGGCAAACTGACTGAAAAGGTGGAGCCCTGCCCTTTCTCGCTGTGGACTTCGATCCGACCCCTGAGCAGTTCTACCAATCGCCCCACGATGGCCAGACCCAGGCCCACCCCACCGCGCTCCCTGGTCTCGCTTCCATCGACCTGATGAAAGGGCTCAAAGATCCTTTCGATCTGCTCGGAGGTCATCCCGATCCCCTGGTCGCTCACCCTCAACACCACCAGATCTTCTTGCTGCTCAGCCTCCACCTTGATGACTCCCCGGTCCGAGTACTTGATGGCGTTGGTTATCAGGTTGGTCAAGATCTGTCGCAATCGCTCCTTGTCCGAAGGGATGGCATTCGGTAGACCCTGGGAGGCAAACTCCAGCGACAACCCCTTCTCGGCAGCCAGAGGCTTCAGAGTCTCGTGGAGAGCAGCCAAAAGCTCCGGCAGATCGACCATCTCCCGGCGAACATTCAGTTTGCCGGCCTCGATCTTTTCAAAATCGAGAAGGTCGTTGACCAGCACCAACAACTGTTCCCCCGACTCCTGAATGAGTTCAAGGTTCTTTTTCTGTCGAGGCTCCAGGTCTTTGAGCTTGCGATTCATCAAACGGCTAAAACCGATGATGGCGTTTAAGGGGGTCCGCAGTTCGTGGGACATATTAGCCAGAAACTCCCCCTTGGTCCGATAGGCTTGCTGGAGTTCTTTGTTCTTATCGGCCAGGTCCCGAGCATTCTTCTCCAGTTGGCGACGGGTCTCAGTGATGATGTTGATGGTCCGATTGGCGTTGAAGGCCAGACGCCCAACCTCGTCTTTGTATATGATCGGCACGGTATCCGAGCCTTCCGTGCGGCCCCGCCCGATGATCCGGTGAAAGGTGGCCCCGATCACCTCGATCGGCCTGATGATGGTGAGCACCGTGAGCAGCGAGGTCACCAGGGGCCACAGACAGGTCAGGAAAAGGACCAGGGCGAGCACGAAGAAGTTGTCCCGGGGTTCTGGAATCTTCACCACCACTCCGCGCTTGTACTGGGGACTGTAGCGCAGCACGTAGCCCGAACGACGCTCCAGAATCTCCCGGCTATCGGTGGAGTGATCGAACAGTCTCATGGCTTGTTCATCGGGCAGTTTGTGGAGGAAAACCGGGACGGCCCCATCCATCTGAAAGGGGTAGCAACCCGGCTGCACCCAACGCCCCAAAGTCGTGCGACTCTCGCTCTGCAGATGGATAGCCACGAGCTTCCCCATTCGATCGGCCTCCAAATAAAGGCTATCGTGCTGAAGAAAAGTCAGGATGCTAAACAGCAGCAAACTGGGTGCGCAGCCCAGGGCCACCGCCACCGTAGCCATCTTGGTTTGCAGAGAGATTCGCTTGCCTGGGATCTCTGCGAAGCTACCCGCTTTGCGCTCGGACAGGCGCTTGGAAAAACGGGCCGTGAGCAAGAGATTGATGGGGACCCCGATGGCGATAGCCCCCGCCCCGATGGCCAGGGCGAACATTGCCCCCGCAAACAGTTGGTGCTCCCCCACCTGGATGCTGCTACCACGGTAGATCAAGACCAGCATCAAACCCAGGTAAAAGAGAAAGACCAGGAGTCCGTAAAAGACGGAAAAGTCGTAAGGAAAGTAGTAAATGGAGCGGATCAGGGCTGGGTCGTTGTCCTCCGACGGCATACCCCGCTTGCACCAGCGATCGATGGGGAGAAGCAGGTGGATCCTGAGAAACAACCAGATCACCGACTTGACGGCGTAACAAAATCCCGCGACCTTCCAATACTCGAACGCGGCCAGGGGCAGTAAACCCAGAAGCAGACCGAGAACATAGCAAAGAGTGGTGATGAATACTAGATCGATGGTGGCCATCAGCAAAGTCGATCGCAGGGTGTAAGAGCGCACCTCAAAAGGTTCTTGGCTACCGAAGGCCTACCCTGTGGACCGAGAAAAGGGAATGAAATCCGAGTTTTTGGGGAATACCCCCTGTCATGAGAGTTGTTCGTATTGCTTTAGCCCTGTTTTTTCTGAGCGGCCTACCGGTGTTCGCCCAGACTCCCGTTCTTCAGAATGAGCACTTCGAATTACTGTTTCCCCCCGGGGCGCAAATCACCGACCGCTATGAAAATAGCTGGGAAACCCGGATGACGGTCGAGCACGAAGGCATTCGGGTGCGGGTCAATTGGAAAGACGACGAGTTGTTGTTTCATTTTCCCACCTCGCAACTGCGGGCCAGGGTCGTCTCCGAGGGGAATTCTAACACCATCAACGTGAACTACAACGCCGGCAAAATCGTGATCAAAAAATCGCCCCGGGAGATCGGCTGGCTGCTCTCGGACCAGCAGCAACTCTTCTTCCAAACTCGAGGGGGGCAGGTGGCCAAGGTGATCGGTCCTTCCGACTACCTCAAGCTCGGGCGCCAGACCCCCTGGGGGCGCATCTCGGTGGTTTCCAGCGCCGGCACCACCGATGCCCTGCTGAACTCCCAGGGAACTCTCGAGGTGTTCGACGGACCGGAGCTCTCCGAGCACCTCTACCTGGTCAAGGGCCTGGAAATCAAAGCCGGCCCCATCACCCTGCGCCTGCCTCTTCCCAGCGATCCCTTCCTGGAAGGTCTCCCTGCTGATCGCTATTTTTCTATCCAACAAGAGGTGGAAGCGCTGCCCGAACCAGCCGCTCGGCAAACCGAAGAGAAAGCGCCCGATCCTTTGCGGGCCGACCCCGCCACCTGGGGTTCGCCCGAGCTGAGAGCAAAGTTCAACGCGCCCGACGAGGACCCGCTGAGCGTCAAGAAAGAGAAACGGGTGCGGCACGAGGTCGACCCACTGCGCGCTCGAACCGCCCCCGACTCCGAAGAGATCCTGCGCGTCAAAGACTACTAGGGCAGAAGCTCTTGCAGTCGTAGATAGACTGCGTTGGTCCAGCCGAATCCGATCTCGTTACTGGAGTAGCCGTACTCGATCCCCTCGGAAACGTTGGAGGTGCGATTGACCACGTCATACTTCTCCACGATCGTACCTGACTTCTGGTACTCTTGCTCCACCAGGCTCAGGAAGGCTTGCGCGATCTCGGCGGCTTGTCGGGCGTAGCCGTAACCAGCCAGACCTTCAGCGGCCACCATCTGTAGGGGAGCCCAACCGAAGGGGGAATCCCATTGATTGCCGCTGCGGTGGGTGGAAGTGACGATCCCGCCGGGCTTGAGAAAGAGCTCTCGATTGGCCGCCACCGCGGCGGCCTGCCCCGGAGTGCTCCAGCCCGTCCAGAGGGGAAAGTAGGTGGTGGCAAACGGATAGTCGCGGCGGCTCTCGGTGCGGAAGTTGTAGTCCAGAAAGAGTCCGGACTCCTCATCCCAGAGATAGCGTTGCATCCGCTGTTTTCGCTCCGCGGCCAGAGCGAACCAGTCCGCCGCGGGCCCCGGACGCCTCATCTGAGAAAACAGACGACCCATGTCCAGTTCGTAGAGGTACAGCAAGCTGTTCAGGTCCACCGGATTGTAGTGAATCACATCTATATTGAAGCGGCCGAACCGGTCCGAGGGGTCGTACCCGGACTCTCGCATGGAGCGATCGCCTTTATAAAAAAGTGGGGTCAACTCATCGGCGGCGCTATCGTAGTAGAGGGAAAGCGGGTACCCGAGTTTCTCCATTTGCTCGGTTTCGCTCCACCGGGCGTATTGCTTGAAATCAGAGCGAATCCGGTCGTAGTGGGTGTGCCCCGATTCGTCTTTCTCGCTCTCCAGGACCTCGGGGGCGGCTCCTTCTCCCAGGTCGTAATACCGGCTCAAGCCGGTCTGAGGGGTGAGATGCGGCTCCGAGGTCCAAAAGCGATAAGTGGCGATCAGCGCCGGCAGGGCGCGTTCGACCCACTCCACGTCGCCCGTGCGGTCGTAGACGTCGGCCACCATGGTGGCTAGAAACGGAGGCTGGGAGCGGGTGAGATAATAGGTACGGTTGGCGTTGAGCACCCGGCCGTAGTGACGAACCTGATAGAGGTGGTTCTCCACCATCAGGCGGGCCTGCTCCACCCTTCCCGATTCCAGCAGCCCCAGATTGATGAAGTAGCTATCCCAGCCGTACATCTCATTGAAGCGACCGCCCGGCACCACGTAGGGGTGAGGGAGGTAGAGCAACCCGTGGCTCTCCATATCACCTTCAAGCTGTGGGCGGGAGAGCACATCGGGGGGCAGGGTACGAAGCTCCACCCGCTCCAGTTGTTCGGCGGTCAGTTCCTGGTCCAGCCTCTGCTGCACGGATTCCAGGCTCTCCCCGGGCGCCAGGTAGACGGGGTAACGCTCCCTATCTCCCAGCTTCGGATCGACGGCCGCAGCGGGTAAGTCTTGCAGATTGCGTTCTAGAAACTCCCAACTGCGGTTTATGTAATCTTCGATGGGAGGTAACGGTTCGGCCGGCAGCGGCGCGGCCAGGCACCCGACCATGACCGCGAGGAGAACTAGTCTTTTCATATTAGAGACCTTCCGAACCGGGTCGCCGGGCTCCTTTGGAGGACAGCCGGACTTCCAAACAAACCTATGACCCATGAAAGCCGTCGTTCTAGAAAAAGAACTCCAAATGCAAACCACTCGCCCCGAGCCCACCCTCGAACCACGCTCCGCCCTGGTCCGCCCCACCCTGGTCGGGATCTGCAAGACGGACCTGGAGTTGGTCAAGGGGTACATGGGTTTTCAAGGGGTGCTGGGCCACGAGTTCGTGGGAGTGGTGGAAGAGTGCGACTCCCCTGAATGGGTGGGACGGCGGGTGGTGGGCGAGATCAACTGTTCGCCCCGGGATCGGGTCGTGGAAGACCCGCGTCATCAACCCGAGCGGACCGTACTGGGGATCGTGGGGCGAGACGGGGTTATGGCCGAACGGTTCCTCTTGCCGGTGGAAAATCTGCTGGAAGTGCCTCCTCACCTGGACGATGAAAAAGCCGTCTTTACCGAGCCCCTGGCCGCCGCCTTCCAGATCGCCGAGCCTCTGCCCGAGTTGCCCCCCACCGCTCTGGTCATGGGGGATGGCAAACTGGGCGCCCTGTGCGCGCTGGCCCTTCAAGACCTGGGCTGCCAGGTCACCCTGCTGGGGAAGCACCCCGCCAAACTCGAGCTACTGAAGGGGAAGGTCAAGACGCACCTTCTCTCCACTCCTCTGCAGACCAGTTTTCCCCTGGTGGTGGAGGCCACCGGATCGAATAGCGGGTTGGAACAAGCCCTGAGTCTGGTCCAGCCCCGGGGAACCGTGGTCCTGAAGACCACCGTGGCCTCGCCCTATCAGATCAACCTGGCCCCCGCTGTGATCAACGAAATCCGCATCCTGGGCAGCCGCTGCGGTCGTTTCGCTCCGGCCCTGGAGGCCATGGCCTGCGGACGCGTGGACCCCAGCTTTCTCATCGAAAAGGTGTATCCTCTGGAGGAGGCTCTGGCCGCTTTCGAGCACGCCGCTCGACCGGGTGCCCGCAAGGTACTGCTGCGCATCAGCTAATCCTATGTTTGCCGTGAAACATAGGGTGCGGGAATCGTCGACAGGCGGTGCGAAGGGGCAGAGGCAAGAATTTACTTAGGAGAGTCGCCGTGACCACAAAAACCAGAACTTCCAGCGAAGCCATGGAACTCGAGCACAAATACGGAGCGCACAACTACCATCCGCTACCGGTGGTGCTGAGCCGGGGGGAAGGGGTGTTCTTATGGAATCCGGAGGGAGAGCGCTTTTTCGACTGCCTGTCAGCCTACTCGGCGGTCAATCAAGGCCACTGCCATCCCCGCTTGGTCAAGGTCATGAGCGAACAGGCCGCCCGCCTCACCCTCACCTCTCGCGCCTTCTATTCCGACGCCCTGGGCGAATTCTGTCAATACGCCACCGAATACTTCGGCTACGATCGGGTACTGCCCATGAATACCGGCGTGGAAGGTGGCGAAACCGCGGTCAAACTCGCCCGCCGCTGGGGCTATCTGGAGAAGGGCATCCCCGATGAGCAAGCGCGGGTAGTGTTCGTGGAAGGCAACTTCTGGGGGCGGACCCTCTCGGCCATCAGCACCTCCACCGATCCCACCTGCAAGGCCGGTTTCGGGCCTTACATGCCGGGCTTCGACGTGATTCCCTACGACGACGTACCGGCACTGGAAAAGGCCCTGGCCAACCCCAACGTCTGCGCCTTTATGTTCGAACCCATCCAGGGGGAAGCCGGGGTCAACATGCCCCGAGAGGGATACCTGAAAGAAGTTCGCCGGGTCTGCGACCAATATCGGGTGTTGATGATCGCCGACGAAGTCCAAACAGGCCTCTGCCGAACCGGCAAGATGCTGGCTTGCGATCACGAGGGGGTCAGACCCGACATCGTAGTTCTTGGCAAAGCGCTTTCCGGCGGTATGATGCCGGTCTCGGCGGTGCTGGCCGATGACGAGGTCATGCTGGGCATCAAGCCCGGGGAGCACGGCTCCACTTACGGTGGAAACCCGCTGGCCTGCCGGGTGGCCATGGAAGCCCTCCAGATCTTGAAAGACGAGAAACTCGATCAGCAATCCGAGAAGCTCGGTCAACTCTTCCGGGAAACCCTTCGCGGGGTGAAGAAGCCGTGGATCAAAGAAGTCCGAGGCAAAGGCCTCCTGAACGCCCTGGAGGTGACCGGAAGCCACGGAGTGGAGGCCTGGGATGTGTGCTTGAAACTCAAAGACGCGGGAGTCCTGGCCAAACCTACCCACGACACCATCATCCGTTTCGCGCCCCCCCTTGTGATCACCGAAGAACAACTCAAAGAGTGCCTGGAAATCATCGTCTCGGTTTTGGAGTCCATGTAGCCGTGGGCTATTGAAAGGTCTAATGGAGGGATCAAGCCACAAATCAAGGAAGATCTTTAAGTTAAGCCGTTGTCTTTTTTTGGGTTACGGACTATGTCAGAAAGGGTGATTGCTAGTGCCCCTGCTGCTTCCCGAAGGGAGCCAGCTTCGCAATCGGTATCAGATCTTTAAGGTACTGGATGCGTCGCCGCTACGGAACATCTATCTGGTCCAGGATCTGCATTTGCGCGGAAACACCTGGGTCGCTAAGCAGATGCTTCCGGTAGGGGCCGAAGGGGTCAACACTCGGGCCGTCCGGCGGCGCTACGAACAGGAAGCGAGAGATATCAGCAGCCTGGAGCACCCGGCCATCCCTCGACTGCTGGATTACTTCTTCATCGATCAGTGCTTCTACCTGATCCGGGAGTACGTGCCAGGCACGGATCTCCAGACCTTGCTGGCCTTTGAAGGGGGCAACTTTTCCGAGGCCGATGCCCTGCGCCTCACCGAACCGATCGCCGAACTTCTCGGATTTTTGCTTCGCAAAAAGATTGGGCCGGCCATTTTCAGAGAACTCTCATTGAGCGGCCTGATCATCACCCCGGAGGGCCAGATCAAGCTCGTCGATCTTGGGTTTGGCAGGCTCTTTGGCAAGGCCAATACGCTGGGACCGGTGGACTACGCGGCTCCCGAGCAGTTTTCCGGAGAAACGGCCGATGGTCGCACCCTGGTCTACAACCTGGGGGCCATCCTGTATCATCTGATCTCCGGATTCAACCCCGGTGATTCGCCTTTCAATCTCGACCCGCTGGATTTCTGGGCCCCCGACACCACGCCCACCACCATCAAGATCGTGGAAAAGGCGCTGCAGAGAGAACCGGCTAACCGTTTCTCCAGCCCGGAAGAGATGGTAAAACATATAAAGAAGGCCCGTGTTTCTCTGCAAAAACATAAGTCCAAGGGACGAAAAAAAGAGTCCGATACCCAACCTCTGGCCGAGGCCTTCCCCGTGTCAGCCTGGGTGGCGGCGGCACTCACTTTGGTATTTTTGGGTATTGGTTGTTACACCTTATATGAGATACTGTTTCATGGGATGGGAGGCTAGGCTAGCAAAAAAATGTTTCAACCCAATAGCATCATAGCAGGGCGTTATCAAGTGATTCGTCTGGTCGGTCAGGGAGGCATGTCTAACCTGTACCTGGCCCACGACCGCAAGTACAACAACGCCGAGGTGGTGGTCAAGGAGATGACCGCTTCTTACTCCGATCCCAAAGAACAACAGATGGCCGTCGACCTCTTTCACCGGGAAGCCAAACTGCTGGCCTCCCTGAACCACCGGCACATCCCCAAGGTTTTTGATTACTTTCAGTTCGCCGGAAAGTACTACCTCTCCATGGAGTACATCGACGGTGTGGACCTGGCCGTGAAACTCGAGGAAACGAAGGGTCCGCTACCGGAAAAGCAGGTCCTGGAGTGGGGCGAGCAGGTCGCTCAGGTGCTTTTTTATCTCCACAAGCACGATCCGCCCATCGTTTTTCGTGACGTCAAGCCGTCCAATATCATGATCAGCTCACAGGGAGTCAAACTGATCGACTTCGGCATCGCCCGTCACTTCGACCAGGCCAAGAAGGGTGACACCATGCGGATCGGCTCGCCCGGCTACGCTCCGCCTGAGCAGTACGCCGCCCAGACTGATCCTCGGTCAGACATCTACGCCCTGGGGGTGACCCTGCACCACGCCCTGACCGGTCGCGACCCCACGACCACCAGTACCCCGTTTCTGGTTCCCCCGGCCAGAAATCTTAATCCCGCCCTGTCGGAAGCGACCGCGGCAATGTTGGCCCGAGCCACTCAACTCGATCCTTCCGATCGCTACCAATCGGTCCTGGAGATGCGAAAGGATATCAAACATATTCTCCAGCGCGGCAATCAGAGCACCCGGGTCGTGGGGGCTCCTCCGGCGGTTCCCCAAGCGGCCGCTGCCCCAGCCCCCCCCGCTGCTGCAGCAGTGCCGGCTGCGGCTGCAGCCCCGGCCCCGGCCGGTGCCCAACCGCCCTCTGCCGCCCAGCAAGCCGCCCCGGCCCCCTCCTCCGGGAGCCAACCGACCGCCCCATCTTCCGGGCAATCTCAGCAACTTCAACCCGGAGCAGTTGCACCACCGAATTCGGGAGCGCCGGCCAACGCCAACCAGCCGCCCGCTCAGAACGCCGCCCCTAAGCCGAAGAAAAAAGTTTCCCTGGGCCGGGCCCTGCTGGCTGCTTGCGTGTTCGTAATCGTAGCCGGGGGAACCGCCCTGGCGACCATGGACGCAGGCGTCCGAGAGCGCTGGCTCTCTGCAGCTCAGCAAAAAGTCGAATCGCTGCTCACCGAACTTCGTCGGGGAGAAAATCCCGAGGACAGGCTGCGCCAGTCGCTCTTGTCCGGAGACCCCCGGGCCCTTCTTCCCCTCTTCCAGAGTTCCGACTTCCAGGAGATGAGTGAGGAGAAAAAAGAGCTGTTTCGCCTCAATCTTCTGGCTGCGGGCACCACCGGGGAGCAGCCGATGGTCATCCATCTCCTGATCCCCGAGGGCCAGGACGAGGCCTGGGTTTGGGAGGTCTCTTCGGCCGTCCTGGGAGCCATCAACGGGGTCGGTGGCGTCCAGGGCAGGCTCTGCTTGATAGTCCCCAAGTCCTACTCCAAAAACGAACTACCGAGAACCCTGCAAAACCTCATCAAAGAGGATCAAGAGCGGCAGACTCCAGACAGCTTTCTGGTCCTGGGCGGCCAGGACGAACCCTGGCCCGAGGGAGCCCCCAGCAATGTGCTCTTCCTCTCCTCGACCGATCTCCCCGGACGGCGCACAGTCAAGACCTTTACCAACGATCACCTCATAGAACTCTTTTCCGGGGGGCTGGATAGCGGTTCCGCACCCACCGTGTGGGGCATCCCCGGGCCCGTTCCGGCTTCCGCCATGGAGAGCCAAACGCCGGTGTCCTCCCCACCCGACAAACAAGCCCTGACCAACATGCTGGCGCAAGCCTCGTCTGCGAACGGTCAACTGGCCTTGTTGGCCGAAGATGGTCGAGCACTCTCCGAACTGGGAGCGCCGGGGGAAGTCCTACTCTTTGCCACCGATGCTCAGGAGTTGGCTCCTCTGGGAGAAGCCATGGAAGGTACCGCCACGGTCTTGAGCAGCCCCTTCGAAGAGGTGGCCCCCGGCAGTTTGCGCCTGGCTCCCCAGGCCCCGCTCTCCCCTGCTGAGGCTCGACTGTTCGACGCCCTGCTGCTGAGTGCAACTCCCGGGCAGCAAGCTTTTCATGGGCTGACGATCCGCCGCAATTCGAATGGAGAGGTCTCTGAAAAGTTACCCATCAAGTATCGATGGGAAAAGGGTACCTGGCTACCCTTACTCGGAAAAGAGGGAAGCAACCGATGACCTACTTGAAGCGATTCGCTTTTCACGTACTGATGCTGGTGGTGGGAGGCGGAGTGGCCATCATGATGCTCAACCTCGCCGGGCACCACATGGTCATCCCCCCGGCCCTGTCCTATCTGTTGATCGCACTCTTCATGGCCTTGTGCCTGGTGGTGAGCCAACTCTGGACGGTCAAACTCTTCCCTTTCCCCCAGGAAGAATCCATGACCCCCATGGTGCGAAAGCAAAGCTGGGCCTGGTTGAGACCTGGAGGAGATAGCACCCGAAGCGGCTTCCCTCTGAACAAGGACCACATCGTGGTCGGTCGTGAGGTGAAGTGCCACATCATGCTCAACGACAACAGCGTGTCCCGCCAACACTCCTCGGTCACCCGACTGGCGGAGGGGTATCTCTTGAAAGACATGGGTTCTTCCAACGGTACCTACGTCAACGGACATCGCATCCAGGAAGCCCTCCTGAAGGACGGAGACCGGATCTCCATCGGAGACTGTGAGTTCTGGTTCGAGGCTCCCACGGAAGAAGGGGCTCAGAGTCTAAACGTCTCGGCGCTCCCCCGAGAAGGCGGTGTGGAGCCTCTCGGAACCGGAGCCGGGTTCTGCCTGGACCCCAGCGCGCCAAGCGATTTCGAGGACGAAGACGACGAGGGTACCGAAGCGTGGCACCCTCGTCCTGGCGATCTATAGAGACCCCCGTCGGGGTCTATCTTGCGGGCTCAGTACCCGTGATTATGAGCCCTCAGAACCCCTCGCCAGACTTCATGACCTCATCCTTGTTTCCGCTGAACCCCTCGGTGGGAATGATGATGTCGAAGTGTCCTGGAGTGAACAAAAAGATTTGATCCGCCACTTTTTGAGACTGCCCCTCAATGGCGTAGCTGATTCCGGACAGAAAATCTACGATGCGGCGCGCCAGTTCCTTGTCGGTCTTGCGCATGTTGAGCAGGATGCATTTCTTGAGCTTGAGAGTCTCGGCGATCTCTCGGGCGTCGGCGAAGGATGCCGGTTCTAGCACAACGATCTCTTGTTTACGCTGGTTGTTCGGCACACTCACCAGGTTGCGATTGCTGCGAACCTCAGGCACCGGGTGCTCGGCTGCGCTCATGGAATACTCCGAGAGGCTCAGGGAGTCGGAGTCTTGAGATTCAGAGCTGTAGCTCTCTTCCTCAAGGGTAAAAAATCGTCTCAAACTGTCCATTACACGTCCTGCCATAATAACGAGCCTCCGCCCGAAGTTTCACCGCCCACTCAGCAGTGGAGTTGCTCAGAGGAACTTCTCTAGCATGACATTTGCGTGAAATAATTTCAAACCTTCCGGTAAGGGAAAAGTTTCTAGCGCCTCGTCAAACTTAGGAGTTAGCGCGCTCCGAAGATCTTGCGACCGACCCTGATCATGGTAGCGCCTTCTTCGATCGCCACCAGGTAGTCGTCGCTCATCCCCATGGAGAGTTCTCGCCCGGACCAGAAGGGGTAATCCCTCTCCTCGATCTCTTTCAGCAGCTCGGCCAGTCGGCGAAAGTGAGGCCGATTGTCCTCCGGATCGTCTACCGGCGGCGGGATGGTCATAAGGCCGGAGATTCGTAGATACTCGGGGGGGTTGTCGGACAACTCTTCGAGCAGGTCGAAGACACCGGCTGGGTCGAGCCCGTACTTGGTCTTTTCACCCGCCAGGTTGACCTGAATGAGCCCGGTGAGGCGTCGATGGCGGGCTTCACAGCGCTTCTCCAAACGACGGATCAGGCCGGCGTTGTCAAGCGAATGAATAACTTCGAACAGATCCACCGCCAGATTGACTTTGTTCTTCTGAAGATGACCCACCATGTGCCAGCGTGCCCCCGGCAGCTTGCGGGCTTTCTCTCGGGCTTCTTGGATGTAGTTCTCTCCCAGATCTTCAACGCCGGCATCCAGAGCAAGCTTGATCGCTTCTACGGTGTGCGTCTTGGTGATCGCCACCAATCTGACCGAGTCGGGGTCCCGGCCCTTCTCGATGCAAGTTCGCTGAATCTGTTCTGTGATCTCCGCGATGGCGTTGACAATCGGTGGCCGGGATGGGGGTGGGGCCGCCGAGGAGTCGCCAAACGGATCTCCGAAGCCTTTTGGTCCGAACAATTCCTACAACCAGTTCATTAAAGTATCTTCTTCGCCAAACGCCTCAGCTTCGCGCTGCCCCTGAGACGGCGCTGGTCTCCCTTCGCCGGAGGCGTGGGAGGGCGGCGGCGAAGTGGGCGTAGCCTCCGGGGGGGAGGCTTGAGCCGGAGCCGGGGGAGCGGTCTCCGCGGGCCGTGCCGGTGGAGGCGTGGGATGCGCCGCCTGAGGCGGAGCAGCCGGGCGGGCGGGGGCTGCGGGGGTTGCCTGCCGAGGAGCCGCCGAGGCAGCCTGCTCGATCCGCTCCAATTCGGCTTTGCCGACCTCGGGCTGAATGAGTCCGGTCTCCACCAATCGTTCGATGGAATCGCGGAAAGTCTGCATTCCTTCGGCCCCACCACCCATCAACTGGCGATGCAAGGCGGAAAGATTGGCGTCTTCGATCAGTCGGCGAACCGTACTGGTGGCCAGCAGCAACTCGGAAGCCGGAACCTGTCCGTCGCCGTCGGCCCGTTCGAAAAGCTTGAGCGAGAGGATACCCTGGAGAGTCCGGGCAAAGAGACTAGCCCGCATGCGCCGCTCGCTTTCCGGGAAAAGGTTGATCAGACGGGGGATGGCGTCTTCCGCGTTTTGGGCCGTCACGGCACCTACCACCAGAAGACCTGAGTCTACCGCATTGAAAACAGCCTCCATGGTATTGAGGTCAGCCAGATCCGCGAGAAAGACCACATCGCAGTCCTGGCCCTGGGCTCGCCGCATACCTTGAGCAAAGGACACGATGTCGGCGTCCAACTCCCGCTGGGTCACCAGACTTCGTCGGTCTTCGTGAGTGAACTCCAGTCGGTCTTCCAAGGAAACCAGGTGCAGCTGCCGAGTCCGGTTCAAGTAGTCCAGCGAGGCTGTGAGCGTGGTGGAGCGACCAGAGCCGGGCAAACCACATACCAGCACCAGGCCTGAAGGCCGACCCAGTAAGGTCAGGTAGGCCTTGGGGAGACCCAGGTTCTCCAACTCCGGGGGGCGGTTCGAGAGCATCTTGAAGGTGGCCGACAGGTTGCCCCGATCAAAGAAGACATTGGCCCTCAGGCGAATACTCTCGTATTGATAAACGAATTCGATATCACGCTCTTCCACCAGTCTCCGGCGATGGTCCGGTCTGAGGGCCGAGGTAATGAGATAGTAAGAATCCGCCGGGGTTAAAGGTGGGGTCGAAAATTGGATCAGCTCTTTACCAATACGAGCGGTGATCGCCCGACCTGTTTTGATGTGCAGGTCGGAAACGCGGTTCTTGACCATTTCCCGCACCAGGTCTCGAAGGGTGAGTTTCAGTTGGGTTTCACCGAGGGGAGGAGCCAGACCATCATCGGCGGCAGCCGGAGCAGCCACCACTGCCGCTGCCCCTTCGCCCAGATTCTTGGTTTTTTCTTCCAGTTCATTGACCAGGCGCAACGCCTCGTCAAGCTGTTCCTGATGTCGATCCGCCTGCTCGGAGTACTTCAGGAACTCGTCGAGCTTCTGCTGCAGATCGCTGCCCCCCACGGAAGAGACCCGATCCTCCACCTCTCGGACCCTGTCCTTCAGCCCGGCCATCTCACCGGCCAGAGCCGTAACGTCGTCGGAAGAGACCGAAGATGTGATAGAAGGTTGCGAACTGACCCGTTCGAGGTCTTCTCTGGTGGGTACCGCTTCGTAGGCTTCTTGAAGCTCGACGATGGCCGTTCGAAGTACATCGAGATCGCCTGCCACGACCTCTCTGATGACGTCCCTGTCCACCGGACCACCGACTGCAGGATTGTTGGCAAGACTGGCCTGGATCATGTCCAGCAGTTCCTCTTGCCGATCCTCTAAGATTCGGTCCAATCCATCCTTGAGGTCCTGGATCTTCTCATCCAGCTCGGTTCGCAAAGCGGCCACCTGCTCGGCTGATGCGCCGCCACCGGATCCAGCCCTGGCTTCCCGGCCCAACGCTTCGATCTTCAGTTCGAGGCGGGCTTCCAGATCGTCCAGAGAAGTTACCAGTGATTGTTCGAGGAGAATGGGCAGATTCTCCAGGGGGCCGATATCGCCCAGATTGTCCAATCGATGGGCGAATTCCTGAATCCGCCCCTCCATGAACTGAAACCTGTCGAACACCTGCTCCAGGCGGTCGTCCTGGGCTTCGATGTGATCAAAAACTCGACTCATCGAGTCGCTCACGTCGCCCCCCGAGCGGGTCTCTAGTGTTTCCACCTTAGCGCGCAAAGCTTGAAAGTCGCGCGCCTGCATAGCGCTGGAAAGCGATACGGTCTTGAGTTCGTCTTCGATTGAAACTATCCGAAAATCAAGTTCCGATACTCCTTCGGAGGAGCCTTCGCTACCAGGATCGTCGCGCCGAAAACGATGTCGTGGTGAATCCATAGGTTATGGCTTTCTTTAAGACAAGAGGCTCTTCCTTCGCGAGAGCGATGTTCGCAAAATGTTCAAACGTTGATTTTCAGAAGTTCACCACTGGTCAGCAAGGTTTTAGCGGTCTTGAGATCAAGAGCCAGGGCTCGATCGCCCCGAAGTGGCTCCACATATTCTCTCAGTAGAGCAAAGCCCCGCTCCGTACCCGGCCCGAAACGTAAAGGGCGCCGGTACTCCAACGCCTGGGCAGCACAGATCCACTCACTGGCCAAGATCTGTTCCAGATTGTCCATGAGTCTGGCCAGCTTAAAGGCGGCCGCCGGCCCCATGCTCACGTGATCTTCATGACCGGCCGAGGTGGGGATGGAATCGCTGGTCACCGAATGGGTCAAGAGTTTGTTCTCGTTGACCAGGGCGGCCGCCCCATACTGAACGATCATCAATCCGCTGTGCAGTCCTCCCTGATCGGTGAGAAAACTGGGGAGCCCGCTCTCCCGAGTGTCGAGCAGTTTATCGCACCGCCTTTCCGACATGCTTCCCAGGTAGGACAGGCTGATCGCGGCGGTGTCGCAAGCCAGTGCCACCGGGGCGCCATGAAAATTCCCCCCACTGATGACTCGCTTCTCCTCGATCACCACGACCGGGTTGTCACTGGCCGCGTTGAACTCTCGCTCGAAGACTGTCTTCGACCAGTTCCAGCCGTCTCGGGCTGCCCCGTGAACCTGAGGAATACAACGCAAAGAATAAGGATCCTGAACCCGACCGCAGTGCTTGTGACTCTCGATCAGTTCGCTCCCCGACAAAAGGGCTCGCAAGTGGGCGGCCACTTCCAGTTGTCCAGGGTGAGGGCGAGCCCGGTGCACCGGCTCGAGAAAAACCGAGTCCGTTCCCATCAGGGCTTCCAGACTCATGCCGGCGATGATGTCGGCCTGCTCCAGGAGCCGTCCGGCACGACACAGGGCAAGACCCCCCACGGACCCTATCAGTTGGGTACCGTTGATCATGGCCAGGGCCTCCTTGGCCCGATACTTGATGGGCTTCAGGCCGGCCTGCTGCAAGGCCTGGGCGGCCGGAAGCAAAGACCCGTCTTTAGCCAGGCAGTCTCCTTCCCCCATCAAGCCTGCTGCCACGTGGGCCAGAGGAGCCAGATCGCCGCTGGCTCCCACCGAACCCCGGCTGGGCACCAGTGGCACCACATCACGATTCAGGCACTCCACCAGCAACTCCAGCACCTTGAGGCGCACCCCGGAAAAACCACGAACCAGGGAATTCAGGCGCAGCACCATGATCCCCCGCACAGCCTCTCGCTTCAGGGGCCGACCCACCCCAGCCGAATGGGAGAGGATCAGATTGCGTTGGAGTTCGTCGACTTGCTCTTTAGGAATGCGTTCGCTGCTCAGTTTGCCAAACCCGGTGTTGATGCCGTAGAGAGTCTGCCCCTGCTGCAGCAATTCGTCGACCACCTCACGGCTCTTATTGATGCGGGGGATGACCGAGTTCGCCAGGCTGACCGTGGCCCCGAAGCAAACGCTCTCAAACTGGGATAGCGTCAGGGTCTCCCCATCGATCTCTACGGCTCTATGCTCCAGATACATCAGTCCGGCTCTCCTTCTGGCTGCAACTTCTTGACCATCTGCACTCGCTCAACCTGGTATCCGAGTTCCTCGTAGAACCCGACGGCTCGCCGGTTGGCCGCGGTCACTCCCAGGCCGACGTACTGAATGCCGAGTTCCTGAGCGAAACGCTCTCCTGTCTCCATCAGCTTTCGCCCGACGCCGCGCCCCCACCAATCTCGCCTGACCGACACGTCGTAGACCCAGGCCTGCTGGATCTCCGTCACCGAATCGGTCTGCCCACCCAGGAGCAGAATGTGCCCGATCACGGCTCCCTGGTCATCCACGGCCACAAAAAGGCCTCCCTCAGACATCGTGAAGACCCCGTGAATCTGTTCGAAATTGCGCCTGCGAAACTCCCGAATCCGGTCGTTAGGGACCTCCGGGCGGTAGGGTGATCGCGACTCCACCACCAACTCCACCGCCAATTCCATGATGGCGGATAGATCCTCTTCTCGCGCCGGACGAATGCGATAGCCGGTCAGTTCATCAGTTGCCACTTTCGACGAACGCCTGGTAGGCGTGGTGATCCAGTAAACCTTCCAGGGCCGATTCATCTGCCACTTCTAAAACCATCATCCAACCGTCCTGGTAGGGGGAAGCGTTGATCACCTCGGGCTCGAAGCTGTCGGAAGACTCCACCAACTTTTCGTTGTGCTCCACGACCTTGCCGCTGACCGGTGAATAGAGATCGGAAACGGTCTTGACCGACTCCACCACTCCGAAAGTATCACCCTTTTCCAGTTCAGCTCCCACCTCCGGGACCTCCACAAAGACGATGTCTCCCAGTTGATCCTGGGCGTGATGGGTTATCCCCACCGTCACCCGCAGGCCATCGATGCGGACCCATTCGTGATCTTCTGTATACTTCAAATCTTCCGGAATCATGAAACTACCTCTCTAGGAGTGCCGCTTGACGCTTCCTCGTACAAATGGAAGCTGCGAGACGGTGGCTTGCTGAGGCTTCCCTCGAACAATGATCTCAAGCTCCGTCCCCGGGGCACGGACCGACCTTTCCACTATGGCCAGGGCCACCCCTTTTTTGAGGGTAGGACTGAAGGTCCCGCTGGTGACGGTCCCCACCGGTTGGCCGTTCAGATGCACTTCATAGCCCGCTCGGGGGACCGTTCGACCCTCCATGGAAAGCCCGATCAAGCAGGTCGTGGCCCGCTCTTTGGCTCGCTCCAGGGCATCGGCGACCAGGGGTGCCGGCTCTTTGGTCGGCTTGCACACCCAGCCCAGCGACACCTCATAGGGGGTCCTTTCCAGGCTCAGTTCGTTGCCGTAAAGCGCGAAGCCCGACTCCAGCCTAAGGGTATCACGGGCCGCCAGTCCTACCGGAACCAACTTGTCATCGGCTTTAAACAGCCCTTCCCAGATGGAAAGCGCGTGCTCGTTTTCAACGTACAGTTCAAATCCGTCTTCACCGGTATAGCCGGTGCGTGAAATCAGCATCTCTCGAGCGGCGATCTTACCCCGGCGAGCCGTGTAAAAATCCAGCGTGGAAAGGTCCTCATCGGCCAACTTCTGCAAAATCGGCTCCGCGTTCGGCCCCTGCAGAGCGATCAGAGCGATTGCCTCGGTGCGATCATCCAGGTGAACCTCAAACGCTTCGGCGTGCTTGCTAAGCAAAGCCCAAACCGCAGCGCGATTTCCGGCGTTGGCCACGATCCATATTTCTGTTTCAAAGCGGTAGACCAACAGGTCATCGACGATCTGAGCCTGCTCGTTGCAGAGACAGCTATACATCGCTCCGCCCATCTTGAGCTTACTCAGGTCGTTGGTCACCATCTTCTGCACAAACTCTTCGCGCTGAACGCCTGTCACGATGATCTCAGCCATGTGACTGAGGTCGAACAGGCCGGCGTGAGTGCGGCAGGCTTCGTGCTCTTCCCGCACTCCGGCGTACTGCAGCGGCATCCGCCAACCGGCGAATTCGACCATTCGGGCGCCGGCGGCTTCGTGAACATGAGAAAGGGGGGTTAAAAGTTCTGAACTTGTCATAGTAAAACTCCTCTTACCACCGATTCGGAGATATTACACAACACATGCAGAGTTTATTCGGTGGACTGACGCTCGAAAAAGGAGCGGACCCGATCCGCGTCGTTGGCGATCTGGGCCTGCAACTCTTCCAATGAATCAAAGCGTCGCTCTTCTCTCACAAAGGCATGAAAGTCCACACGAATCTTCTGATCATAGAGATCCTCTTCAAAATCGAACAGATGGACCTCCAACAGCGGACTCTTATTGTGGAGAGTGCCCACGGAGGGCCGCAATCCGAAATTGGCCACTCCCGGTAGCAGGCGACCGTCGGGCAGAGCGACTTTTACCGCCACCACTCCATAGGGCGGCGTCACCTTCGCTTCGGGGAAGCTGAGGTTGGCGGTGGGAAATCCGATGGTGCGACCGCGCCGGTCCCCGGACACGATCACCCCCTCCACGGAAAAGGGGCGGTTCATCAGTTGGTGAGCCAGCATCAGGTCGCCTTCGGCGACGGCCTGCCTGATGCGGGTCGAACTTATGACGAAGGGCTCTGTCCCCTGGTGAAAGACCGCCCCGATCACGGTGCAGCTAAAACCGTAGTAGGCCCCGAGTTCAGCCAGCAAGGCCACGTCTCCGGCAGCTCGATGCCCGAACCGGTAGTCGTGACCGACCACCACGTGGTCCACGCCCAGCTTGTCCTTGAGCACCACCGAGCAGAAGTGCTCGGCACTCCAGGACGAAAAAGCTCGATCGAAGTTCTTGAGAAAAACCTTTAGCCCCAGGTCTTGAAGAAGCGCGATTCTCTCCTCGGCTGTAGTCACCAGCTTAGGAGCCTCGCGCCCTGGGATAACCGTGGTGGGATGATTGGGAAACGTGAAGACCGCCGCCCGGTCTTCTCCTACGTCTTTGCAAGTCTTCAGGATCTTCTGGTGACCCAGGTGGCATCCGTCGAAAAAACCCAGAGCCACGCAGCCTCCCTTAAGGAGAGGGCCTTCGCCGCTATCGATGTCTAGGAGCTTCAGGAGGTCCGCCTATCGATGATGTAGTTACTTCCACCAGGAGAGCGAGCCTTGGCGGCTTTCTTGAGTTCGGTGGCGATCTCAGAGACCTCCAGGGCGCTGGACAACTGACGCTTCTCGTTGGTGGAGACCCCCATGGATAGGCTGGTGATGGGGTACCGGGTGGGCTCCTTCTGCCGGTTCAAGATCTCGATCCAACCTCTCTCCCGGTCTTCCTTGTGATAGAGATTGGACACCCGGGCATCGAAGAATTCAGCAACCTTGTCCAGAACATCTTCGATCTTGTCCATCGAGGTCACCAGGATAAAGTCGTCGCCACCGATATGACCCAGAAAGTCCGACTCCGAACCGGCCGCCTCCACCGCCTCGATCAGGACGTCGGCCACCAGGCGAATGCATTCATCACCCTTTTCGAAGCCGTAGTAGTCGTTAAAGGCTTTAAAATTATCGATGTCGATGTAGGCGCAGGCCAGGATCTCTCCCCGGGCCAGTCGTTGGTTGAGTTCGTGTTCGATAGCCAGATTGCCGGGCAGACCGGTCAGCGGATTGGATGCCCGACTCAACCGGACCCTCCGAATCAGACTCTGAATCCGAACCTCCAACTCCTCCGGATCAAAGGGCTTGGAGAGGTAGTCGTCGACCCCGGTTCGCAGGGCCTCCAGTCGGTGATCGTGGAGCGCCGAAGCGGTCAGCATGATGACCGGAATCAGATAAGTGGAGCGGTTAGCTCGAAGTTGAACGCAGACTTCAATCCCGTCCATCTCCGGCATCATCAGGTCCAACAATACCAAGTCAGGGATCTCGGCCCTGGCGACTCGCAGTGCTTCCTTTCCACTATTGGCCAGAAACACATCGTAAGGGTCCTCGGAAGACTGGAGAAAGGTTTGCACCATCCGCAGCAAAACCGGGTCGTCATCCACCACCAGAACTTTGATCGGACGGGTAGCCGTCACTCCCGGAGAGTGAGAAAGCTCGGACAAGAGAATGCCCTACTCTCCTACCACGAAGACTTGAAAACTCTGAGTTCGAAGGTTGCGGGCCAACCGTTCAGCTTCCTCGGCGGTGTGGAAACTGGGCCCTTTCACTCGATACAAGACGCCGTTCTGGGACTCCACCTTTTCAACTTTGGCTTCCTGGCCCTGGGCGTTCAATTGCTCCTTGAGTCGAGTGGCGTTCTCCGGATTGGAGAAAGCACCAAACTGAAGGAGATAGCGCCCCTCTCCGACCACGGCCGCACCCACGCTGGGTGTCGCCAGAACGGTCGGTTCCGCTTCTTTGTCGGACTTCTTCTCCCCGACCAGTTTCTCGGTCAGAGTGGGACCGGCCGCAGTGCGTAGGGCCTCCAGTTCCTTTTCTAGTTCGGGATCGACCTTTACCCAGGGGCGGGCCCGGGGCTCCGGCATGCTGCGGAACTCCACCTGATCGTCCTCTTTGCCCAGAAGCTCGGAGGCTACGATAGCCCGACCGAGCCAGCTACCGCCGGCCAGAGCAAACCAGATCACAAACACGGTTGCGATGGTATACCGCGCATAAGGTGGGAGCTTTGGCCCGTCGATCATCTTGAACATACTTACATTTACCTGCACTTCCAGGTACCCCCGGAGTACTCTCTCCAAACATTTGGAGAATTTTTTTCAATGTTTCTGATTTTTCCTTCTACTCCTGCGTCGAAGAGACACTCTTTCAACCGAAATAGTAAGCCCCGACTCGAAGGGCAAACCCCAGAATCAAGAGCGCGATCAGGGCCCGGGTGAGTCGATTTGAAAGCTCTCGGGGGAGATACCCAAGACCGATAAGCCCCACCACTCCAAGGGTCAATAATAGCGCAATCTTCTTCACCAGAACCACAGACGGTGGGTTCTAAGCCGTCGAGGAATTCCCTACAGCGATCCGAAGCAGATGAGCATGGTTAAGAACTCCTTGCTCGAAATAGAGACTGCCGCCGATCGGGTGGTTTGCCGCTGGCCCAAAGAAAGGCTCGTCAATTTCAATCCCGTCGACGAAGAAGTTTTGCTTAAGGTTTTTCAGGATGATGCCCTGATCTGTGAGCACAGGGTAGAGCATCTCAGCCAAAAGGAGATCCATCTTCAGCAAGGGGACTACCGGGCGGAACTGGCCCGCTACTTCAAACCCGAAATAGAGATCCGCACTCCCCTTGCCAGAACCCCTTCGGTGGGATGGCTCAGCGACTCCCCGGTCTCCCATATCATCACCTGGCTGGGAATAGACTGGGACGACGTCAGGCGCGAGGTGGAAAGCATCCACCGCCTGGACTGGGACAGCCAGGCGGCGGTGGCGCTCCGGGTTCTGAGGAGCCACGAGGGCAAGCTAAAAAACGAATGGCTCCCCGTCCCGTTCAAGAATCACGCCACCTGCCACGGCCTATTGGAAGAAGTCGAATTGGCGGTGGTCACCCCCGAAGACCACAAGATCCTCAAGAGCCTCTTTGTAGCCAGACAAAGCTCTCGCAAACCGCTCCAGATCTACGCCAAAGCCGACTTCAGTGTGCTGGAGCCAGAACCCCGGGTACACCTGGCACGAGAAATCATGGAGACCGATAGCCTGCAAGCACGGGCCGAATGGTCGAACCTGGGTAAGGGGAAATTCTTGCTTCAGCTCTTGAAAGACGGGCAGGCCGAAGGAAAGGCTCAGGAAGTCAACGGCTTCGGCGACTGGTTTTTCACCGGTTTGAAACCCGGTCACTACAGCGTACGCCTGACCGCCGGGGGTCGAAAGAGTGCCCCCACCTACGAATCGGCATCGATCGAACTGCCGGTCCTGGAGACTCGCTGCAGACTGCTTCCCATCAGTGAAAATCGAGCGTTTTGCTACTGGCACGTGGATGACTCGAATTGGACCTCCCTGTCCGAGGAGTTCGGCGACCTCACGGATCG
The DNA here is from genome assembly GCA_041676625.1 of Vulcanimicrobiota bacterium. Taxonomy (GTDB): domain Bacteria; phylum Vulcanimicrobiota; class Xenobia; order Xenobiales; family JADMJV01; genus JAEXNA01. The sequence continues at coordinate 54,056 of JBAYRN010000015.1, forward strand.
AGTCGCCTGCTTTCTCCAAGTCGCCTTCCGCCGAGGCGGCGACCTGGTGCCCGTGCCCGAATTGACCCGCCCGGTGGACCTGGGAAGCACCTCTGATTACTACCTCGATCTAGCTCCCGATCTGGTGTACCAGGCTCGCCTGGTGGCCCGGGTCGAAGGGGAACGACGGGAACTCACCGCCTGGTCCAACCCGTGCCAACTGGCCAGACTTCACGCGGGCCGGGCTCCGATCGTGCACAAGCGAGAGAATCAACCGGCTGACCATCCCACGGTGCGGCCGCTACAGAGCCCCACCGGAACCTCCAAGTACTCCAGAGGGTACTTGCTGCTGCACCTGCACGCCCACCTGCCCTTCATCGCCGATCCGATCAACTTTGGAGAGGGTAGTCCCACCGCCTGGAGCCCCATCGGCTATCCCCAGGAATGGTATCCGGAAGCGGTTTGCGACACCTACCTTCCGCTACTAGACGTCTTTGAACGGCTGCTCTCCGAGGGCGTGGATTTCAAAATCTCGATGGACATTTCGCCCCCCCTGGTGGCCATGATGCAGAGCCAGCGGCACGCCTCGGACGTACTGAGCTTTCTGGAGAGGTTGATCCAAAAAGCCACCCTGGAGGTGGAGCGGACCGGACGAGAGGAAGCCCACTACACCGCCGCTGCGCTTATGCACCTGCGCCGATTTCGGCGTTGTCGAGAGCTCTTCCTAGGCTGCAACGGAGACCTGGTGGCAGGGTTTCGCCGCTTTCAAGACGCCGGCCATCTGGAGATTTCTACCTGCGTTGGCACCCACCCCATGCTCCCTTTGTGGACCTCTGAGCCCTCCTGCATCAGAGGTCACGTACAGGCGGCGGCCCGTTCTCACGAGCGCGCTTTCGGCAGACCGGCCCAAGGAGTGTGGCTCCCCGAGTGCTCTTACACCCCGGGCATCGAGGGCTATCTTGAGGAGGCCGGCTTTCGCTATATCTTCGGAGAGGAACACTGCGTCACCCAGGGTGACGCCCGGGCCGAATTCGATGTCAACGCGCCGGTCTACGCCCGAGGCTCGAAGATCTGTGTGTTTCCGAGAGACCCGGAAACCGGAAAGCAGGTCTGGTCCGGCGATGAGGGCTACCCCGGTGATCCCGACTATTTGGAGTTTCACATCCGGGGTGGACCGTTTAAGTACAATAGAATTACCGATCGACGAGGCGGCCACAAACAGCCCTACAATCCGGACTGGGCCGACAACAAGGCCTCCATGCAAGCGGGACACTTTCTGGACTGTCGAAACGCGCGCTTTGAATATTTGCGCAGTACCATGTGGAAAAAACCGCTGATCGTAGCACCCTACGACGCCGAACTGTTCGGACACCATTGGTACGAAGGGCCCCGCTTTCTTTATTACCTGTTTAAGAAAATGCATTTCGACCAGAATTGCACCGAGATGATCACCCCCTCCGGGTATCTGGCCTCCAACCCCACCTGTCAGGATCTCTACTGCAACGTGAGCAGTTGGGGCCACGAGGGGACTTTCGTGAAGTGGATGTACGGAAACACATCCTGGATGTACCGCCATGGCCACGAGGCCGCCCGCACCCTCAAGGAACTGGTCAATTCCGGTATCGACTCGGAGGTGCAAAAGCGAGTCCTGGCCCAGGCCGCTCGGCAATTGATGGTGGCGACCTCGAGCGATCTACCGTTTGTCATCTCCAACGGCCACTTCGTGGATCGAATGAAGGGCCAATTCTGTGGAAACTTGCGGGACTTCTATTCGCTCTGCGAAGAGTTCAAACGTCTGAAAGCCGGGGCCGACATCGACTGGAAAAGACTCCGGAGCTTGGAACTGGAGAACAACCTTATCCCCGAACTCGACCCGAGGTGGTTTGGCTAAGGCCTGCGCAGATCCCTAATGAGGAATGCCCTCTTCGTCGTAGAGTTGATCGAGATCCAGGATTTCGAACGAGCGCATGGTCACTGACTTGAGGGTAGCGATTCGTTCGGCCAATTCGGACTTTATCTTAGACTTATCGCAAAGAAAATGAAAAATGGGCTGAGGAACGGTGCGCACCAGCGGTTTGCAAACCTGGGTCAGCTCTTCCGTGTTGTAGATGGCGCCGTCTTTGAGGGGTTTCGGCGGGTCCACCAGGCGTATCCAGTCGCTCTCGCCCAGAGCCACCTTGTCCAGGTTCTCCCAGTCCACCATGCGCCCCACGGTCTTGCTGCGCTTGTGCAGCACCGGATACAATTCGGGCACCTCGACCCGCCCCCGCCCATAGCGGCGAGCCAGATCCTGGCGCACGATGGCGAACTCCCACATGGACTCCAAAGTCTCTGCGTTGCCGAGTTGCAGCGAGCGACCGTTCTTACTGACCGCCACCTCATTGGCTTTACGCCACTCGTTCAATAAATCTTCAAAGCTTGGAGCGGGATAAAACTGGGAGCCGTCCTTATACAGGATCTCGACACCCAGCTTTTTCTCCCGAGCCACACAGAGAGCCGCCGGCAAGGCTTCCAGGGCAAAGAACGTCGGTCGAGGCAGCTTCATCTCGAAAGCCACGCCGATTTCATCCCCGAACTCCGGACGGTAGCCAACAAAGGTCGCTTCTACGCCGGTTGCCTCATTGTAGTAAGGATAGCGAACGCCCGTCTTCCCTTCCTCGCAGGGTTGCAGATTCTCAACTGAGGAAAGAAATTGCTTTAAATTTTTCGGTGGACCCTCGGGAGCGTCGTCGCCCGACCGAGAGCCGTCCACGTACAAAAGTTCAAAAAGCAAATGTCAAAAGAAACCTTTCTCGAGAGGTTGCCCGGCTACAAATTCGTCACCCCGAACGTTTGTTACCTCCCCGGCATGGGAAATAAACCTTCATAATCGCGAAAGGGGACATCCAACTTGAGTAAAGCTACCAAGAAAAAATCCATCAAACCCGAATCTCAGAACCATAAAGAGGACCGAGTCGTGGTGGTCGACGGGGTGCGCACCCCCTTCGTTAGAGCCTACACCGACTTCCAGGACCTGACCGCCCTCGACCTCTCCCGCATCGCCACCTCTGAACTGATCGCGCGCACCGGAATTGACCCGGAAGAGATCGATGAAGTTGTGATGGGCACCGTTCTGCCTTCGCCCCACGCTCCCAATCTGGCCCGGGAAGTCGTACTCTCGGCCGATCTTCCCCGAAAAATTCCTGGATTTACCCTCGGTCGCGCCTGCGCCTCCAGCGCCCAGTCCGTGATCTCCGCCGCCGAAGCCATCTTGAAAGGCGAGTACGAAACCGCCATCGCCGGGGGAGCGGAGTCCATGTCCAATGTCCCCGTCCCTTACAGCAAAAATGTGGTGGACTCCCTGATGGCGCTGTCCAAGGCAAAAAGCTTCCCGGCCCGCATGAAAGCACTCTCCGGACTCAATCTGGAGTCACTCCTGCCCCAGCCTCCCGCCATCGCCGAATCCTCCACTGGAAAATCGATGGGTCAGCACTGCGAGATGATGGCCCGCCAGAACAACATCAGCAGGCAGGACCAGGACAAGTTCTCGGTAGCCTCGCACCAAAACGCCGCCAAAGCCAGAGCGGACGGCAAGACCAAAGAGGAGGTCGTCACCGTCTACCCTCCCGGCAGCTTTAAGCCGGTCAACGAAGACTCGTTCGTGCGCGCCGACACCTCGGTCGAGAAACTGGGTGAACTCAAGCCGGTCTTCGACAAGACTTACGGCAGCCTCACCGCCGGCAACTCCTCCGGGCTCACCGATGGAGCCGCGGTGGTTCTCTTGATGAAAGAGAGCAAGGCCCGGGAGCTAGGGCTCAAGCCGCTGGCGGCCGTGACCGCCTGGTCCACCACGGCGCTCGACCCCGAGGACCAGTTACTGCTGGGGCCCGCCCTCTGCATCCCCCAGGTGCTGGAACAGGCCGGGCTGACCCTCAACGATATCGATCTCCTGGACATCCACGAAGCTTTCGCCGCCCAGGTCCTATCGGTGGTCCAGGCGCTGGAGTCGAAAGAGTTCGCCCGGGACTATCTCGGACAAGACAAAGCCGTGGGCAAGGTTGACCGCGACAAACTCAACGTCAACGGTGGCTCGATCGCCCTGGGCCACCCTTTCGGCGCCACCGGCGCGCGAATGATCATCAGCATGGCCCGAGAACTGCAACGCCGCCAGGTAAACCGAGCCATGCTGGCTCTGTGCGCCGCCGGGGGCATGGGAACCGCACTACTTCTGGAGAGGATCTAAACAATGAGCACCAGCAAAACCCACACAAGAGCCACCAAACTGGAAATCACCGAACAGGGGATCGCCCTGTTGACCATCGACGTGGCCGACAGCAAGTTCAACGTCCTCTCTCCCCCGGTCTTCGAAGAACTCGACGAGCGGTTCGACGAGATCCTCCGAAACGATCGGGTCAAGGGAGTCGCCGTCGTTTCCGGCAAGCCAGGGAGTTTCGTGGCCGGAGCCGACATCAAGTTTCTGGCCACCATCACCACCACCGAAGAGGGGGCCGAGATGAGCCGGCAAGCTCAGGGCGTCTTCAACAAACTGGAAAACCTGTCCGTACCGGTGGTTTGTGCAATCGATGGGGTATGCCTGGGGGGCGGCCTTGAGTTGGCGCTGGCCTGTCATTACCGATTGGTGAGCGACAACCCCGAAACCGTGCTGGGACTGCCGGAAGTTCAACTGGGTCTGATTCCCGGGGCCGGGGGAACCCAGCGACTACCCCGATTGATCGGCTTCACGGAAGCCCTGGACAAGATCCTCAGCGGGAAGAAAACTCGAGCCCGAAAGGCCTACAAGCTCGGGCTGGCCGACGAAATGGTGCCTGTGGAACTGCTCCAGAGCCGTGCCCTGGCAGCCGCTCAAGAGCTCTCGGACAAGAAGGGGCTGGCCTGGGACCGCCAGGAAGGCCGCCAAAAAGACCTCACCACCAAACTGGCCGAGGCCTACGGGGTCCGGAGCGCCATCTACACCAAGGCCAAGTCCGACCTGAGAGACAAAACTAGAGGCAAGTATCCCGCTCCCATGTTCGCCCTGGAAGCGGTGCGCACTGCTCTGCGAACCGAACTCTCGGAAGGGTTGGAGGAAGAGGCTCGATACTTCGGAGAAGCAGCCGTGACTCCGGTCTCCAAATCGCTCATCCACCTCTTCAACATCACCACCGAACTCAAGTCTGACTCCGGCATCGACAGCCAAGCCGAGCCTGTCAAGGTGAAGAACGCCGCCGTCATCGGGGGTGGCCTGATGGGCTCGGGTATCACCACCGTGTTGTCCGACGTGGGAGTGCGGGTGCGAGTCAAAGACGTCTCGGAAGAATCCCTCGGGAAAACCTACAAGTACGTGGACAAGTACCTGCAGCGCAAGGTGAATCGCCGTCACTACTCCGCTTTCGAGCGCGATTTGAGGTTGGGTCGCGTCACCGCCACCACCGAGTATCAGGGCTTCCAAAATGCCGAGATCGCCATCGAGGCGGTCTTTGAAGACCTCAACTTGAAGCATCGGATCGTGCAAGACGTGGAAGCCAACTTCGGTGAGAAAACGATCTTCGCGAGCAACACCAGTTCGCTGCCCATCGCCGATATCGCCAGGGGTGCCAAGCGTCCGGAGCAGGTCATCGGGATGCACTTCTTTTCTCCCGTGGAAAAGATGCAACTGGTGGAGGTCATCACCCACAAAGGGACCGCCGACTGGGTGACCGCGAGCACCGTGGCTCTGGCCAAGAAGATGAAGAAGCACACCATCGTGGTCCGGGATGGGGCCGGATTCTACACTTCTCGCATTCTGGCCGCTCTGTGCAACGAAGCGGTTCGCTGCCTGTACGACGGCGCCGCTATCGAGAAGATCGACCGAGCCCTCGAAGACTTCGGTTTTCCGGTGGGGCCCATGCGCCTGATGGACGAAGTCGGAATCGGCGTGGTCACCAAGGTCATGGCCATCATGATGAAGGCCTTTCCGGGTCGCTTCGAGGCCCCCGATGGTTGGGAACAGATCCTGGAAGGCCGTCAGGGCAAGTCCAGCGGGCGAGGTTTCTACAAATACAACGGCAAGAGTCGAACCCCGGATCGTGCCATCTACAAGATCCTTCCCGAGAAGCAACGCCTCTCTGTCAAGGAAGAAGCGATCGCCGAGCGATGCGCCTTTGCCTTCCTCAACGAGTGTGCCCACTGCTTGCAGGAAGAGATCCTGAGAAGCCCTCGCGACGGAGACGTGGGAGCAGTCTTCGGACTGGGTTATCCGCCCTTTCACGGCGGTCCGTTCTTTCACATGGACGCCATGGGGCTGGGCAGGGTGGTCGACACCTTGAAAAACCTGGCGGCTCAACACGGAAACCGCTTCGAACCGGCCGGGATCCTTACGAAAATGGCCGAGAAAAACGAGAAGTTTTTTTAGACCAGGATGACCACCGCAACCGAAACCGTTTTCGATGAGGCCAGGCGGCTCGAAGCCGTCCGCTCTCTGGAACTCCTGGACACCGGAGCCGAAGAGCGATTCGATCGAATCTGTCGACTGGTCCAGGAAGTTCTGGGGGTGCCCGTTGCCTACATCGCCTTGATCGACGAGGAGCGCCAGTTTTTCAAGGCCGAGTGTGGGCTTGGGGCCAATGAGGCTCCTCGAGAGAATAGCTTCTGCGACATGACGATCCGGCAGAGTGGTCCCATGGTGGTGCCGGATGCCGACGCCCACCGGCACTGGAAAAACAGTCCTTTTGTGAAGGGACCCCCCCACGTCAAGTTTTATCTGGGGTTTCCCCTCTTCATCAAGGACAACCAGGCGGTGGGCACGCTCTGCGCCCTGGACTTTTCCGCCCGCGAGGGAGTTGACGAGGGGCGCATGGCCCTGCTCAACGACCTGGCTCGGATCGCCGAAACCGAACTGACCCTGAAGGATGCCCTGGAAACCCAGGCGCTGCTGCTGGCCCGGGAAGCCGAACTGGTAGAGCGAAAAGACTTCATCCGCCGGGTTCTGGGCCGATACGTGACCGACGAAGTCGCCGAACACGTTCTCTCCTCACCAGAAGAGTTTCATATCGGAGGCCAGAGGCGCGAAGTCACCATTCTCATGTCGGACCTGCGGGGCTTCACCCCCATGTCCGACGTGTTGGGCCCGGAGAAGGTCGTACAGATCCTCAACCACTACCTTCACCACATGGTGGAGATCGTGCTGAAGTGGGGTGGCACCATCGACGAAATCATCGGCGACGCCCTGCTCATCATTTTCGGCGCCCCCCTGGAGATGCCTGACCACGCCAAACGCGCGGCCAGTTGTGCCATTGAAATGCAGCAGGCCATGCAAGAACTCAACGAACTCCTGAAAAACGAAGGACTGGTGGAGATCCACAGTGGCATCGGCCTGAATACCGGGGAGGTCGTGGTGGGAAATATCGGTTCGGAGAAGCGCATGAAGTACAGCGTGGTGGGTAGCCCCGTGAACCTGACGGCGCGCATCGAGGCCTTCACCATCGGCGGTCAGATCCTGGCTTCCAAGGAGACCTGCGACCAATTGGGTCCCGAGGCCCGCATCGACGGCAAGCTGCGAGTCAACATGAAGGGCTACTCAAAACCTGTCTCTATCTACGAAATCGGTGGGTTGGGAGAATTGCAGCTACCTCAACTCGGCTAAGGATCGGCAGGTTCCCCACCCTGCCGCAAGGAAATGCCCTTCCTTCTGGAGGTGTGCGTGAAACGTCATAACGACATTCGGGTGACCGGCCTGGACAGCAGCGTCGGTACCAAGACCAGCAAAGCTACGGACAATGGAACCAGGTTCGGCTCCACTTCGCCGCAGGATATACCTGGATGGGCTGAACTTTTCACCCCACCCCCCGGCTCCCAGGAGGAGGAAGAGCGCTTCGCCCGGCTGTACGCTCAACTTCCTGCTCTCTGGACCAGCCTCATGGCCGACGGCCACGTGGAGCAAACCGTGCTGGTCGTGCCTTCCCTCAGCCTGGACAAGGAAGAACTCCAGAAACTCAAAGGTGTCCGGCACTACGAAGAGCGCCTTCTGTTTCTTCTGATCCTCCTCTCGCTGCCCAAGACCCGAGTGATCTTCGTAACCTCCGAGCCGATCCACCCCCACATCATCGACTACTATCTGCAACTGCTTCCGGGCATCCCGTTTTCCCACGCTCGTCGTCGCCTGGAGATGTTCGCCACCCACGACTCCAATCATCACAAGTGTCTGACCCAGAAGATCCTGGAACGCCCCGCCCTGATGCGGCGCATTCGCAAGGCCATCGGAGATGCCAAAAACACCCATCTGACCGTGTTCAATGTGACCCCGGCCGAAAAACAGCTCTCGGTGGCCCTGGACATACCCTTGCTGGGCCCTGATCCCAAGCACCTGCACCACGGATCGAAGAGCGGATCCCGCAAACTGTTTCGAGAGGCCGGGGTGCCCATGCCGGAAGGTTTCGAAGACCTAAAATCGGCCGACGACATCTTCGATTGCTGTCTAAAACTTTGGAAACGAAAACCAGGACTCAAGAAAGTCGTGATCAAAATCAATGAAGGCTTCTCGGGCGAGGGCAACGCGATTATGCCTTTGGACTGCCTGGAAGGTGTGACCGACCCCCAAAAAGCGCGCGAAATCCTGGTCCAGGAGGTGCCCGCCCGGGCCCGCTACCAGGCCCCCGGCATGAACTGGGACGGCTTCCTCAAGAAATTCATTGAAATGGAAGGCATCGTGGAAGAATTCCTGGAGGGGGATCCCAAGGAGTCTCCTTCGGTGCAACTCCGGATCACTCCCATGGGCGAATCCCAACTCATCTCCACCCACGACCAGAAACTGGGCGGTCCGGATGGGCAGGTCTTCATAGGCTGCTCCTTCCCGGCCAGCCCCACCTACCGGGCCGAACTCCACAAGGCTGGCGGCGCCATCGGGGAGGTCCTGGCCAACGCCGGCGTGATCGGCCGGCTATCCATCGACTTTCTGGCCATCCCCAAGGACGGCGGCGGTTGGGATATGTTTGCCGTCGAGATCAACCTGCGCAAGGGCGGGACCACCCACCCCTTCCGCACCCTGCAGTTTCTCACCGGTGGTCGCTACAATCCGGAGACCGGTACTTTTCAGAGCGGCACCTCGATCCCTAAATACTACTTCGCTTCGGACAACCTGGAAAACGAGAAGTACAAAGGACTGTTACCCCAGGACCTGATCGATATCGTGACCTACACCGGCTTGCACTACAACAGCTCTTCCAACACCGGAGTGGTCTTCCACATGATCGGAGCCCTCTCCGAATTTGGAAAAATAGGCGTGACCTGCGTGGGAGACTCCCCCGAAGAAGCCGAGCAACTTTACCAGAGAACTCTAGAGACCCTGGATTGGGCAACCGAGAGTTCGGACTGGATCGTTTAACGGGCGTTGGTCAGATGCTCGATCAGGTCCTGGAATCGCTGGTTGGGGTTGTCGAATTTATCTTCGTAATCCTCCAGCGAATACTGCAGGACCTTCAGGGCTTCGGCTCGCCCATAGACCGACTCGATCTCCACGTTGCGCGCCTTGGTGGAACTGGGTAGATCCTTGTAAGAAAGAAAGTAGTGGCACAGCCGTTCCACCAACTGCTCGGGAAGCCCCGTGACATCGGTGATCTGTCCGTAGACCGCATCGTCTTTCATCACCGCGATGATCTTGTCATCGGCCTCGTGGGCATCGAGCATCCGAATCCCCCCGATCGGGATACCCGTGACCAGCAGATCTCCATGGGAGATCGAACGCTCCGAGAAAACGCAAATGTCGATGGGATCGCCATCCCCCTTGATTTCGGAGTTACCGGTTTTCATGGCCGAGTAGTTGCCCACTCGCGTACCGCAGTAAGTTCGAGGAACGAATCCGTAGAGACAGGGCGGCTGAGAAGAAAACTTTTGGGGGCGGTCTAGCTTGAGATAGCCGGAGGCTTTATCCACCTCGTATTTTACCGTGTCGGTGGGCACCTGCTCGATAAACACCGAGAGTTCCGCCGGAAATCCCGCTCCCGGCGAGACGCCGTGCCAGGGGTGCGGCTTGAAGAAAAGTTTCATCAATTCTTTGAGTTCATTCTGTTCCATGCGTATCTTTCTACCACTTTCTCTTGTCATACCATTACACCAGCAGTATCGAAGTGCCGCCTTCTTCTTGGGAGCCCACGGATTGTCTTTCCAGCAAGACCTCTCGGCGAAACTCCTCCAGGTCGGCGCAACCACAGGAACTCAGGGTACCCCGGATGGCCTTGAGATCCTTAGGCAAAAACTCGTGTAGAGAGCCCTTCAATAAGACATAGCCCTCCTCTCCTTCGACCACGAAAGTCCGCGGGTCGTTTTGCTGATAGCGACGCACGTTTTTAGCCCGAGCCGAAGCTTCTCCCCAGTAGGGTTTCACCGTGGCCGCCACTTGAAACGTGCCCCCGGAAGAGGAAACCCAGAACTTTTTCTCATAAGCCTGGGTCGGGCTCTCGGAGTAGGCGGCGAAGTAGCGACCCATCATCAGTACATCGGCACCCATGGCCAGGGCCACCGACATGTCTCCGGTCCCGGCCAGACCGCCGTCGGAAATGAGAGGGATGTAACGGCCCGTCCTCTGGGCGAATTCGTCTCGAGCCATGGCCACCTCCCGCACCGCGGTGGCCTGCCCCCGGCCGATCGCCTTCACTCGACGGGTAGTACAGATAGAGCCGCTCCCGATTCCGATCTTCACGGCGTCGGCCCCGCACTCGGCCAGATACTGGAAACTCTCCCGGCCCACCACATTGCCCGCCACCACCGGCACTCCCAACTCCTTGGCGTAAAGCACGGTGTCTCGCATGTACTCGGAGTAACCGTCGGAGGCATCGACCGAAATGAGATCGGCCCCCGCCTTGACGCACTCCCGGGCCCGCTCCTGATCCTCGGGGTGGGTGGAGATCGCCACCCCCACGCGCAGCCGACCCTGAGAGTCTCTGGTTGCGCCCCGAAACCGCAGTTCGTCTTTGACTCCTTTGCGGGTTACCAGACCCTGCAAGATACCTTGAGAATCGATGAGGTAGCCCCGGTCATTCCCCTCCCGAAACAGGGCGTCGATGACTTTGCTCCGAGGTTCGTGCACGGAGTAGACGACCAGTTCGTCGAGAGGCCTCATCCGGTCTCTAGCCTTCAACCCCAGGTCAGACCGAGGATCGTAATCGCGACTGCTGATCACCCCGAACATCTTTCCCTCCTCATCGAGTACAGGGAAGCTGGAATAGCCCAGCCGCTCCTCCAGTTGGTCCACCTCGCGCAGGGTGGTTTCGGGAGAGACCGACTGGTTGTGAGGATGAAAGCCTCCGGTATGAGCCTTCACCTTCCTCACGTAGTCCACTTGCTGCTCCAGTTCCACCCGCCCGGCGGGCAAGATCCCCAGTCCGCCGTGTAAGGCCAGGGCGATGGACAGTTCATCGCCGGTGACGGACTCCATGGCCGCGCTCATAAAAGGGATGGTTAGGGGGAAATCCGGAGCCAACCGGGTCTCCAGACTCACGCTATCAATGGCGTGCTCCGGCCTGGTCGTTCGGGGCAGCAGGATAAACTCCCGAAACGTGGCACTTCTTAAAGGGCTAACTTTTGGGTCGTGGTTCAGCATACGCCCTGCACTTGCATATCGGCGGTCACATACCTTGCCCCAAACCTATTTTCCCCGCAGATCGGTTGACAGCCTCAAACCGTTTGCGCTATATTTCGGAAACGCCAGCGAGCGGTTATAGCTCAGTCGGTTAGAGCGCATCCCTGATAAGGATGAGGTCCCAGGTTCGAGTCCCGGTAACCGCACCACCCCAAACCCCGTCAACACGGGGTTTTTTTGTTGTTCGGCCTGCGCTGAGACTAGGTCGGAGCAAATGGAATTGGCACATAGGGGCGATATTGTTGGACAGATCCGACACCCCTGATTGGCTCGGCAGTCCAAAGGGTGGCTTCCGAATTTCCCGAACTTAGGCGCGGAGAGTTTACGACGATGCAGAATCCTCGGGTAACCGGGGCGATCTGAAAAAGCGAGGGCTTTGGCCCTTGTGAGAGCAGAGCGACAAAAAAAGAAGGAGTGCAGTCCGATGCATCGTTTAAAACGCGACTGCACTCCCGCGGAGGTCATCGTGATCGTTAGTGCGATCACGGTGATTCTTTTCGTGACTAGTTTACTAGGGCCTGTGGACATTCAGCCTTCGGTCACCAAACTTGTTCATTTTCCACCTCCTGAAGCGAAATTTTCCTCAAATAGGTCCACTATTCCACAGAAAATTCCACTCCAGGAGGAGAAA
>JBAYRN010000016.1:0-66197 GCA_041676625.1 Vulcanimicrobiota bacterium
CTGGAAGTCGCCGGTTGAGATCCCCTTGAGGTACAGCCAGGGCAGCAGACCCTCAACACTCTTCGTCTTCTTTAAGTAAGGCGGAATAAGGCCCGAGTTGAACTTGACCTTGTTCTTGCCGGGTCGGTGACGATGGTTGTGAAGAGTCCTGGGTTCAACTGCCCCATCGGACCTGAAATCTGACCCCACCAGGAGCCGGAGGTATCCACCGTGGCACTTCCCATGTTGTTGGCGTTGAAGGTCGTGATAACTCCGGTGCCGGTGAACTCGTTTCCGGTAAAATCGGCCGCCAGTCCGTTGGCCAACCTGATCCAGATATGGTTGTCGGTCTGATTGAGAAAGCCGTTTCCGGTAACCACCGCGTCCACGACATCCAAGAAGAACACGCCGGTACCGTTTCCGATGAATGAATTTCCGGTGGCCGTGAACCTGAGTATGGAAAAGCTTCCCGCCCCTTCCGGCCGGATGGCGTTATCCCAACCAGTGAAGTTGCTGTTGCTAACGGTGACGTCGGCGGGGGCGTCGAAGTTGTTTTGGACGGCGATACCCCGGTCGAACAGGCCGGGTCCGCCCAAAAATAGGCTGTTTTTCACGGTAAGGTTGTCGGAGTCGTCGTTCATGAGTATCGCGACTTCCACGTTGTCGGGAGGCTGGTCGTCGGTGTTGCCGGTCTCGAAGCGAAAACCGTCGATGGTAACGTGGTTGTTATCGACCGTGATACGCTCCAATCGAGACTCGCCGGCGCGGGTTCCGGGCTCGACCCCCACGGAGATCCCCTGATTGGCACCGTTGAGAGTGAGAAACTGCAGACTGAAGGCGTCGGCTACCCTAATGGTTCCGGCCTCGCCGTCGTTGGTAAAGTCGCCGGGGGCCGCGCTGATAATCGAGTAGCGTCCATCGGCGAGAGCCGCTACATAGTCCACGGCAGCCTGGATGGAGGTGTAGCTCTGGCCCACCACCACCGGCCCGTCCTCGTCGATCCTTAAGAGTACGGCATCGATCCCCCCCACCGTGATTTCGACGGTTCTGAGAGGTGAAGTTCCACCTTGACCATCGGTGACGACGACACTAACGCAAACTACGTCCGCCAGAGTGCTGCTAGTGGTATCTACTTGAATAGTCTGTAGGTAGCTAGCAATAGCGGCGGGGGAGGCTTCCGTGTCCAGTGAAATTATTACGTTGCCGGGGTTTGCGTCGTCGACCTGGCCGATGCTGGTTGGGGGAGCCACGATCTCGGCCCCGCTATCGGCCGTCAAGGTGATCGCACCGAGGACGAGGTTCTGCTGGTCGTCGTCGAAGGCCACCGAGGCGAAAGCGTGGCTGTTTGACTGGTTGCCCACTCCACCGGTAACGGCAAGGGTGGGATTCTGGTTTCCACCCGCGCCAAAATCCACGGTCACATCGATCACATCGTCGGGCACCAAAGCAAACATGCCCGCTACGGAGGCTGTTATTGTGGTCGACCCTTGACGAAGAATGGTAACGGTTCCGTTACTGTCGACACCCACCACGCCGGGGTCGGTTGAGGTGTAGACCAGACCGAACGAAGAGTTGATGTCCATCGGACTCCCGTTCTCGAAGGTGGCTTGGGTCGTTAACTGGGTGGTGGCTTGGTCGAGCGTCAGGGTCAGAGGTTCGGGAGTGGTATCGATACTGGTGATATCACCCGGAATATCGAGGACATTCACATTCTGAGTACCCACCGCGAGGCCGGCCGTTGCTGTCACAACGACGTCGTCGGCGGTTGTCGCTTCTTCGCTCCCGCTGGTGAGAAGACCCGTGGAGATATCGATTGTGGTCCCGTTGTTGCTGGCCACGGTCCAGGAGACGGGGCCGGTAGCGATCGGATTACCGTTTTGGTCGAACCCGAGAACTGAGAACTGAAGCGTGTTGCCTCCGCTTTGCACCACTACAGGATCCGGCGTGTTTGGCATGATCTCAACTGTTTGCACACTCAACCCCGCGCCAACGGTCAAAGCCGCCGGACTACTGGTTACACCGCCCGCTGTGGCAGTGATCGAACCCTCGCCGTCGGCCGTACCGGTGGCAAGACCAGTCGTTTCGTTGATACTTGCCTGACCGGTGGCTTGCCAGCCCACCGGGCCGGCCAGCACATCGCCGTTGGAAAAATTGACGGCGGCGACGAACTGGAAGCTCCCGCCTACCGTGGTGCTAGCCGAGGTCGGAGAGACCACCACTGAGTCCAGAGTCACGATAAGACTCGTGGTGTTTGAAAAATCCATGGTGACTTCCCCTCTCGAAATCACTTGCAAAGGCCCGCTCGTTTCCAGAATGGGAAATCCGTTGCCGGCCAGAGCCGTGATCACCACGGAGCGGGTGCGAGAGTCCACCGACTGAATGGTAATGGAATTGGCGAAGTCTCTGACTTCGGTTTGCAGGAGAGCCCCCGAACCGTTGACCCCTTCGTAGAATCGAAAACGGATGCTGGTGGTGGCAACGGGTACCTCCAGAGGAGCTTGAGCTTTGATGAAATTAAAGGTCACCGATCCCGGGGGAAGAGAGACACTTGAAAAGTCTTGATCCGACCCGGACGAAGCGTTTGTGCAGCCCGCGAATAGAAGAGTAACAACCAGCAGCAAGACACCAAGAGTACGCGACGCCCGCTTGGCATAGCTCAATTTGAACATGAATTTTCCCCAATTGATTATGCATCTCAATGAGATGCGGTATCAGGGACTCTCCGGATCGCTGATCCGGAGGTAAGGGCTACAGTTTTTGAAGCCGACCCGTGCCATGGGTCCCTCGCTGGCTCTCGGTGATTGTTCCAAATCTCAGAGGCCACCTTCAGGCTTTGGTCAGATTGTCGAACCTTATCCGGATGCATTATTAAACGTATACTCTCATTCGGGTACCAGCGTAACTGGGCGGGACTCCTCCGAAAGAGTATCCTCGTGGGATATCGCCACTGTGAGGTTTCATGAAAAAAAGCTGCATCCAAATCTTCTCCGTTCTCATTCTCTCTACACTCTGTTCTCTTGCGGTCACCGCGGAGGTCAATATCGAAGAGTTGCTGGTACGGCGTGGATCGGCCAGTCTCAACATAAGACTGACCATTAACAACCCGTCGAAAGTACGTCAACTCGGACCGGTGGTCGCCCAACTTTACGCTCGGGCAAACTCCTCGGAGCAATGGGTCCTTCTGCGCACCTGGGACAATATCAGCACCTTGGGGCCGGGCCATAGAACCTCACGAGACTTCTTTGAAGAGAACAGTTTCTTTCTGGAAAAACTCGCCGACGAAGACCAATTCGAGGTTCGCGCGGTGGTCACAGGTCCTGAAGCAACGAAGGCAGCCGAAAAGGTCTCGCCTTATCGGACCTGGTTTGAAGACATGACCCAATAAAGGGGGCGAGGGCCAGGCCGATCGCGTACCTGTGTACTGCCCCTCAGGTATTACCACCTCTGGCTTACCGCCACCGATCGTCTACACTAAAATCATGAAACAATTCCCCGGCCTCCCCACAATCTTTATTCTCACCCTTTGCTTAGCCTGGAGCCTTACCGCTCCGCCGGCAAGCGCTCAACTCCTTTTGGCCACCGGCCGCTACCGAGTGGTCAGTGTGGACCAGGCGGAGCAACGTATTGGCGTAGCTCGCCCCGATGACTCCCCCAAGGTTCGCCAAACCTGGGTCTATCTCAAACCGGACACCGTGATGGTGAGGCGCCGCTACCAGGGCAACGGGTCTTTCAAGGATGAGTTCATCACTTACAACGCCATGTATGAGGTACTGCGCAATCACAAGGGAGAGCTCGTGAAAATTCACGGAGGTCGCGACTGGGATAGCAGCATCGACGCTAAGAAAATCTGGATGTAACTCATATCTCGCGGGGGGGTAAGGCGGTCCTCATGCCAAAGCGCATACAAGTTCTAGAAATCCTCGCAATATACGCTGTGATCGGCTTGTTCGGTTGGCAGTACAACGCAGGCGACTGGGCTTTCATCGGAGTGACTTTTCACCCCTATCTTGCGGTGATCATCATCGTGGGATCACTCCGGGGCTCATCGCAGTCCCTGACACTCACCTCAAGTCTGCTCGCAACATTGCTCTACCTGATTGGCCTGATGCAAATTCCTGTCCCACCGAGCCTATCCGGTTTGCCCATCCTTGCCTTCGTGATCACCGGAGTCGTTCTCGGACTGGGTCAAAGAGCAAGCCGTAGAAAGCTCCAGGCGTTCCGCTTTCACCTCAAGGAGTCGTTCCTGAGTCGCGATCAGCTCCGGCGGAGTGTAGGTGCTTTGGAGTGCACGAACGAGACTCTAAACCACCAGGTACAGGGTCAACTGGTGACTCCCTATTCGTTCTCTGAAATTGCCCGCCGCCTATCGCTCCTCGACGAACGCGATCTCTATCAAGAGATGTGCACCGCCGTCTGCGAGTATATTCACGCCGAAGTGGCTTCCTTCTACCTCTTGACGGAAGATGGAAATTTCAAAGAGGTGGCTAGAATGGGTTCTCGCAATCATCCCTTTCCAGTCGCTGACAAAACCGAAGAGCAACCCCTGGTAAAGCTCGCGCAGACCACTCGGGCAGCCGTGACCAGGCTGGACCTCGGCATCCACGCGATGGACAAGAGCACCGCGAAGAAATGCCTTATGTGCGCCCCCCTGCTTCATAAGCAAACCGGGGCGACTATGGGAGTGCTGTGCGTAGACAAGATGCCGTTCGCCAGGTTCAACAACGTCAGCAAAAGATCTCTAAGAGCTTTAGCTGACTTTTCGGCGGGAGCGCTGGCCAATGCCAGAGAGCGAAGGGCACTTCGAGAAGAAGTTGGGTTGAGTTAGTTGTTCAGAGAGGCTTTCGATAAGATCGGCCAATTCTTAACGGGGGGTCCCTCCCATGTCGGCCTGGAGAGACGACATGCGCCGCGTCTTGCCGGCCAGTGGGCCGCTATCGCTCGAAACGGTAACGACCAATTCCCCGTTTCCATAGTCAACGTCGGACCATCGGGCCTGGGCCTCGAAGCAAGCCGGCGCTCGGCTTCCGGGAACATAATCTCCATATCACCCGCCCCCGCCCATCACGCCGGCGCGAACGAAAGCGAAGTCGAAATTGAAGTAAAGTGGTGCTACGTCCGGGAGCACGATGGCAGGGTCATCATCGGAACACGTTTCGTCGCGGGAAATCATCTTGAAGAGAGCTGGCTCGGGCCCCTATTGCGAGAAGCCTCGTTGAACTGGGGTGATCAGGAGCAGAAACGCAAGCACGTTCGCTTAAACTCCGTGCTCAAAGCCGAGCTGCGGGAGTTGGAGACCGGCCGCTATCTCAACGAAGGCGACGTATCGAACATCAGTTTAGGCGGCATTCTCGTCAAAACCACAAAGTCCATGCACGCCGTGCCTCCGCTGCTGGTCCTCATCGGACCTTACTCCAACTACCCCACACTCTTTTTACCGGCCCGTCTGGTCAATAGCCGCCAGGACGATGATGGTCGAGTATTTCTTCACGCACTGGAGTTTCTGAATACAAGTCCGGAGCAAAAAGAAACCCTCGAGAGTCTTATCAAGGGAATCATGGAAGAGAGTTGAGCTACCGCGCGCTGGCCGAGCCAAGCTACTTCTTTGGCAGCTTCGGAACTATTTTCGCGTCGATAGCCGCCTGCTTCTTCTTGTCGTCGGCTGCCGACTTTAGCTTCTTCTGCTTAGTGTTCTTATTTGCTGATTTTGGATTCTTGTCACCCATTGCTCGCTCGCCTTTCCGTGAGTCATCCCCCAGGAGATCCTACAAATCACGGCCAGATGTGCATAGGTATCGAGATACCCGCGAGGCTGCTTGAAATGTACTTGAAAAAGCCTAAGGAGCGAAGCTGATGTCGTTGTCCACCAATCGCCTCCACATAGCTCACTATACCAACGTCTACAAACCTATCCTCAACGGGGTCGCAGTCTCGGTAGAGAGCTTTCGCAGCGCACTCGGCGCCCTGGGCCACCAGGTTTACGTCTTCGCACCGGCGGCGGGCGATTACCGGGATCTGGAAAGGTTCATCGTCCGCTACCCCGCCTTCGATCTACCCATGCAGAAGTACCCCATCGCCGTGCCTGTCTCGCCCGCGGCGGAAAGTTTCCTTGAGCTCGCCAAACCGGATCTCTTGCACGCCCACCATCCCGCGATTCTGGGTAGAGCAGCCTTGCATCACGCCGAGAGACATGGACTGCCATTGGTATTCACCTATCATACTCGTTATCACGACTACTCTCACTACGCGGCACCGTTTCCCAAGGATAAGGTGGATGACCTTATCACCCATTGGATCGGTCATTTCATGGCTTGCTGCCACAGGGTGGTGGTGCCGAGTCAGAGCATCAAGGTGATGGTCGAGCAGCTTTACGGACTGTCCGAAGGTGTCGAAGTCGTCGCGACCGGAGTCGATTCCGAACATTTCCGGCCTGGAGATCGGGGGCTCGCGCGATTGAAGCTCGGTTGGCCTGAATCAGACCTGGTTCTCATCTCCGTGGGGCGTCTGGCCAAGGAGAAAAACTTCACCCTCTTGTTGGAGTCGGTTTCCCTCTTAACTCAAACCGAAGTAGAGTGGAGGCTGGTGATCGTTGGTGAGGGCGACGAGCGGCAGGCCCTGGAACAGGCGGCACGAGACTTCGGGGTGAGCGAGCGGGTCGAATTCGTGGGCCAGGTCGAATTTTTAGATATGCCGCTCTATCTTCAGGCCTGCGACCTATTCTGCTTTGCCTCGCTCACCGAAACGCAGGGCCTGGCCACCCTGGAAGCCATGGCCACCGGTCTTGCCGTAGTGGCCGTGAAGGCTTCCGGCACTTCCGACGTGATGACATCCGGGAGGGAAGGGTTCTTGACCGATCCCTCCCCGGCCGCTCTGGCAAAGTCCATCCGGTATATGCTGGAACATCCGGAATTCCGGCAGGCCTGCGCACAGAAAGCCATCGATACCGCCGGTGGCTGCACGCCGCTCAAACAAGCAGAACGACTTGTGGAAGTCTATCGCCAAGCCATCGAGGCCAACCGGCGGGGAATTACCCTGCACCCATATCTTCAGAGTCATTGGTCTGCCTTTCTAGAGTTCGCCGGCCTGGACTGAGCCCCAGTCCCGATTTTTGGCGACGATCAATGACCCGAGTCCACTCCGCACCGAACAAGAAAATTAAACAAGCAAAATCGATCCAAAACAGGAGAATAACGAGGGCCCCGGCGGGGCCGTAACGGATCCCCAACTGGGCATGCTCGAGGAACCAACCGAACAGCCCCTTGCTGGCCGAAAACATCAACGCAGTGAGCACCGCTCCGCTCCACACGTGGCCCCATGAGATTTTAGCGTCCGGAAGAAGCTTGAAGAGGAGGGCAAAGACCGCGGTCAAAAGGGCCAGGCTTACCACGAATTGACTCGATTTTGCGAAAGCCAACGAGACCCCGAAACGGGTCGATATCTCCTCTCCGGCCGCTCCCAGTACAGCCGACGCCAGCACGGAAAGCAGTACTATGATACCGGTACTTAAGACCACTGCCAGTGAGAGCACTCTTTTCACCACTTTCTCTTTCCAGTTCAGAACGTGGTCAGACCGCACTTTCCAGATCAAATTGAGAGCATCTTGCAGTTGAACGAAGAACCCGCTGGCGCCGATCAATAGAAACAGAAAGCCCGCCAGAGCGATGCCCTCCTCCCCGCCCTCGCGAGATTGGGCTAGAACGGCGCGGAGAAGCTCCATCGAACTCGACCCCAGAAGCCAACCCGCTTGATTGAGCAAGTACTCCTCGTTGGAACCGCTGACCAACCAGCCCACCATGTGGGCTAGCGCCACCAAAAGTGGGGGGAGCGCGGTGACCGCGTAGAAGCTGAGAGCCGCGGCCAACTGGATGGCGTTGTCGGCCAAGAAGGCCTGGAAAGCCTCTTTAAGTATGCCGTAAAGATGCCTCGGTTGCGACGGCAAAGTCTCACCTTTTACTGTTTGTTCAACGAAGGTCCAGACGCAGCACGATGGGATTGGAGGCTTGCCCCTGCGAATCGGTAGACTCGACGGTGAGGTCCAATTTGCTGCGTTGATCAAGCGATGAAGCATCCACCTGAATGTTGAAGTAGCCGTTGGCGTCTGCCCGTCCCTGGTCATCGAGGCGCCGGCCCTGAATTCCTAGGATGCCGGGAATGATGTTGATGTTCGAAACGGTGGTCACGCGCACATTCGAGTACGGAAGCGTTTGACCCTGAACGTTGAACACCGGCGCTACCGTCATTCCGTCACGCAAGTTAGACAGCGAAAGTTGTACCGAGCCGGTGTTGCCCTGAGTGTCGACGTTGAAGCTCCATTGCTGTTGCATGGAACGACCCTGAGAGTCCAGCGCATCCACGTATATCTGGTGCTGTCCCGCGGGCAAATTGTAGGGCGGAGTGTATCGAATCTGATTCGACTGTACGCTCGTGGAGCGGGTAACGTCTTGGCCATCCAGCAGCAAGCGAACAGTTTCGGTACGAACATTCCGGTCAAACTGGAGCGAGATGGGCGGACGGGCATTCGTCACGGTACTGTTGGGAGCCGGTGTAAGGTTAAAGGAACTGCCGCTGTTCTGATTCTGATTCTGATTCTGATTCTGATTCTGATTGTTCTCGACGGCTCCGAAGGTCAAGGCTCGACTGGCCTCCATCTGGCTCTCCTTGCCGTTGCCCATTAGCCGCCCCACCACGTTGCCGCGATCAACACGCAGATTGTTGGGCACTGTGACCGTCCCTTCGTAGCGCCCCGAGCGAACTTCCCGCATGGAAACACCCTGAAAGGCACCGGGAACGTCGAAAGAGCCCTGGCCATCGGGGTCACCGAGCATAGTGACGGTCAACTGGTCTCCCGGACGCAGTGTCCCCGAGGCCGAGTGCAGTACGCTTTCGATGTTCATCCGAGCTTCCGGCCGGCTTACCGGCTGCTGGACAGGTTGATTGACGACCTCGGTTCCAGGACTGGTGATAGCCACGGTGCTGGAAGCAGACTGCCACTCCACGTTGGCTCCCAGAGCTTCCGAGATAAATCGAAGCGGGACCAGGGTCCGCCCTCCGGAGGATGTCGCCGGCACGTCGAGATAGACGGTCCGTCCATCGACCATGGCGCTTCGACTTCCCAGTCGTAGTTCAATCTGAGTCCGCCCGCGGGTTGCTTTGATGCTGCGACTATCGGCCAGATAGACGACTTCTGCTCCCAAGCGCTCGAAGATCCCCCGCAACGGTACGAGAACTCGACCGTTTTGCATGACAGCCGGCTGGTCGAGGTACATGGGCTGTTGGTCTATCAGAACCTGAATGTTGCTCGCTGAAATGCCGGGCAACGCCAGGCAAGTGAGGAAGAAGATTGCATTGAATGTTTTTTTCATGAGATTGCTCCTGGCGTTCGGCCATTCTCTCTATATATCGGGTAGGCTATTCTTGCTTTATCCAAGCCCAGGCCTTGCGAAGCATGGCCGGAGGGAAGCATTTCACGTCGCCTTTAGAAAACGGCTCACGTAAGATCTCCGTGGCCTCGGCCCAATCGTCTTCGGCAATCAGGGCCAGTCTTTCACACGCTTGAAAATGCCTATCTTGAAAGTTAAGTTGCCGCCACAGTTCGTCGGGTGCAAACCCTTTAAGCCCCTTAAGCTCCAGCAACAGACGAATAGTCGTGTATTCGGTAATCATACGATCGATTCTGGACAAAAACTTTTCATTGTGTTCGTCCATAAGCCGGCCTTGCAGTCGAATCCCGATTGCCCGACCTTCACTGAGATTCAAAATGGTGGAGTGGACCGTTTGACCCATTTCGGCCTCCTTGACCTTGATACCCCATTCTAGCCCCGGCGGGTTTGTCTAAGGAAGTGACCCCTATACTCAGAACGTCTGCTCGAAGTACTTGAAAATTCCAATCGGAAAACGGTGCCGATTACTGCAAGGCGCGTTCGCGGGCCCACACGACGGCTTCGGCTCGGGAGGCGACCCCTATTCGCAAATAGAGCCTGCTCACGTAGTTTCGCACGGTCTGCTCGGCCAGATGAAGTTCTTCGGCAATGATCTTGTTGTCGAGCCCCTGTCCGATGCGTCGTAGCACCTCTCGATCTCGACTACTGAGGGAATGGAGATCGGGGTCGGTCAGGCGATGGGATAGCTTTCGAATCTTGTCCGAAACCGATTGGCTAAACCACACCGCGCCTTCATCGATGAGTTTGAGGGCTCTCATGAGATGCTCTATGGCTTCATCCTTCAAAAGATAGCCGCTCAACGTCAGGTGACTGAGCTCACGAAGATGAACATCGTCGTCAAAGGCCGTGAGAATGAGTACTTTCAGGTCGGGTTGGCTCTGCCGGGCTTGTTCGATCAAAGCTTGGGGAGACAATCCCGGCATGGACAAGTCGAGCAGAAGCAGGTCCGGCTTGTGGGCAAGGACCGCTCTTAAGGCTCCATCACCATCGGCGGCCTCAGCCACAACCTCAAAAGAGTCGCTGGCGGCCAGCGTGGTACGGATTCCTTTACGGACGAGCGGATGATCGTCGGCTAGCACTATTCTCATTGTCGACTCCTTTCTTTTTTTAAGCCTTCAACAAGAAGAGTTCCTCATCTTTCCAGGTTCACCTTGATTCCGTCTGAACGCAAAACGGCCTCCGACCATTTGTGATGGTCGAAAGCTCTGTTAGGCGGTGAATGAAGGGGATATTTTAATCTAAGCGGCCACTCCCTAACATCCTTGAAAGAAGAGCGAATCCAAAAATCAATAGGGCGGACCCGAAGATGGCAGGCAACAGAGATACACCTGCCAGAGCAGGTCCCACCGGTCCTATCAGGCTAACCCCCAGCCAGGCCCCGATCACACCGATGACCATGGCGGCCAAAAATCCGCCGGGAAGACGTCCGGGCACGATAGCGCTGGCGATGGCGGCGCAGATGGCAGCCACGATCAGAAATAAGAGGTAGACAACGATACTGTTCATATGAAGACTCCTAGCGAGCGAGGCGATAGTCGCTCCCGCTGCTCATAGTCTAAGCAAACTACAGTCAGAACCGTAGACTCCAGAATACCCCGGGTGCGGTACCCCGGTACGTTCTCAAGCAGGTTCGATATATCGGTACTCGTGATTCGAGTATCAGCGTAACTAGCAGAAGCTCAAGCGAAGACCTACTGTGGAGATGGCGCGCTTTTACACGGTCGTGCCGCAAAAGTTTCCTTAAGGAGGTTCTTCGTGAACGAAGATATCGTAAAGGGCAAATGGGCCCGGTTCAAAGGCGAGATTCAAAGTCAGTGGGGCAAATTCACCGATGATGATCTCGATGTCATCAAGGGTGACAGCAAAAAAATCGTGGGGTTGCTCCAAGAGCGCTACGGCTATGCCAAAGAAGAAGCGCACAAGCATTTCGAGAATTTTCAGAAAGCCCGTAAGGACTAATGGAAAACCCTGGACATGTTGTTGAGAAAGAGGTTGTCCAGACTCCGGGCGGGACCTCCGAACGGGTCGAGGTCAGCTCCTCTCCGGCCACCTCCGGACAAAACCGTATGGGCAAAGTCCGGCGGGTTCAGAGCATCATCTGGTTCGTCTGCGGATTGGCCGAGGTGGCCATCTTGTTCAGGTTTACCCTGATGCTTCTGGGAGCCAACCCCCAGAGCGGCTTCGCGAATTTCGTCTACTCGGCGAGCTATCCGTTGGTCGCACCCTTTTTGGCACTATTCGGACGAGAACCGACCTACGGAAACAGCATCTTCGAGTTCTCCGATCTGATAGCTGCCGTTACGTATCTGCTGGTCGCGACCGGCCTGGCTCGACTTACCACACTGGTCATGGCCCCCAACGATCCTTCCGGCGAGGCATACAAATAGAGAAGATTCCGGAACCGGATGCCATTCGGGCAGACGACAGGGAGCGACCATCATCGAACAACAACCGGACATAGCCATCGCATCGATTAGTCCCAAAGCGTCCCAGCCGCGCTCGGTCCGAGTACTGGTGGTCGAGGATAACAGACTGATTCGGCAGATGCTCAGCTCCCAGCTAGTCAGAGGGGGGGCTCAGGTGAAAACCGCTTTTGAGGGAAGGCAGGCACTGAAAGCCCTCGAATCCGAAGCGTTCGACATTGTCCTGATCGACATCAATATGCCTGTGATGAACGGCCTGGAAACGGACCGCGCCATCAGACTAAACCCTGAGAAATACCGACACCCGATCATCATCGCTCTCACTGCCACCAACGACAAATTGGCCAGGGAGGCTTGCTTCAAGGCGGGGATGGACGACTTTCTTTGTAAACCGGTGTTCTATCCGGTGCTCGTGCAAAGCCTGTCAGCCTGGTGCAAGAAGCTATCTCTCTAAAGGTGCTATCAGACCAACCCTGAAGCCTTAAGGTTGGGGGACATCCAAAATCATGACCAACGAATCGCCTCCCACTCGCAAACTGTCCGAACGAGTCATAGAGGCTCAAGAGGGCGAGAGAGCCAGCCTGTCCAGAGAGATCCACGACGGCATGCTCCAGTGCATCATCGCCGCTCGCATGCTGTTGGACGACGTCATTGCGAAAGTGCCGAGAGACGATTTGGTCTTTGAAGATCTGCTGTCGGTGGAGGAGTGTTTAGCCCAGGCCAATCGAGAAGGTCGCAGTCTGCTCACCGAATTGCGTCCGGCCGACTATGCGAGTCAAGGATTAGTGGAGTCGATCGCCTGCATGCTGGATCGAGTCCAAAGCGAGACGGATACGGTCTTCGAGTTTGCCCATGACGACATTGCCGAAGAAGATCTCACTCTCTTGATTCGTAGCAATCTGTTTCGAGTGGTCCAAGAGTGTGTACGCAACGTTATCAAACATTCCGGTTCCTCTAGAGCAAAGATCGACATGGGACGAAATTCCGACGAGATCTGGGTCAGAGTCGAAGACTGGGGCTGCGGATTTGAGGTCAAAGGCAATTCGGTAATCAGCAACCACATAGGGCTTTCCTCCATCCGGGAGCGAGCCGAACTCTTGAACGGCCGGTTCTCAACC
Source organism: Vulcanimicrobiota bacterium (assembly GCA_041676625.1). Classification (GTDB taxonomy): domain Bacteria; phylum Vulcanimicrobiota; class Xenobia; order Xenobiales; family JADMJV01; genus JAEXNA01. The sequence goes on from JBAYRN010000016.1 coordinate 12,958, forward strand.
GCCAGTGAACTGGGTAAAGGCTCGACCATCGAGGTGAGAGTACCCATCCGAAAAGGATTGGATACCGGTTTCCACAATCTGAGAACCAAGGCTCAAGCGCTCCTTGCTAAACGAAGCGCCGATCCTTTGGAAGAGGCCGTGGCCGAAGAGCTTAGCGCCTCGGAAATAGCCGCTTTGTTGCACGAGTTCGAAGTGCGCTGCCTGGAATTAGAGCTTCAAAACGACCAACTCCGGACCGTCCAGAGTGAGCTTGAAACCGTCCGCGACAAATATCGAAATTTGCATGAATACGCCCCATCGGGCTATCTCACGACCGATTCCAGCGGCCGCATCACCTCCGCCAACCTCACCCTCTCCTCTATGCTGAAGTGTCCACGCCACCGCCTATTGTCGGCCACCTTCGAATCTCTGCTGGCTCACGACTCGAAAGAGTCCGGACTATCCGGCCAGGATTGCGAGATCAAAATGCTTCGGCCGGGATCGCCTGATTGGTTCTGGGCCAGATTGAAACATCGAGAGTCCCCGGGTGAGGGTTTCAGCTTGGCCGTCACCGACATAACCGCGGAGAGGAAAGCCGAGGAGAAACGACAACGACTGCAGCTTCAATTGGACATCTCCACCCGCAGACAACACTATTTACAAGAGACGGAATCGGCCTTTTTTCAATTAAACAAGCTAGTTCATGAGTTTGAGCGAGAAGTTGAGCAGCGTGTTCTGAACCCGGAATTCAAAAGCGACTTCGTCGAGGGCCTGAAAAAGGTCGCTGGGAGCGCATCAGCCTTAAAGGAGCTATCAATAAAGTTCTCCTGTAGGCCGTTGAAGCTGGACTCATTTTTGCTCGAGGTTATCCCCAAGCTCACCTCTCGGCTAGATTCCACGAGGTTGGCATATAGCCTGAGAGGCAAGGAGCAAAGCATATGTGCCAACCCTGTCTTGCTAGCGACGCTGGTCGACGATTTGCTAAAAAACGCCTTCCAGGCTCTGCAATCAGAGCGTGATCGAGTCACGGTAAGCACGGGAAAGCTCAACGAAAAGACCGTCTATCTGGAAATCGCCGATACCGGAGTGGGAATGGACGAGACTACTCGCAAGCAGATGTTCGAACCCTTCTTTACTACTCGAAAAGGCGCACGAGGTATGGGGTTGTATGAGGTGTTAAGAATCGTTCGCGGCCACCAGGGTGAAATCTCGGTGCTCAGCGAGCTGGGACGAGGAACCACGGTGCGAGTGGTGTTTCCTTTGATGAGCGCGGAGAGCCCGTAGAGTGCCGTTTCCCATCGTGGGTATCGGCGCTTCGGCTGGGGGCCTGGAAGCTTTTGAACTCCTCTTTCGTGGTCTGGTCACGCCCGTCGACTCCGCCTTTGTATTGGTTCAACATCTAGAGCCGTCCCACGCCAGCATGTTGGCCGGCCTGGTCGGCCGATGGACGGACATTCCGGTGGGCGAAGCGCGGGACGGAACCCAGGTGCTACCCGGTCACATCTACGTCATCCCCCCGGGCCAATACCTGACTCTGGGCGGCGGAAAGCTCTACACCCTTCCCAGACAGCCGGACGAACGTTCCCTCAAGTCGCCTATCGATGTCTTCTTTCGCTCACTGGCTCAGGACCGCGGGGAATGGAGTGCCGGGATCATACTTTCGGGCGCCGGCACGGACGGCAGTTCGGGAATGAGCGCCATACACGCGGCGGGCGGGTTGACCATGGTCCAGGAACCGTCCACCGCTGCTTACGATAGCATGCCGCAAAGCGCCTTGCAGACGGGAGATGTCGACTACACTCTGAGGGCCACGGAGATGACCGATCAGCTCACGGCTCACTTTTGCGGGGTTCCCAAAAAGGGGTTTCCGGGCGGCCCCGCTGCAAGTACCCACCACACGCCCTATGCCAAGGCTCTGATGCTGCTGAGAGATTACACGGGTCACGATTTCTCCGGATACAAACAGAATACGGTCAGTCGTCGGGTGGAGCGCCGAATGATAGTTCATCGGATCGATTCGCCTCAGGAATATGTAGTCTACCTTCAGAGCCACCCGGAAGAAATCGAGCGTTTACATCAAGAACTGCTGATCGGTGTAACCAGCTTCTTCCGCGACCGTGAAGCTTTCGAGATTATCGAACAGAAGGTCATGCCGGCCCTGATGCCCACGAGTAGAGGAGCCGACGACACCGTTCGGTTTTGGGTGGTCGGGTGCTCGTCCGGAGAGGAGGTTTACTCACTAAGCATGTTAGCCCAGGAGCGACTGGAGACTTGTCCTCACCGTTTGCGCCTGGCCTTTTTCGCAACCGATATCGACCAGCGGGCTCTGCGCCGCGCGCGCGACGGTGAATACCCCACAACTATCTCCCACGACGTCTCCGGGCAACGGCTTGCGAACTATTTCGTGGAACATAACGGACGCTACAAAGTCAAGCCTTCGTTGCGCGAGCCAATCGTGTTCGCCGAGCATAGCGTGATAAAGGACACCCCATACTCTCGACTGGATTTTATTAGCTGCCGAAACCTGCTGATCTATCTTCAACCCGAGGTCCAAAAAAAGGTCATCGCTCTCTTTCATTACGCGCTGAAACCGGGAGGATACCTATTCCTGGGAAACTCTGAAACGGTGGGTGATGCCGACGGTGTGTTCGCGATAGTGGATAGAAACTGGAAGCTGTATCAGCGTATCGGTGGCAGCTCCCCCCAGGCCACTCTCGCACTGACTTCGAAGCAAAGTAAGGGACCGCGAAGCCGAATGGATAAGGTCGCTCCTAAGCAAACCTTGAAGGAGATAGTTGAACGACGCCTGTTGAGTCGTCACTGTCCGGCCGCCGTGGTAGTGGACTCTCGTACCGAAGTCCTCTATGTACACGGTTGCATCACGCCTTTCTTGAAACCTCTGAGCGGCAAGACCGATCTGCACCTCCTGAGCATGACCACCCAAGAGCTAAAAAGTCCGATGATGACGGCAATCTCTCAAGTGAGATCGGGCGGAGTGCCGGTGACCACTCACGGAATCCCGGTGCAAAGTTTTCGAGTGAGCCTGACAGTCGAGCCTCTATTGGAGGGCGACCTGCCGGCAACCCAGCGACTCTTGATCCTTATTCAGGAGGAGCCGCCGGCCGGTGCGAGTGCCGCTGACCCCGAGCCCGAGGCCGAATCAGACACGGACAGCACACCTCGCCTCCGCTTGCTGGAAGATCAGTTGTTCGCTACCCAGGAGTTTCTTCGCACCAATGTAGAGCAGCTAGAAACGACCAATGAAGAGTTGCAGTCGACCAATGAGGAGCTGCAATCGGCCAACGAAGAGCTACAGAGCACCAACGAAGAGCTTGAGACCTCCAGAGAAGAGTCGCATTCGGTCAACGAAGAGCTGGCATCCCTCAACTCCGAGCTGCAAGAGAGAATTGAAGAGTCGGCTCGAATGAATAACGACTTGAACAACTTGCTCAGCAGCATCGAGATCGCGGTTATCTTTCTGGATAACGACCTCAAAGTGGCACGCTACACTCCCGCCGCCGCCCGAATATTTCATTTAATTCCCGCCGACCAGGGAAGACCGTTGAGCGATCTTGACTCTCATCTGGAACTAGATCCGAAAGAGCTGAGGGTGGAAGTGGAAACTGTGTTCCGCACTTTGACTTGTTTTCATCGTGAAGTGAACGACCGAGAGGGAGCCTGGTACGCCCTGTCGATCAGGCCTTACCGCACTTCAGACAACGTGATCGAGGGATGTGTTCTGACATTGCTCGACATCACCTCACAAAAGCAAGTTCAACAAGAGCTAAGTTCAAAGTTGCTCTCGCTCACGAATAGCCCCACAGCTCAAGGTACGTCGATACCTTAACCCGAGTACCGTGACGCTCCATCCTTGGGACCTCAGTCTCTTGTCCAAACTCCGCCAAGAGGCCAGGATGAAGGATATCAAAGGAGATATTTCTTATGAATCTCACCAAATTATTACCCCTAGCTATCACGGCTCTACTCCTGTCGCCGGCTTCGGCCCAAGACTCCACTGACAAAGCTGTTCAGGACGAATCAGGATACCATTCCCAAATCCCTCGCTACGAGTTCAAAATAGAACCTGGAAACGTCATGCTCTTCAGAAAGCCCGTTTCTTTCACAGGCGAAGTGATCGAAAAGACCAGTCACAGCCGCACTCTTCGAGCCGCCAACGGTATGACCATCACCATCCCAAATCAGGCTCTTGTCTGGAACGGCGACACCCAGATCTTCGGTCAAGCATCCGAGATGGGCGACAAAGTTGTGGTGTACATGAGATCGGAAGAGCCCTATCGCATTATGCTCGCACCCACCGTCGCACGACCGACACTGGCCATCGGCAGTTATGACGGGGTGTATTACCTCTCTGAAGACTTCATCGCGGACCTTGATCTTGAGAACCTCGACAACAACATCTACGCGGATCGTAACTCCAAGGACGAAGCAAGCACCTATGACGTTGATCTGTCTTCCGTGAAAGACGCCAAAGATCTATGATCGAGGGTCTCTCTCAGGTCGCTTTTGTGGGAAACTATTTGCCCCGCAAATGCGGAATCGCCACCTTCACTAGCGACCTTTGCCGGAACACCGCGTCGAGTTTTCCCAAGACGCGCTGTTCCGTGGTCTCGGTGACGGACAACCCCGGCTACTACGACTTTGGTCCGGAAGTGGTCTTTGAGATGGAGGAGCAAGACCTGCATTCCTACCGAAGGGCCGCCGACCACCTCAACAATCAGGGCCCGGATGCGGTCTGTCTGCAGCACGAATTCGGAGTCTACGGCGGGCCCTCCGGAAGCCACATTCTGGCTCTGCTCGAACAGCTAGAAGCCCCCGTGGTCACGACCATGCACACCATCCTGAAAAACCCGACTCCGACTCAAGAAAGAGTGACTCATGAGCTGATCCGTCTGTCCCAGCGGTTGGTGGTCATGAGCCGACAGATGGAGCGAATGCTCATCGACCTCTATCAGGTGGAGCCTTCCAAGATCGATCGAATCCATCACGGCATTCCCGATATCGACCCCAACTCAACCGACCTGAAAGAGCGCTTCCCCAAGCTCTCCGGAAGGCGGTTGATTTTGACCTTCGGTCTGCTTTCTCCCGGCAAGGGCATCGAACACGCCCTGCGGGCTCTCCCCCGAGTGATAGAAGCCCATCCGGATATTCTCTATCTCGTGGTGGGAGCGACCCATCCCAATCTCGTGAAAGAGCAGGGCGAATCCTATCGAAGCTTCCTGGAAGATTTGACTCGAGAGCTGGGTCTCGAACGGCACGTCCAATTCGAGAATCGATTTCTAGAACTGGATGAATTGAAAGATTTCATCGCCGCCGCCGAAATCTACGTGACCCCTTACACCAATGAAGCCCAGGCTGTCTCCAGCACTTTGGCCTACGCTTTTGGTTGCGGGATACCCGTTATCTCTACCCCCTACTGGCACGCTCGGGAGCTACTGGGAAATGGAGACGGCATTCTGGTGCCCTTCGGCGATTCGGCCGCCATCTGCACAGCCCTGAGCGAACTGCTGGCTGATGATGAGAAGCGCCTATCGATGGGCCGCCGTGCCTATCTGCAGGGCCGTGACATGGTCTGGTCGAGGGTGGTGGGTCGCTACCTGGAGAGTTTCAAGAAAGCACGTGAAGAAAAGACCTCCGCCCGGCTGGCCCGGCAGGTCATACCGTCTGCCAACGGCAAGCCGGCAAAACTGCCGGAACTCAAACTCGACCATCTACTGCGAATGACGGATTCCACCGGAGTTTTTCAGCACGCTTCTTATACCGTACCGAACTTTTCTCATGGCTATTGCACCGATGACAACGCTCGCGGGCTCATGCTCACCTATTTCTTAGAAGAGATGGGCGCGAGCCGGGGTACCGCGGAACAGTTGCGTTCGACCTATTCTGCCTTCCTGGCCCATGCCTTCAATCGGGTTTCGGGAAGATTCCGAAACTTTATGAGTTTTGAGAGGCGATGGCTTGAGGAAGTGGGATCGGCCGACAGCCATGGCAGGGCCGTTTGGGCACTGGGGATGGCCATACGCCATACACCGTCCGGGCATTGCAGCACACTGAATCGCCAACTCTTTCTCGACGCCCTTCCGGCTGTTTCAGACTTTTCGTCGCTTCGGTCAGTGGCGTTCTCACTGCTGGGGGTTGTAGAATATCTATTTCGCTTCGCCGGTGATAGAGAGGTGACCCAGGTAAGCCACCAACTGGCCGAGCGCCTCCACGCCAGTTTTCGCTCAAACGCCGTCCCACGCTGGAGTTGGTTCGAGGATTTTCTCTCCTACGACAATCCAAGGTTGGCCCAGGCTTTGATCGCCTGCGGTCGTCAGAGCCGACAGAAATATGTGCTGGAAGCAGGCCTTGAGGCCTTGGAGTGGCTCGTCGATTTGCAAGGCTCGGATTTACACCATCTGAAGCCCGTGGGCTCCGATTTTGTCTTTCGCAAAGGTCAAGAGAAGCCCAAATACGATCAACAGCCTGTCGAAATCTGGGCCACTTTGTCGGCCTGTTTGGAGGCCTTCCGGGCAACCTCTAGTCTCGTTTGGTATACGCGTGCAGTACAGGCCTTCGAATGGTTCATAGGCCGAAACGACCTCGGTTTGTCCGTCTACGATTCCACCACCGGTGGCTGTCGTGACGGGCTTCATCCTCACCGCCTCAACCAGAACCAGGGGGCCGAGTCCTCGCTTTCCTTTCTCTTATCTCTGGCGGAAGTCCGCAACGCTCAACGAACTATGTCTCTCTTGAAGATGCCCACGGTTCTTGAGCCGGTGTGGCAAACCCGGTGAAGCTTCAAGTCAAACGTCTCGACCTTCAGATCAACCCCGATCCAGGCCGGGTACTGCTCAGGCCTCTTGCTTTCTCTAGCAAGGAACAAGGCCAGAATATTCTCAGTCGAGTTCTCGCTATTCCGCAATCGCAGATCTCGGATCTGCTACAGACCGTGCTAGGCGAATTTGAAGGGCGTCATCAGGGATTAAGGGAGTTCATGCTGGAGCGGTTTGAACAGGTGCGTTCCTTGCTTCCCAGCGATCAGCAGATCTGTTCGGAGCGAAAAATGCTGGCAGGTGCCTACTTTTGCTCGGAGTACGCCCTGGAGTCTTCGGCTCTCTTCAACCCCTCCATCGTGGCGCATCCCGATCAGTCCTCTGTCCCTCCGGGTTCGGTTCGCTTCATACTCAGCCTGCGCGCCACAGGAGAAGGACACATTTCGTCCATCACCTTTCGTTCCGGCTTGCTAGACGCCGAGGGAACCCTCAGCTTGGACCCCGTCAGCCGTTTCGCCCTGGAACCCCGGAGGGTCCATAATCCCATGTTCGAGAGAGAACTCTTCGGTCGAAAGCTGTTTGAGTTAGGATTGGCCAGCCCTTTCACCCGCCGGATGTGTGAACACCTCGACGATCACTTTAGCCTGGAAGATCTGCAGCAATGTCTGGCCCGTGAGAGATGGCGAGGACGGAACCTGGTAACGGACGAACAGGCCGACCTCGCGGTGGACGACAGCATTTTAGCGCTGGCTATCTCGAACTATGAAATCCAGTTCAGTCCCAAGCAGACCCTTTCCGAGCGGGTAATTTTTCCTTCCACGCCGTGCCAGATAAACGGAATCGAAGACGCCCGCTTTGTGAGATTCGAGGAGAAGGGCGAGCCCTCTCGCTACTACGCCACCTACACGGCCTACGACGGCCGCCTGATACTACCTCAACTCATTGAGACCGACGACTTCCTGAAGTTCCGTTTCATCACGCTCAACGGCCCGGCGGCCCAAAATAAAGGAATGGCGCTATTCCCTCGCAAGATCGACGGCCGCTTCGCCATGTTGAGCCGGCAGGGCGGCGAGAACATACGTCTGATGTACTCGCCCAACATCCATTTTTGGTACGAATCGGAAGATGTGATTCGGCCTGCCTACCCCTGGGAGTTGGTGCAGATCGGAAACTGCGGTTCTCCTATCCAAACCGAGGCGGGTTGGTTGGTCCTATCTCACGGAGTGGGGCCCATGCGAAAATACTGCATCGGAGCTTACTTGCTCGACCTGGACCATCCTGAACGGTTGATTGGGCGTTTGTCGGAGCCGCTTCTGATGCCCACCGAGAGTGAGCGGGACGGCTATGTTCCCAATGTCGTCTACAGCTGCGGAGGGCTCGTTCACGCGGGGAGACTGATCTTGCCGTACGGAGTGTCTGATCGCTCCACCAAATTCGCTAGCCTTGACTTGAAGGCTCTGTTGGCGGAGTTAGTAGGATCGCTATGAAGAAGCTGGTCATTTTCGACCTCGACGGTACTTTAGCGCAGAGCAAATCTGCCCTGGACGCAGAGATGGCCCAACTGTTGGGATGTCTTCTAGGTGTTGTTCCAGTGGCCGTGATCTCAGGAGGGGACTGGCCACAATTTCAGGCCCAACTGCTGTCGGGCATTTCCTTAAAGGGAGATCTGAAGAGGCTCTTCCTGTTGCCCACCTGTGGCACCAAATATTATCACTATGGGAGCGGCTGGAAGCAACTCTACGCCCAGAGCTTCCGAGCCGAAGAGAAAAAGAAGATCATCGACTCCTTGCAAAAAGCCTCCATGCTTTTTGGCCTGCGTACGGAGAAGCGCTGGGGCGAGACCATCGAGGATAGGGATAGCCAGATAACTTTCTCGGCCCTCGGTCAGGACGCACCTCTGGAGGAGAAGAAAAGTTGGGACCCTGATTTCGCGAAGCGCAAAGAGATGAAATCGTTCCTGGACACTATCCTCCCCGAGTTCTCGGTAAGGCTGGGCGGCACCACCTCCATCGACGTGACGCCGTTGGGCGTGGACAAAGCCTTCGGTATTAAAAAACTGAGAGACTCCCTTCGAGTCAGCCTGGCGGAGATGGTTTTCGTTGGAGACGCCCTCTTTCCGGGTGGCAACGACTACCCCGTCAAAGAGCTCGGTGTGGAGTGCATTCAAGTCCGAGACCACAACGAGACGAAACGGGTGATAGAAGCTTTCATCGCCTGTCTTCGGACCGAGGTCCCGAGTCCGCCGGAACCAGCCCTTTCCGGGAGAAATTCCTGGGTGGAAGGTCTTTGGTGAGAGAGAAGAACCGAATCGCAGTCCTTTCTCCGGTGGCCTGGCGAACCCCACCACGCCACTACGGCGCCTGGGAAACAGTAGCGAGCAACCTCGCCGAGGGGCTGGTGAAGCGCGGTTGGGAGGTCACTCTATTTGCCACCGGCGACTCCATCACCAACGCGGATCTGCAAGCGGTGGTTGAACACGGGTACGAAGAGGACAAAGACGTCGACGCTAAAGTCTGTGAGTATCTACATCTTTCCAACTGCTTCGAGCAGTCGGACCGGTTTGATCTGATTCACAGTCACTACGACTTCATGGCACTGGCCTACAGCCATCTGGTCTCAACTCCGGTGCTCACCACGATTCACGGTTTCTCCTCGCCCCGAATCATGCCGATGTACCGAAAGTATCGTGAGGGTCACTTCGTTTCCATCAGCGAGTCAGACCGTTGTCCTGATTTAAACTATCTCGGTACCGTGTACAACGGGATCGATTGCAGCCTCTACCCTTTCCAAGAAAGGCCCGGTAACGACCTCATCTTTTTAGGAAGGATCCATCCCGACAAGGGGTTGCACCTGGCACTTGAAGTGGCCAGAGCCTCGAATTTACGCTTGCTCATCGGGGGAGTGATTCAAGACCGCGCCTACTTTGAAGAGATGATCGAACCCCACCTGGACGGAGTCTCAGCTATCTACCTGGGCCCTCTGGGAGTGGCGGAAAAAAACGATCTCTTCGCCCAGGCCCGCGGTCTACTTCATCTCAATACCATCCCCGAGCGGTTCGGCCTGGTACTGGCTGAAGCCAATTGCGCGGGAGTGCCGGTGGTGGCCATGGATCTGGGCTCTTGTAGAGAAGTATTGGCCCCCGGAGAGACCGGATTCCTGGTCCACAACGTGGACCAGGCGGTGGCTGCCGTGAGCCAATTAGGAGGGCTCAACCGTTCGGCTTGCCGCCGCCGGGTGGAAACGCATTTCTCGATCGAAGCCATGGTTTGTGGCTACGAAAAGATCTACCGAACCATACTTTCCAACTAGATGTTCTCAACCGAACTCTCGGTTCGTAGCGCTACTCGAGCCTCCCCGAGAGTCAGCCAAACACCGGTCTTCTCGTAGTACGCATATCGGTAGACGCCTTCGTCGGACATGAAGTTGTTAGGTTGCTCAAACTCTACTCCATTCTGGACCGCGCCGTCGAGTTCTTTGACGGTTGCCAGATTGATGGATTCTGAATATCCGGGACCAAGGTTGGTTTGGAAGATCTCCGTTTCGCTTCTCGTTTCCGTAACAACCGTTTGAGCTTGCCCAAACGATGTTACCGCGAAGATGGCGAAGGATGCTACGAGGGCTTTTTTTGCCGTTGTCATGATTTTGTGCCTTTCAGAAGTCAGTCTCCCTCTTCAAAGGTAAGTCGAGACCATCTCTGTCGACAGCGCCGCTTGGATAAACACCGAGCATCCCGCCGTCAACCGGAGGATGGAGCGAAGGGGGGTATACGGATAGGGTCAGCAAGGATGTCGGCCAGGCTTAAGTTCTAATTCTTCGCCTGCATCAAGCCGCTTCTTGATGCAAGTAGTATCGTCAGTTTCGATAGACTGTCTGCTATAACGAGATAGAATGCGACGGAGATGAGAGCTGAAAACTCAATCATCCTCGGCTCATGGGGAGGTTGTTGGCCGAAGAGTACTAGAACCGGCAACAGGATAGGATCGGTCAAGGAACAGAAAAATTCCGTGGCTCCTGATTCGAGAGCGATTTTGAAGACAGAGACAAAGAATCGGCCAATCAGTAGCGCTATGATCAGGCCACCTACAGCCCAGATTATTCTTCTTGCCCGTTCGACGGCTTTCCCTCCGGTCTTCCTCATCCAGATTCCCCTTTTTGAGGATAGGCTGAGGAATGAATGTCGCCTAGTTATTGATGTACTCAAAAGCCGCTCCCATTCAAGTACACGCACGGTGATAATCCGAGTATTACGGTCACTTCGCCAAAACACTTTTCAGGCGTAGAGTCTTTTGAAAAGGTGTCGTAACGGGTCCACGCCTGGCCGCGATAGATAGAACAAATCATAAGGACGCGCGACGTCCGGCAGGAGCGACATCAGAAAATGACGATGCAGCGCACTTTCAACCGTCAAGAGGTTCCTTCGTTTGTGGAGCGAGCTCTTGTGGAGCGGATGCACGCCTACTGGCAAGCGTCAAATTATCTCTCGGTCGGACAGATCTATCTTTATGATAATCCGCTCTTAAAAGAGCCTCTTCAACTCAGCCATATCAAGCCTAGGCTACTTGGGCACTGGGGAACGACTCCTGGACTTAACTTTATTTATGTTCACTTGAATCGTGCCATCAAGGCTCACAACCTCAACATGCTTTTTGTCGCGGGACCGGGCCACGGAGGGCCCGGTGTCGTCGCGAACACCTATCTCGAAGGCACCTATAGCGAAGTCTATCCCGAAATCTCCCAAGACGAAGCCGGTCTCAAACGCCTCTTCAAGCAGTTCTCTTTCCCGGGCGGCATTCCAAGCCACGTGGCGCCGGAGACTCCGGGCTCCATTCACGAAGGTGGAGAGTTGGGATACTCTTTGTCTCATGCTTTCGGTGCGGTTTTCGACAACCCGGATTTGTTAGTGGCCTGCGTTGTGGGTGACGGCGAGGCCGAGACGGGACCGTTGGCCACAAGTTGGCATTCAAATAAGTTTCTCAACCCGGTCAGCGACGGCGCCGTCCTGCCCATTCTTCATCTTAACGGCTATAAGATCGCGGGGCCGACCGTACTCGCACGTATCCCCCGCAAGGACCTGGAATCTCTATTTTACGGCTACGGTTACCGCCCCTATTTTGTCGAAGGCGACGAACCGATGGAAATGCATCAACGAATGGCCCACACCTTGGATATCGCCGTTGCCGAAATCAGGCAGATCCAGCAAAAGGCCAGGAGCCAAGGATTCCAAGAGCCCGTGCGCTGGCCCATGATCGTTCTTAGCTCCCCCAAAGGTTGGACAGGTCCAAAGACAGTCGAGGGCCGGCCTGTAGAGGGCACATTTCGGTCCCACCAGGTTCCTTTAAGCGATATGAGCCGCCCCGGTCACCTGAAGATTCTCGAGGATTGGTTGAAGAGCTACGAGCCTGATCAACTCTTCGATGAAAACGGAAAGCTGCGAGCCGATTTGGCGGCTTTGGCTCCTGCCGGAAACCGACGCATGGGGGCAAACCCGCATGCCAACGGTGGTAAACTCTTGAGAGCTTTAAGCCTTCCCAACTTTCGGAACTACGCCGTGAAGGTGACCGCTCCTGGAGCCGTGACGGCCGAAGCCACCCGGACTCAAGGCAAGTTCCTGCGGGATGTGATGGCATCTAATCCCCTGAACTTCCGTATCTTCAGCCCTGACGAGACAGCGTCCAACCGTTGGGATAGTTTATTTGAAGTGACCAACCGTTGCTCTACAGCCGAGATTCTGGATACCGATGAGAACGTGACCCCCGACGGTCGAGTCATGGAGATGCTCAGCGAGCACCAGTGCGAAGGTTGGCTGGAAGGTTACTTGCTAACAGGCCGGCACGGCATGTTCAGCTGTTACGAGGCCTTCATTCACATCGTGGATTCCATGTTCAATCAGCACGCCAAGTGGCTGAAGGTGGCAAAGCAAGTCCCCTGGCGACGTCCCATAGCATCCCTCAACTATCTCCTTTCATCTTTGGTGTGGCGCCAGGATCACAACGGATTTAGTCATCAAGACCCCGGTTTTATCGACCACGTGATCAACAAGAAGGCTGAAGTTATTCGGGTCTATCTTCCCCCCGACGCGAACACGCTTCTCTCGGTCACCGATCACTGTCTGCGCAGCCGGGATTATGTCAATGTCATCGTTGCCGGGAAGCAGCCGGAGGCGCAGTGGCTGGATATCGATAGCGCCCAACGACACGCTGCCGCCGGACTGGGGATATGGGCCTGGGCCAGCAACGATCAGGGGGCCGAGCCCGACGCCGTGATGGCCTGCGCCGGCGATATCCCCACCCTGGAAACCCTGGCCGCCGTTCAGATGCTAAGAGAACAGTTCCCAGGCCTCAGGCTTCGTGTCGTCAATGTGGTCGACCTCATGAAACTCCAGCCCTCAAGCGAGCACCCTCACGGACTCAGCGACCGCGAATTCGACGCCATCTTCACTACCGACAAGCCCATCATCTTCGCTTTTCATGGCTATCCAACCCTGATTCATCGACTCACTTATCGTCGCACCAATCACAAGAACCTCCATGTGCGTGGCTATAAGGAAGAGGGCACGACAACAACACCTTTCGATATGGTTGTACGCAACGATCTGGATCGATTTCACCTCTTCAGCGACGTGATCGATCGTCTGCCACGGCTGGCGCCCCAGGCAGCCTACGTCCACCAATTCGTGCAAGAAAAACTGTTCGAGCATAGACGTTACATCGAGCAATTTGGCGAAGATATGCCCGAGATTCGGAACTGGAAATGGACGACCTCGCAATCATGAGCGGCGCACCACAGCTAGCGGTTGGGACTTCGGGCGTGGTAGTGGCCGTCCGGGGAAGCGTGGTGGACGTGCGCTTCGCGGAGGATCTACCCGCTATTCACACTCTCTTGAGGACGGGATACCAACAGGAAATTGCCATCGAAGTCCTGGCCCAGCTCAATACTGAGGTGGTCAGGGGAATCGCTCTAAACCCCACTCAGGGACTGGCTCGGGGCCAAAGCGTGAGCAACACCGGTGGGGCAATGCAAGCACCAGTAGGCAAGAGCCTCTTGGGACGAATGTTCGATGTTTTCGGAAACGGTATCGACGGGCTGCCGCAGCCGGAGAATGTGGAGTGGCGCTCGGTTCACCGCGATCCCCCGGCATTGTCACGCCGCTCTACGGATTCGGAGATCTTCGAAACCGGCATCAAGGCTATCGACGTGCTGATACCTTTGGAGCGAGGTGGCAAGGCGGGACTCTTTGGAGGCGCGGGGGTAGGCAAGACTGTTCTCTTGACCGAGATGATTCATAACATGGTGGGACGTCACAAAGGTATCAGTATGTTCTGCGGTATTGGAGAGCGGTGTCGGGAAGGCGAGGAGCTTTATCGTGAGATGAAGGCCGCCGGCGTCTTAGCCGACATGGTCATGATCTTCGGCCAGATGAACGAACCACCCGGCGCGCGTTTCAGAGTAGGCCATGTCGCGCTCACCATGGCCGAGTACTTTCGCGACGAGGAACATCAAGATGTTTTGCTCCTAGTGGATAACATTTTTCGCTTCATTCAGGCCGGCATGGAAGTCTCCGGTCTGATGGGGTTTATGCCTTCGAGACTAGGATATCAACCCACCATGGGAACGGAGCTCGCCGGGTTGGAGGAGCGGATAGCCAACACGGATACCGGCGCCATCACCTCGATCCAAGCCGTCTACGTTCCCGCGGACGATCTTACCGACCCTGCCGCGGTTCATACTTTTTCCCATCTGTCGGCTTCCCTGGTACTCTCCCGTGCTCGGGCCGCGGAAGGTCTCTATCCCTCTATCGATCTGCTCCAGTCGAATTCGAAGATGGCCAATCCCAGCGTCCTGGGCGACCGCCACTACCGTTTAGCTCAGCAGATTCGTAGTACTCTGGCCCACTACGAGAACCTCAAAGACCTTATCGCCATGCTGGGACTAGAACAGCTTTCACCGGTTGATCGGGCCCTGGTGGAACGGGCTCGCCGCTTGGACCGATTCCTTACTCAACCCTTCTATACCACGGAGCAGTTTACGGGTCACAAAGGCAAAGATGTGAGCCTCAAAGACGCCCTCGATGGCTGCGAAAGAATCCTGGCCGACGAGTTCAAGGAACTCCCCGAAGACGCTTTCTATATGATCGGCAAGATCGACGAAGCGCTGGAAAAGAATTCTCCGGCAGTCCAAGGAGGTCGGGTTGGAGAGCAGCCTCATGTCGCTTAGAGTCTTGATACCGTCCGGCGTTTTCATGAACCTTGAGGGGGGGGGTGAAACGAATCGTGCCGACCACAGGTCACGGCTCCTTTGGTATCCTACCTCGGCGACGCGATTGCGTGGCCATTCTCAGCCCCGGAATCCTGGTCTACGAGAAGCTGAGCGGCGGCGAGCATTATATGGCCTTCGATCGGGGTCTCCTGGTCAAGACCGGTTTTCAGGTCACCCTCTCGGTCCGCAACGCTATCAAGGGACACGACCTGGGACAGCTTCATGAGGCTGTCGAGCAGGGCTTTCTGGAATTGGACCAACAAGAGGCCGACGTTCGTTTGGTTCTTGCCAAACTCGAGACCTCCATGCTCCGACGTTTTGCGGAGTTCCAACGTTGACGGAAAAGCAGCAATCCAGTGGAAAAAGCGGGCGGATTTACGGTCGTCAGGTGGGCCTTCAAGAGAAGCGAAAACTGCGCGCCAAAGACCAGGACTCTTCCACCAATTGGTCTGGCGTCGCCGTGTCCGGCCTGATCGGCTGGGCGGTTGTCACCCCCACCTTGCTCGGTGCCGCGTTTGGCCGCTGGATAGACCGGAGCTACCCCGGACCCCGGTCCTGGACCCTGGTCTTTTTGGTCGCCGGACTGGTCCTGGGATGCTGGAACGCCTGGCACTGGGTGAGAAAGCAAGAGGCGGGGTTGGGCCATCACCTGCCTGAGGACCCCCATGTCGAGTAACTGGAGTTTCCTGACGATGTCCTTTCTCTATGGAGCTTGCTTAGGTGCCTTTTTCTTCCTCGGGCTTCACTTCACCGTGACAAAGGGCCTGAGATCGCGCCATTCGGCACTCTGGTTTTTTGGTAGCCTGATGCTGCGATCCGCGGTTGTCATCGGAGGGTTCGTCCTGGTGGCTCAGCGTGATCCTCGGTGGCTTGTGCCGTCGTTGCTGGGCTTTGTGCTCGCTCGTGAGGTCACGCTGAGGGCCACGTCTCGATGTTCGGTGTATCGGGAGCACCCCCATGCATCTTAGTTCGGACGAGATCGTTTTTTGGCAATATGGTGTAATCAAGCTTAACGAGACCATCGTCACCACCTGGGTCCTCATGCTTGTGTTGGCCTTGGGAGCGAAGCTGATGACTCGCCGATTGTCTTCCGGGGTCATGGTCTCGTCCTGGCAGAGTGCTCTAGAGATTGTGGTCAGCACCGTCAAGAGTCAAATGGCAAGCGTCGGACTGGCGCCCCGAGAGTTTCACCTGACCTTCATCGGAACTTTGTTCGTCTTTTTGGCGTCGGCCAATCTGGCTACCATCTTACCCTTTTACGAACCGCCCACGGGCTCGCTCTCCACCACGGCCGGTCTGGCCATCTGGGTGTTCCTTGCGGTACCTCTCTTCGGTATCACGGAAATTCGGCAACATGATGAGCGGTGCCGTGATCCTGGCCATACTGCTCACCATCACCCCGCTTTTATTTCCCATTCTCATGACTGCCCTGGGTCTTTTGACCGGCATGGTCCAGGCCTATATCTTTAGTCTTTTGGCCACCGTCTACATAGCGGCGGCCACTCACACTCAGCCAATTCAAGGAGAATCATAGTATGGACAGTATCACAGCCATTGCCGTGGCATCGATTTGCACCGCCGGAATAACCACCAGCTTCGGCTGCCTGGGACCGGCTCTGGGCGAGGGGCGAGCAGTCGGCTCGGCCATGACGGCGTTGGCCCAACAGCCCGATGCCTCGGCCAGTATTACTAGAACCCTATTCGTGGGCCTGGCCATGATTGAATCGACCGCTATTTACTGTTTTGTGGTCTCCATGATTCTCATCTTCGCCAATCCTTTTTGGAACCAGGCCATCGCTCAGACGGGCGGCCGATAGCTCTTGTTGATAGACGGCTTTACCGTGTTCGCTCAAATGGTAAACTTCCTGATTCTCATGGGTCTCATGAGGCGCTATCTCTACAAGCCTATCCTCGGTGCCATCGAGGAACGTGAAAAGGCGATCGCCGCCACCTTGCAGGACGCGCGGGCCAAACAAGATGAGGCGGAGCAACAACGGAAAACTTTAGCAAGCCGAAATGTGGAGTTCGAGAAGCAACGCGAGGGGCTGCTGATCATAGCGCGCGAGGTCGCCGACAAAGAAGGCAGAGGCGTCTTGGAGCAGGCCCGGACAGCGGCCGACAAGATAATGGCCAACAGCTCCAAGGCCCTTGCCGAGCAAGAGAAAGACCTTTGCCAAGCGCTCTATTCGCGGGCCCAGAAGGAGGCGTTTAACCTGGCCGGCCATGTACTTAAAGAGCTTGCGGATGTGGAGATCCAGGACCGGATGCTAGAGGTCTTTTTACAGCGTCTGGACAGGCTTGAGGCGAACGAGAGAAAAATCCTCTCAAAGGCTAAGACCCTGTCGCCCGTCCTGCGCTCCGCCTTCGAGTTGAAATCTGCCCAGCGTGGGAGTCTCAAGCAGGCTCTTGCCCTCTTACTGGGAGCCGAATGCCGTCCTCGCTTCGAGGTTTCTTCGGACCTGGTGGCGGGTTTCGAGCTTGTCACGGAAGGTTACAAAATGTCGTGGAGCCTTTCAGGCGGCCTTAGCGACCTGAAAATGGTGGCCGTAGATGGGCCGGAGCCGGCGTCCGGTTCCGCCTCATGAGGAACTTGTCTCAGGCACTTGACCAGGCTTTTGACGATATGGCCAGGGCCCGGGAAACGGGCCGGACCGGTCTGTCGCCTCGTGAGATCGGAACCGTGGCCAGCGTGACGACCGGTATAGCCAAGGTTCGCGGTCTACCGAACGTCGGCTTTGAAGAACTGGTCGAGTTCCCCGACGGCTTGTTCGGGGTCGCTTTCAATTTGGACGCGGAGCTGTTGGGTGTAGTGCTGCTTGGTGATGCACGCAATCTGAGGGCGGGCGATGAAGTCCGACGGACCCAGAGAGTGACCGACGTTCCGGTGGGAGAGGCTCTGTTAGGCCGGGTGGTCAACCCACTCGGGAAGGTACTTGACGACGGCGGACCTCTCCAGACCAGTCACAGGCTACCCGTGGAAAGGGAAGCCAGGCCTATCATGGATCGCGCGCCCGTCTCGGTTCCATTGCAAACCGGGATCAAGGTGATCGACGCCCTCATCCCTGTGGGGCGAGGTCAAAGAGAGCTGATCCTTGGCGATCGCCAGACCGGGAAGAGCGCTATTGCCGTGGACACCATCTTGAATCAGCGCGAGCAGGACGTGTTGTGCGTCTATTGCGCAATCGGGCAGCGGGCTTCGGCAGTGGCAAGGGTCGTGGCCAAGCTTCGAAAGCACCAAGCCCTGGAGTATTCGGTCGTGGTTGTCACGGAAGGAAACGACCCGCCCGGCTTACAGTATATAGCTCCCTATGCCGCGACCAGCATCGCGGAACACTTCATGGAACAGGGGCGGGATGTGCTGATCGTGTATGACGATCTGACCCAACACGCTCGTGCTTACCGAGAACTGTCTTTGCTGTTGCGGCGGCCACCCGGTCGCGAAGCCTTCCCCGGAGATATCTTCTATATTCACTCGCGCTTGCTTGAACGCTCCACTCACCTGCGGCCGGAACTAGGAGGCGGCTCCCTCAGTGCTCTGCCGCTCATCGAGACCGAGGCTCAGAATATTGCAGCTTACATTCCCACCAATCTGATCTCCATCACCGATGGCCAGATCTTCCTTTCTCCGGACCTATTTGCCCTGGGGGTCCTTCCCGCGGTGGACATCGGAAAGTCGGTGTCCAGGGTTGGAGGAAAGGCCCAATTGAATGCCTTCCGGTCGGTGGCGGGTGATCTGAAGCTAGCTTATGCGCAGTTCGAAGAGATGGAAAATTTCACCCGTTTCGGAACCAGACTGGACACTCGAACAAACCAGCTGATCGAGCACGGGAAGCGGCTGCGTGAGTGCTTGAAACAGGCCGAATCTCAGCCTGTTACTGTTGTGGAGCAGATCACGATGCTGTCAGCTCTGACCGAGGGCTATCTCGACGACATCGCCCTCCCTCAGGTGACTCAGGCCGAGGAAGCCCTGCGGATAGCCTCGTCGGAGATCTCCTCGGAGGTACGCGAGCGGATTCTCTCGGGTCAGGATTTGCAGCCCCCCGAGAGAGAAGAGATCATTTGCCTGGCCGAAAGGGCGCTGGCGACTTTCCGTGGTCAGAATAAGGATGAAGGAGCATAATGGATCAAACACTGGCCGGCCTTCGTCACCAACTGGATAGCGCGGCGGACCTGGCCTCGGTAGTCGGAACCATGAAAGCCCTGGCCGCTTCCAGCGTGGGACAGTACTCTAATGCCGTGCAAGCGCTGGAAGACTACTTTCGCACCGTGGAACTCGCCTTGATAGCATGGTTGCTGGAAACCTCGGCCTGGCCCTCTCTGAAAGGTCGACCTAGTGTCGCCGGTACCTGTGCTATCGTCTTCGGGTCCGATCAGGGTTTAGTAGGCCGCTTCAATCTGTCACTGACTGAATTCGTTGTGGAGGAGCTACCCCGGCCCATCGGTGACAAAGACGTGTGGGCCGTGGGAGAGCGTGTGGCCGGCAGTTTGATCGACGCCGGTCTTCAGGTGGTAGGAGTGCTTCCAGTGCCGAACTCTGTCAGTGCCATAACCACCCTGGTTGAAGAGATCGAGGTCCGAAGTGACGCCCGGCGTAGCCTGGGCGATTACGGCGAAGTTCAGGTATTCCACAATCGAATGACCGGAGCCCAGAGCTACCAGCCGGTGGGACAACGCCTGCTTCCTCTCGACGAAGGCTGGCGGCAAGATCTGTTGCAAACAAAATGGCCGACCCAAAGCCCTCCGCAGATGATCGACAACGGTACATGGGCCATGCCCGACCTGGTTCGAGAGTATCTGTTTGTTTCGCTCTTTCGCGCCTCGGCGGAATCCTTGATGAGCGAAAACACCAGCCGCCTGGCAGCAATGCAACGAGCCGAAGAAAACATTGAAGAGCGGGTCGGCACCCTAACCCGGAGCTACCATCGCTTGCGGCAAAATCAGATTGATGAAGAGCTGTTCGATGTGATCTCGGGGTATGAAGCACAGACCACGTCCGAGATATGAGTTCGATGGCCTAACCGTTCTCCTAGCATGGGTTTTGTGGATGACTTCATTGTGATCCGGTCGCGAAAAAAATACCCGTTCTTGAGTATACACGTCACTTGGTAGAACCCTCTCGCGGGCCTATGCTCGTGGTAATGGCAGGCAACATTTGGCAACTCAAAACACCAGTCATCGTGGCTCTGGCCATCCTGGGCATCTTGTCCCACGTGGTGCTACGGTTTGGTTTGCATAGCACCGAGTTCAGTTACCAGATTCCTCTGCTGGTCACACTCGCGATAGGCGGTTTGCCCTTGCTGTATGATCTGCTAGGCAAGCTTTGGGCACGGGAATTTGGGTCCGACCTGCTGGGCGGAATCTCCATCGTGACCTCTTTCTTGCTGGGCGAATATCTGGCCGGCTCGATCATCGTATTGATGCTCTCCGGCGGTGAAGCATTGGAAAGCTACGCTTTACGCAGCGCTTCCTCGGTTCTTAGCGCACTGGCCAAGCGAATGCCGTCTATCGCGCACCTGAAGCGTGAATCGGAGATCGTGGAGGTGTCACTCCAAGAAGTAAAGGTCGACGACACGCTCGTGCTCTATCCTCACGACATCTGCCCGGTCGACGGAGTGGTGATCGAAGGGCGTGGCGTGATGGACGAATCTTACCTCACCGGGGAGCCTTTCCAGATCACGAAAACTTCCGGTTCGGCCGTGATCTCAGGGGCCATCAACGGGGAGTCGGTGTTGACCATCCGGGCCACCAAGCTAGCTGCCGATTCTCGCTACACGAAAATTATGGAAGTGATGCGCGAGTCGGAAGCCACCCGACCACAACTACGGCGTCTGGGAGACCGACTGGGAGCATTGTATACCCCACTGGCGCTGGCCGTTGCCGGAGCGGCCTGGGCCTTCAGCGGAGAAGCGGTTCGCTTTCTTGCGGTACTCGTTATCGCTACGCCATGTCCCTTGCTAATCGGCATACCTGTGGCCATCATCGGATCCATATCTCTGTGCGCCCGCCGGTCGATTATCGTCAAAAGCCCGGTCGTACTCGAGCAGATCGCCGAATGTCGAACAGCTATCTTCGACAAGACCGGGACACTGACATACGGCGAGCCTACCCTGACCGAACAGTTGGTCGCGCCGACCTTTGACCAGAAGGAAGTCTTGAGCCTGGTCGCGGGTCTTGAGTACTACTCGAAACACCCGTTGGCTCGGGCAGTTCTGGCGGCTGCGAAGGCCGAAGGGATAGAGATCCCGGAGGCCACCCAGGTGAGTGAACCGCCCTCGCAGGGTCTGCGCGGCAGCATCTCCGGCCTTCAGGTGCAGATTACCAGTCGCAGGAAGCTTCTTTCCCAGAATACTGCAACGGAGGAGCAACTACCCCCGGAGGTCGGCGGGCTGGAGTGCTTTGTGGCGGTCGACGGACAGTATGCCGCGACCTTGCGATTCCGTGATGCACCGCGCGCGGAAAGCCGCTCTTTCTTAGACCACCTGGGACCAATGCATCAATTTTCGCGAGTGATGATCATATCCGGAGATCGAGATTCAGAGGTGCGCTATTTAGCCGACAAGGTCGGCATCTCAGAGATCTACTCAGAGCAGAGTCCCGAAGAAAAGCTGGCCATCGTCCGGGAGCAAACCGCGGCAGCCAAGACACTTTATCTGGGAGATGGAATCAATGACGCCCCTGCCATGATGGCCGCCACAGTGGGCATGGCGATAGGGCACAATAGTGACGTCACGGCGCAGGCGGCGGGAGTCGTCATCATGGACAACTCTCTGGAGAAAGTGGACGAGTTCATGCACATAAGCCGTCGAATGAGAGCGATCGCCCTTCAGAGTGCGATCGGTGGAATGGCGCTCAGCTTGGTGGGCATGGCCTTTGCGGCAACGGGTCATCTCGACCCGGTAAGTGGTGCCATTGGCCAGGAGATCATTGACGTTCTGGCCGTGCTGAACGCGCTCCGAGCCGCTTTTGCCCCTGCGGTGTTGCATGACTTCTGACCCCCAGGCCAAGTGGATGCGTCGCAGAATTCTAACCAGGAAGTTGATGGACTAGTCGTGGAGGAATCGAATAATATGCCTAAAGATGAAATTGCCGGAACCACCTTCTCGGAGTCACTCACGTCTCTTTTGCGTCCCGCCTCCGTAGGTCTCGTGCTCGCGACTCTTACCATCCTTTTTGGTCAGTTTCTCGGTATCGTCTTCGGACTCAACGAAGACGCTATCAAACACCGTATGCAGGCTTCCGCCGTGGAAGTGAGAGAGAGCGTGTACCATAACGATGATGCGGCCATCAAGGCGGTCTTGGATAAGTCTTGGACCTATATGAAGCGTGCCCATCTTCACGCTGGCGCCATGGGCACCACGGCGCTGGCCCTAATTGTGTTGCTCGGCCTGCTCGTCTTTCTGGTCCTGGCCTTTCGTGAGAACCCCAGCCGTTGATCTCTATAGTGGTTCGGGATCTTCAATCCTTCTTGGGCTTACGGAGGGTCGTACCGACTCTGTTCTCCACTGTCAACACGACCACGACTCTCGTGTCTTGATAAGAAAACTCTTGTGATAGTTGGTCCTCCCAATCTATCACTTTACTGTAGTCAAGCAGTTGTGGCGCTTCCACTACGGCGTGTATCACCAGTTTCCGACTGAGGTGACTGTCGGGCCTTTGCGGGCCGGTGAAATCGTTGACTTCGCGGAGATGTGACTCTATCAATCGGGCGCCCGATTCCAGAACAACCATGGCCTCCAGCCTTCCTAGTACCTGCTGCTCGAAATTCTCCTGTATGCGTTCTTCAGTCGTACCCATCTCAGGAGAGCTGAATTCGACATTTCGCGTCGCGTTCGCGCTCCGCATGATCAGGCTTCTGACGGTCATCGTGACGGGATCGTGACCGTCGGTCTGAGCGGACAGCTTCTGATTGACAAGATCCTGGTACTCCGACACCAATCGAGGTTCGGCCGGATAGGGGGTGATGACCGTGACCAGAAGGTGAGTCGTGCGGTCGGGTCCAGCGGGCAGCTCCCGGAAAGACTCCAACTCCATACCTGGATACATTTCCAGGCCTTCTCTCAGCGCGGTTTCAAGTTTCTGCAGCCGGACCCTCCGAGGGTCTGGGGGGCTGTCGGGTGGAAGGTAGAGAAACCCAATGGGAGAGACGTAGGCCGAGTTCACCGCTCGAACAACAAGTGACGCTTCGGCCGATTCGCTCTGTTGATGTAGCCCCGTGTTGATCTTGTTCTCGATTTCGCGTACTTCGGCCGGCTGTATCTCCTTACGAGAGCTCGCTACGGCGAGTATCTCCAGGTGGTGTCGATCTCCGGATAGGGTCACCTGAAGACCATCCAGATTGGCACCGGGGATTCGGCCCAACTCCGTTTCTATCACGGCGTGGATGGTTCTCTCGAATTGGCGTTCGCGAATGAGGACGTTGAGCTGTTTGGTCAGAAATACGGAGGTCGCTATGAGAAGAGCTACTTGGACTCCAATGTGCCGCAGGAAACTCTTTTCCCCGACTAAGGATTGAATCTTTCCCACCCGTGCCATGAGAAACACCACGGCGGCGGCCATCTCGATCGTGAGGAAGTTTACCAAGAAGAGCATGAAGGAGCCCAGGACTGAAATGAAGGCAACGCGGCCGGTAAGTGCGCCTGCTAGAGTTAGGCCTGTGACGGCCAGCGGCGGCATTAGCGCGACCGCGACCGCCACCCCGGCGACGGAAGCCTGGAGCCGAGGATGCACACTGCAATAGGCCCCCGCAAGACCGGCAGCCAGTCCGATAGCCAGGTCGTAGAGAGTTGGCCGGGTTCGCCCGGCCAACTCCCGTACGGCGTAGTCGATATTATCCGGCCCCACGATTCCCGCAACCAGAAGCCCGGTTAAGATCACCAGCCCGGAGCCCAAGAATGAGGCTGTAAGTGAACGATAGAAGAGCCTGGTGTTGCCAGACACCAGGGCCAATCCGAGGCCGAGAATGGGACCCATGAGAGGGGCCACGATCATGGCTCCAATAACGGTGGCGCTGGAATCGGAAATGAGGCCGTAGGACGCTATCAGGGTGGAAAGAACAAGCAGCACGAAGTAGTGCTGACTGGGTCCGCCCCTCTCACCGATCTGCTCGACGGTAGCTCGATTCTCTTCCTTCATGGTCTTGATTTGCCACCAGGCTTTGCCCACTTGGTCCGTCATCTGTTATTTCGGGTGCGGCTACTCTCGGGATCAGGCGTTCCTGAGCATGACCTTGAGAGCGCCCTCTTGGGCGGCGTTTGCGAAGGTGTCATACGCCTCCATGATCTGGGACAGCTCAAATCGGTGACTGATCAATTTGGTGGCGTCCAGGCGACCCGATTCTACGATGCGCAGCAGCATGGGAGTTGTGAGTGTGTCTACCAATCCTGTGGTCAGGGTGATATTCTGAGACCAGAGCTTCTCGATGTGCAGTTCGACCGGCTTGCCATGCACTCCGATGTTTGCCAGATGTCCGCCGGGTGCCAGAATTGCCTGGCAGATGTCGAAGGTCGCAGGTACGCCAACGGCCTCGATGGCCACATCCACGCCGGCGCCTTGGGTCAAGGACATGATCCGCGCGACCGCTTCTCCGTCGGAGCTATTGACCGCCTGGGTCGCCCCCAAAGAGAGAGCGGCTTCCAGTCGGTTAGGATCGAGATCAACCATGATAATTTCACCGGGCGAGTAGAGTTGGGCGGTGAGCAACGCGGAAAGACCGACCGGACCGGCTCCCACGATGGCCAGCACGTCACCCGGCTTGACTTGTCCGTTGATCACGCCACATTCGAACCCGGTGGGAAGAATGTCGCTGAGCATGGTGGCCGCTTCCTCGCTGGCCTGCTCCGGAAGAAGGTAGAGGCTGTTGTCGGCGTGGGGAATTCGCACATACTCGGCCTGGGTGCCGTCGATCTTGTGACCAAGGATCCAACCGCCGGTGACACAGTGCGAATACATTCCCTTGCGACAAAAGCTGCAACCTCCGCAGGAAGTGATGCACGAGATGATCACCTTGTCACCTTTATGAACGTTGAAGACATTGGAACCGACTTCTTCAACCACACCCACGCCTTCGTGCCCTAGAATGAGTCCGCCGGCGGCTGTCGGAACATCACCCTTGAGAATGTGAAGGTCGGAACCACAGATGGTGGTAGTGGTGACGCGAACAATGGCGTCGCCCGCTTCGGATATTTTCGGGCGGGGTCGGTCTTGCCAGGCCCGTTTCCCGGGGCCCAGGTAAACCAGTGCCTTCATAGTTGTGGAGACACGTGGGTCTTTGACCAATTGTTTCATAATTTCACTCCATGCTGTCGAGGATACCCACCGGACTGAGACGCGCACCTCCGGTGGTCCCTGAATGACGCCCTCCCAGGCTACTCCCGGGGACCGGCAAAGGATAGGTCCGGTGGTACTTGGACTCGGGTATCCGCGTCACCGTAGCGAGCACTCCGACATCATAGCTTTGGCGATCATCGAGGCTGCGATTGGGAGCAGAAACCACCCAGAGCCCCGAATCGATCTAGACCCGGGATCGCCGGGTGTGATAACTTCGCCGCCACTCAAGCCACGGCTCATCTCTTGAGCAAGAAAGGCTGTCGTTCTTCTTCTAGTCGAGGGCAGATTTTTCGACCAGATCACGACTCAGCTTTTCAGCTTTTCGTAGCGACTGTTCGGCGCGTTCTGTGAGATCGCCGATCTCCTGCGCCATGGCTCTTTCACCTCCGGTCAGAGGGAAAGAACTGGGAGGGATCCGGACCTCGTTGACAATTTTTGTAGCGAATTCTTCGACTCGCCGGCCCGAGGCGGCCAGTCCCAGTTCCCTCTCAAGCCTCATGCCGAGCTTCTCTATACGTGCTTGTATGAGGGTTGCTTTCTTGTGAAGAGCTTGGTCGGGTTTGATGTCAGCCACCATGATCTCAAGGTCGGCGACCAAAGATCCCAGTTCGGCCACGGCCGGCCGAAGTGTTGCGGTGGCTTGCTCGAAGTCTTCGTAATAGACCACTCGAGATGCCGACATGTAGGTCTGTTCCAGGCGGTCTGCCAGCGAGGTTATGGTGAGGTCGGCCCGGGTTAGCGCGTTCATCGCTTTCCCTGCCCTGGATTCCAGGCGATCGAGTCGGACTTCATAGTCGCGACGAGCCTGCTCGGGAGAATCGGCCTGCGCTTGGGCCAAGGCGGGGAGCAAAGCGACTAAAACGAGCGACAATAAGAATGTTAGTTTCATGGATTGAACGTTTCGAGACCCCAACGACCCAACCTTTGGTTACTTCATATTGATGCGAAGCGGTCAGAGGCGGTGCCGCATGGCTACGAGTTCTGTGGCAGCGCTGGGTGGGTACGAAAGTACACCGCTTCTCTGAGTTGTTATTGCAATACCCTTTCTGCGGTATCGCTGCGGTGTCGCCATCTTCATGCGTCGGTTAGACTTGAATTACCGGGTCCGAAGAAATCGGACCCAAGGAGGTTTCATGTCAACAATCTTTATCGGAACAAAAATGTGAATAACCCAGACCTCGTTAACCCTGAAACGCCAAGAAATGTCCTCGACTCGCTAACCCGCTCTCCCTGGGGTCCTGCGAAGTCCTGCTCCGACGAGAGTAACCCCGCCGCTCCGGTCAACAATGACGACCCGGCACTAACCGTCTATCGAGAACTCTTCGGCTCGGGTTACCCTGACCGAAACCGGGTGGGGTCTCTCTGCGCCTTGCGCCTGGGCGGGAATCGCAAGGGGTAGAGGATAATGATAATCAAGATCTCCACCGAAAAAACGGTGGGCGAAACCGCGGAGGCATTGCAGCTTGCCGTGGAGGCCAACCACTTCGGTGTCCTGCACGTTCATGACCTCAAACAAACCCTGAACAAGAAAGGTGTGGAGTTCACACGTCAGTGCTTGATCTTCGAAGTCTGCCAACCACAACAAGCCAAGAGTGTGTTGGAGAAAGACATGAGCCTATCCACCGCGCTACCTTGCCGTATCTCTATTTATGATGATGGTGGTAGGACAGTTATGGCCAGTTTGAAGCCCACCATGCTTCTGGGGATGTTCAAGACGCTCCAGCTAGACGGTGTGGCTCAGCAAGTCGAAGATAGCCTTGTCAAGATCATGGAGCAAGCCTCTGGTAGCGTCGCCAGGGCCGTCAAACCGTGAGAGCCTACCTGGTCGGCGACGTTGCAATGTCATGAGCCAATGGAAAAGATGAGCCGAGAGTCGCCCGCCCGCTGAAGACAACGACTAAGGAGACGAATTCCATGCCTACATTGAAAGTTTTCGACCCACCGATGTGCTGTTCCACGGGGATTTGTGGAGTCAACATCGACCCTCAACTTACCCAACTGGTCGCCGATCTCAATTTTCTCAAACAACAAGGAGTGACGATAGAGCGCTTCAACCTCAAGGATCACATCAAGACATTCACAGAGCATCCTCAAGTGTTAGCCGAGATGGGACCCGAGAATGAGTTTCTGCCCATCTTTATGTGGGACGACAAGATCGTCTGCAAGGGTGCCTATCCTTCCCGCCGGCAGTTGGCAAAGTGGGTGCATGTGTCGGAGCAAGTGGCTGACGACGGCAGTTGCTGCTCGGGAGGAGAGTGTTGCGGATGATTTGGTGGCAATCGCTAAACAAACGTTATCTCTTCTTTACCGGTAAAGGTGGCGTGGGCAAGACCTCGCTAGCCTGTGCCACAGCCCTGGCTCTGGTGGAGCAGGGACTGCGCGTATTGATCGTCAGTACCGACCCGGCCTCCAATCTGGATGAGGTTTTTGGAGTGCCGCTGACGTCCATTCCTCAGCTGCTACCGGATGTGCCCGGCCTGTGGGCCTGCAATTTGGACCCTCACGCGGCTGCAGCGGCCTACAGAGAGAAAGTCGTTGGGCCCTACAGAGACGTTCTGGCTCCAGCGGTGATCCGCAACATGGAAGAGCAGTTCTCCGGTGCGTGCACCACCGAGCTTGCCGCCTTCGACGAGTTTGTCGGTTTGATGGCCGACGATCAGGTGGCCTCCAGCTACGACCATATCGTCTTTGACACTGCTCCCACCGGTCACACCCTACGCCTTCTTAGTCTGCCAGGTGCTTGGAGTGGCTATCTCAATACCACCACCGCCGAAGCCTCCTGCCTGGGTCCCCTGGCCGGACTGCAAGAACAGCGGGAACGCTATGCTCTGGCCTTGCAGCGCCTGGCAGATGCGGCCCAAACCGCCGTGGTCCTGGTGGCCCGGCCTGACCGTTCCAGCTTGAATGAAGCGGCCCGCACGCGCCGAGAGCTGGGAGAGATGGGGATCTCCAATATAGAGTTGTTGATCAACGGTGTGCTGGGGCAGCACAGTGAGGACCCCACGGCACTGGCCCTGCGAGCTTTGCAACAAGAGCAACTTGAGGGAGTGGTAGGGAGCCAGGTGCCCCTCTTACCCGTCAATCTGGTCGGTCTCGCTGCTCTTCGCAGCCTGTTGAGCCCGCACTACGAGCTAGGAAAGGTTCCATGCTTGCCGGCCGTACCGGCAGCTCTGGGAACTCTCGATGAACTGGTCAAGGAACTGCAGACAAACGGCAAGGGTGTCGTCATGACCATGGGGAAAGGTGGTGTCGGTAAGACCACGGTGGCATTGGAGTTGGCTCGCAAGTTGAGTGGCCAGGGTTGCCAGGTGCGGCTGACCACCACCGACCCCGCCGGTGATCTGCTCGAGGGAGTCGAAGGAAACCTTCGCGTCGACCGTATCGACGCTCCTCGCGAAATCGCGCGCTACACCGCTGAAGTGCTGGCCAACGCGGCTCCGAATCTGGACGAGGAAGGTTTGGCCCTCCTGAAGGAAGACTTGCGTTCGCCCTGCACGGAAGAGATCGCTGTGTTCCGAGCTTTCGCCGACGCCGTGGCCGAGGGAGAGGACTCTTACGTTATAATCGACACCGCACCAACGGGGCACACTATCTTGCTGATGGATGCCAGTGAAGCCTATCATCGCGAGGTCAGTCGAAACCAGAAGGGCTCTCCCGAATCCGTGCTGCAATTGTTGCCCCGCCTGCGCGACCAGAATTTCACACGCATCATTTTGGTGACCCTGGCCGAACCAACCCCGGTTCACGAAGCCGCCGGCCTACAAGCTGATTTGCGTCGAGCGGGCATCGAGCCCTACGCCTGGGTCGTCAACCGCTCGCTACTGGCCTCCGGCACCAAGGACCCGGTGTTGGCCACCCGCGCGGTTCAGGAATCCGGCTGTCTGGATGAAGTACTGAAATTATGCCCCAAAGCCTATATCGAACCTTTGCGACTGGGAGTTCTTGCCCATGGCTGACCCGGGTTGCCGACGCAGGTTGGTTCTGGGTATCAGTTCCCTGACAGCACTGCTGGTTCTCACGATGGCCCCGTTCTTTAGCTCCGTCACGGTGCTCAAGGTCGAGCCTGACCACCAACCTGGGAGTGCGCTGAGTCCTGGCGCGGACCTGTATATGAAGGAGTGCCAGAGATGTCACTC
The DNA here is from genome assembly GCA_041676625.1 of Vulcanimicrobiota bacterium. Classification (GTDB taxonomy): domain Bacteria; phylum Vulcanimicrobiota; class Xenobia; order Xenobiales; family JADMJV01; genus JAEXNA01. Next base: position 42,428 of record JBAYRN010000016.1, read on the forward strand.
TGGCGGAGGAAAATCAGGCCTGATCGACCACTAGCGACGAGCACCTCATGTACTAGCGACGAGCACCTCATGTTTGAGTACAACATCGGTGTTGACTGAACGGCTCACCAGACAGGCGGCGTGGGCTTTTTGCACAAGGTTCTCGAAATCTGTCAGGTTGCCGCGAATGGTAGCCCTCGGGCAAATTTCGACATGGCTAAAGCAGAGCCCGCCGTCGATTCTCTCGACCGTCCCGCTCGCCGTGCTTTGGTAGGATAGCAACTCGATGCTGGAGCCTTTGAGTTCGAAGAGAAGGCTTAGGAAAAAGCAAGTCTCTAAACTCGCCAAAAAGAGATCTTCCGGGCTCCATAGACCCTTTGGTCCCTTGAAGATTGGAGGTGGTGCGATGGCAATTTGTGGTCCATCTTCGGGTTCGGCGTGCCCGCGATTTTCGCCACTCCAGTGATAGCTGGTTTGGAATTTGTATTTCATGAAGTCATGTTAGGTTTCGAGATGGACATTCCGCAATGATATAGATCAGGACCACGGAGGAGGCCCCGGTTCGTGTTCCATAAGTACTCGTATATGGGTTATTGCGGTCACTTGGTGATCGTGGTCCTGAAGGTTATCCTTGGAGGGTGTCGCCGAAGACTAAAAGGTGGCATCAGCCTCCTGATTGAGAGTGTTCCTATGAAACAAATCTGTATCCGTGTCGCCTCCGTTGTCCTGTTCTCTGCACTCTGCTCGCTTGCAGCCTCCGCGGAGGTCAATATCGAAGATCTGGTGGTGCGTCGTGGGGACAACATCAGCACATTGAAGCCGGGCTATCGGGCCTCTCGAGACTTTTTTGAGGAGAAAGCGGCCGAGAGAGTCTCCCCCTACGGGACATGGTATGAAGATATCACACGATAGCTAGCGATTCTCAAGGTTCCCCATGAAAAAATCCGCCTTCGCGCTCCTGAGCTTTCTTCTTGTCGGCGTCGCCCTATGGTGGTGGACCCAAACGCACACCGAGGAAGACACTCCCAGTTACAAGACAGCGGCGGTTAGCCGCGGTGATGTCCGCTCCAAGGTGACCGCTACCGGGACCCTTCAGGCCGTCACCCAAATTCTTGTGGGCAGTCAAGTCTCGGGCAACATTGATCAGGTCTTCGTCGGCTACAACTCCGCCGTCAAGAAAGGCCAGATTCTGGCCCAACTCGATCCTAGCACCTACCAAACGCAGGTCAATCAGGCCCAAGCTTCGGTCAGCAATGCCATGGCCACCCTGGACAACGCCCGTGGCGACCTGGGGAACGCCTCCGCTAACGTGAAGTCCGCCGAGGCAGCGATCGTGGGGGCCCGGGCCAAGGTCCAACAGTCCCAGGCCGGTGTGCTCACCGCGAGGTCTGGAATCATCTCTGCTCAAGCCCGGCTGAACAAAGCAATCTCCAACCGCACCAACGCCTTTTCCACCTTTGAACGGACACAAGAGCTTCATGACCGAGAGCTCATCTCTCTCTCGGATCTGGACACGGCCCGCACGGCCTATCAAGGCGCTCAGGCGGATGTTGATGGAGCTCAAGCCGACCTGGCCAGTGCCCAGGCTAGCTTCACCGCCTCTCAAACAGTCGTCGCTGCAAGTCAGTCGGAAGTGGACGTGGCACGGATTAAGATGGGTGCGAGCCAAGAACTTCTGGCCGGTGCCTATTCTCGTATCAAAGGCTTTCAAGCTCAGGTCGCGCAAAGCGAGGCCAACCTGGAATCGGCCCGCATCAATCTCCAACGCACGACCATAAGTTCCCCCATCGACGGCATCGTACTCGATATCGCGGTCACTGCGGGACAAACAGTGGCCGCCCAGTTTCAGGCCCCCAATCTCTTTACACTGGCCAAGAATCTTGACCAGATGCAGGTGGAAACCAGTGTTGACGAGGCCGACATCGGTCGAGTGAGGGTGGGCGCGAGAGCCTCCTTCACAGTCGACGCCTTTCCAGAGGAGAAATTCCAGGGCGAGGTGGTGGAGGTTCGCCAGGCCCCCGTCCTGACCTCAAACGTAGTGACCTATACGGTGATCGTCGCTGCCGGAAACCCCAAGTTGCAGCTCAAGCCAGGTATGACAGCCACCGTCGAGGTTTACGACCAGGAGAGAGTGGATGTCGTTCTGATCAACGCCGAGGCCCTTCGTTTCCAACCACCGAAAGCGCAAAAGGATACGCCTGGTTCTTCCAAAGTCTATACCCTGGAAAAGGGCGTTCTCGTGCCTCACGATGTTCAGGCGGGAGTGACGGATGGAGTCGTCACGGAAGTGGTCACCTCTGATCTCCAAGTCGAAGACGAGCTGGTCATCGAGGACACCTCCGCTTTCAAGCCGGCCGCTTCGAGTTCCAGGGGCGGAAATTCTCGTATAAGGATGTTCTAGTGCTATGCAGCAGCCTGAGCCGGTCTTGCGGATCGAGCAGCTTGAGCGAACGTTCGGTAAGGGTCCCGCTGCCGTGCGAGCCCTGCGAGGTGTCACCTTCAACGTTCAAAAGGGAGAGTTCCTGGCCATCATGGGGCCCTCCGGGTCGGGCAAGTCCACCATGATGAATCTGTTGGGCTGCCTGGCCCGTCCCAGTCAGGGTCGTTATTGGGTGGATGGGGTAGAGGTGTCACGCATGGATGACGAGCAACTGGCCGATCTTCGCAACCAAAAGCTTGGTTTTGTCTTTCAAGGTTTTCATCTACTTCCACGAGCTACGGCCGCGGAGAACGTCGAACTGCCTTTGCTCTACCGCGGGATGCCTCATAAGCAACGCCGCCTCCTATGCCACAAGGTCATGGAGTCGGTGGGCCTCGGTCATCGCCTGGATCACTATCCTGCCCAGATGTCCGGGGGAGAGCAGCAGCGGGTAGCCATCGCGCGAGCCCTGGTGACCGAACCCACAATCTTGCTGGCCGACGAGCCCACCGGCAATCTGGACAGCAAGACCTCACTCAAGGTGATGCAGATTCTTCAAGAGCTCAACGACCAGGGGCTGACCATTTTGCTGGTGACCCACGAAACGGAAATGGCCACTTTTGTCAAACGAGTCATCCATTTCCGCGATGGCCTCCTCGTCAGCGACGAGCCGGTGGCCAAACCGGAGCGAGCCGAGGACGCTCTAAAGCGTCTCGACCAGGAGGTTATCTTCGCGTGAGACTGAGCGACGTCATTACGCTGGCCTTTCGAGCACTCTCTCGGAACCTGTTGCGCACTTCCCTGACCGTGCTGGGACTGATCATCGGGGTGGCTGCCGTGATCACCATGCTGGCCCTGGGCAACGGCGCCAAAGCCTCGGTCCAGGCCAGCATCGCAAGCCTCGGAACGAACACTTTGATGATCTCCTCCGGGTCGGTCAACCGAGGTGGTGTGCGAAGTGGCGCTTTCGGTAGTGATTCTCTGTCGGTGGAGGACGCCGAGGCGCTGCGCCAGCAAGCTTCAGCCTTGATAGCGGTGGCCCCTTTGACTCAGAATGGGGCACAGATTGTTTTTGCGAACCGAAACTGGTACACCAGCATCACCGGCACCAACCCCGACTTTTTGATCACGCGCAATTGGACCCTGGATCAGGGTCGCTTCTTCACAGAACTGGAAGTCCGAACCTCGGCCAAGGTCTGTGTGCTGGGCAGTAGTGTGGCCCAAACCTTGTTCCCGGACCAGGCCGCCGTGGGCCAAACCATTCGCATCGGGGCGGTCCCTTGCCAGGTGATCGGAACACTCCGAAGCAAAGGCGAGTCGGGTTTCGGGCAAAACCAGGACGACATTGTGGCGGTCCCCTATACCACGGCCATGAAGCGCATGTTCAATCTGACCAGTCTGCGCACCATTCTGGCCTCCGCTCGAGACGAAGACTCCGTGAGCCTGGCCCAGAACCAGATCAACGGTATTCTATCTCGTCGCCATCGGACTGCCCAGGGGGTCGAGCCTGATTTCACCATTCGCAGCCAGGCTGAGTTCGCCGAGAGCGCCGCCCAATCATCGGCCGTCTTCACAGCCCTGCTGGCAGGCATAGCTTCCGTCTCCTTGCTAGTGGGCGGCATCGGTATTATGAATATCATGCTGGTCTCGGTGACCGAGAGGATCAAGGAGATCGGTATCCGTCTGGCCGTCGGGGCCAAGAAGAGAGATATTCGCCGCCAGTTTCTGGTCGAATCGGTCGTTATGTCCGTGGTCGGTGGAGGGGTGGGGGTGCTGTTGGCACTGGGCGCCGCCCAGTTGGCTACCCGATTTTCGGAATTGCCTTTGCTGGTGGAACCTTCCTCTGTGGTGCTGGCTTTCGGGTTCTCCGCGGCCGTGGGAATCTTTTTCGGATATTACCCGGCTGTCAAAGCCTCCCGATTGGATCCTATCGAGGCCCTCCGTTCTGATTAGATCTCGCCTTTGCCAACATCGTTCGCTGATTTTCTTAAGGCGAGAACGATGGTCCCAAATATCAGTGACATTTGTAACCTCTTGACCGGCGAACTCTCTCCCAACTTCCGAGAATAGCCGGAAGCACCATCAACGAGGTCAAGATGTTGGCAGCCACGCCTACGGCCATGACAAAACCAAAGCTGGATACACCCAAATGGTTCGCTCTGATAAAGGAGGCAAACCCGATCGTCATGACCACTCCGGAGAGCAGGACGGAGTTGGCTGTGGCACTTTCAAACAGAGCCTCCACTCCGTCTCGCCGGCACTGATTGAGCACGTTTATGCCAAACACCAGACCGATACCCATGGTAATGGGAAGTGCGAGAAAGTTGGCCACGTTGAAGCTGACCCCGGCGACACCCATGATCCCGATCATCCAGACCACCGCGAGCAGCTTCGGAAACAAGGCCAGACCCGCCTCCACCAGAGACCGGTAATGCAGTAGAAGAAACAGGGCTATCGCTGCCAAGGCATAGAGGCCGGCTTCTGAGTAAGCTGTGCGAAGTTCTTTCAGATAGTGGTGGATGAGAATCGGGGTACCCGTGACGTCAGGGTCCACCCTCCGCAGACTGGCGACGAACTTGACCAGAGCCTCGCGTTTCCAACAATCGGCTCGAGGAAAGATTCGTAATACAAACTTGCCGGATTTAGAGATGCTACGGTCGGCCAACGCCTCTGGGAGGTGTGCGAGCAGATCCGGAGGCGACGGCTTTTGTCGCCGTAGGAAGCTCAGGTAGGTTTCTAGTTCTTTGGTAAGTTGTCGCTCGTACTGCCTTAGACCAGCCTCCAACGGACCGGGTGAGGTCTGTTTGAGCAGGCTCTTCAACACCACGAGAACCGGCGTGAGAATTTGCTTTTCCTCGCTTTCGGGATGGTCCGACAAAAGTTTGTCCAGGCGGTCCGTGAACCTTTGAAAGAGACCTTGTAACCTGAGCAGCTGAGTCGCACTCCGAAACTGAGCCCCAGAATCGAGAAATCCATCGAGACGGGGAAGAGAACCCATTTCCCCGGCCACGCCCAGAATAGCCCGGACCAAAGGCCGTTTACGCTCCACATCCAGGGGTAGATACTCGGTGACACTCTCCACTCGGGCTACCGATTCCACGGCCTGAAAGCGTCTCGTCAGTTGCCGCGCCCTCTCTAGACTCGATGCAGTGGAAACGGCGTAGAGGCTGGAGTAGCCCAGAGATTGCAGGTATCCTTCCACCGCCACTGATTCCGATTCCGGGGGCTGTAAGCTCAGCAGGTCGTAGTTAAAAGAGACACGATTGAGCCAGGTCGCACTGTAGAGGGTGATGAAAAGAGCCGCAATCAAGACTCCCCACATCCTGGAATGAAGTTCGCGCCCCACATCGGCCAAGCCGGGGAGTCGCAGAGGACGAACCGTTCCACGATTCCCCAAACGTTCCATAAGAATGGGAAGAACGACCCACATGGAAAAGAAGGTCAGGAGGACTCCGCTACCGGTGATAAGACCTAGTTCGGCGGCGGCTCGGAAGTTGGTGAATTGCAGACTCCAGAAGGCCACCGCCGCGCCCAGGGCTCCTAAAAATGTCCCCGGTCCGGCTTCGGCGACGGCTTGCTCCCAAATTTCTCGAGATATCTCAAGGCCCGGAGTCAGGCTGCGGAGTTCTTTAAAATGACTCAACAATTGGACGGCAAAAGTAAGGCTCAGAGCCGTAAGGATGGTGGCGAAATGAACCGTTAGCAGATTCAGGGTTCCCACGCTCAATCCCGCGAAGGCACACGAGAAGCAAAGACCTACCAGCAGAGCGGCCACGGCACACAAGGGTCCGACCGGTTCTCTAAAGGCCATCATCAATACCAGGGACGCCAAGACCAGAGCCGTCAGACCGCACCTGACGGCATCGTCTCTTGCCACCACCATTTCATCGATGTCGATCACGGGCTCGCCACTGACCATGAATTTCACGCTAGGATGGAATCGCCAGGCGTCTGCCACCAGTTCTCTCAGTCGGACCACCGTCTGCAAATCCTTCTGAAAGGATCCCGACCGATCGGTCGGTCGGGCGATCAGCATGCAGGTGCGGCCGCTTCCGATGCTGTTGTAAAATGTGGTTTGGCCAGGCTTGAATTCATTATTCTCAAGAAGCCTCGACTCCGCCCGAACGGCCGGCAGCGGACTCAAGTATGGTCCATCGCCTCGCGAAGTCACGCTCGTCGCCAGGCCTGCAAGAACTCGGCTTAAAATCGGTGAGAGCCTTTGAAGAAAGACCATGGCTTCCTCATCGGGAAGCCTTTCCAGACGTGCCAGCGTTTCCGGGAGTCCTTTCTTCATGGCCGCTAGCCAGGGCTGAAAAATGGCAAGTTGCTCCTTCAGCGTCAAAAGATCTCGATAGGGCAGAAAATAGAGGGCATGATTTGCCAATTGCGGGATTTCCATTTTGAAGAAAACACCTTCAAAGAGACGCCGCTCCTTCAAAAGCGAACCGCCCAGTTGGTCGATAGCGGCCTGGACCTCCAAGGGGGTCCCGATGACCAGGACCACAATGTCGGCGTTCCCTCCCACATCATCCCGATAGATTCCGTAACTTTTTTGGACAGGGTCTTCCGGACCGAGCAATTGAGTGCGGTCGGTGGAGAATTGAATCCTATCGACCGCAACGAATAGGCAGGCTATCACGCTGACCAGGGTGAGCGCCAGAACCAGGTCGGAATGGCCAAAAGTCAGTCGCAACAATCGTCGGAAGAATCTGCCCAGGATACTATCGAAACTATTCCTCAGGCGCGCCGCCTTTCTGTACCTTTCTTGAACTCCCGTGCGTAGTGCTCGGTCAATGTTAAGAATTCGGGTTGAGGGTGGTCAGACGCAATTCTGTCTAAATCGATTTGAGGGCGCGTATCGGGAATACGTAACTGAAAATCGATGACGACAGAATTGATGGCTGGCCGCACTCGGCCCGAATTCTTAATGTTGACTGAGCACTAGGCGCGATCTCGGGTAGTCACGAGGCACCAACCTATTCTATGCCCAGCCAACTATTTTGACGAGAACCGATAGTCCCTAAAAATAGTGACCTCAATAACCTTTTGTGGGTATCGGAGCGTCTCCTTGACCACTGAGTAGTCTCAGGCGCTCACCATCAAAACAGGACACGAGTACCCGGATCAAGGTACGAACTCTTCCTGCGCAACGGGAGGCAAAGAGATATCATAAAAGCCCACGAAAGAAGAACACCAAAATATGAAAACCTCCTCTCTCAGTCGAAAAGCCATTGTCGAACTTTCCCAGGTGCAGTCGGATGCCTGCATAAGTCTTTTGATGTCGACGGCTTCTTCCGGAGCTCGCAGCCGGCAGGGCGCGGCTCGTTTCAAAAACCTCCTAACCAAGGCAGAAGTCGCCCTGAGCCGGAAGCAGGTTCGAGAAGATGAGATTGAAACGCTCCTCAAACCCGCTAAGCTGCTTCTTGGCGATACACCGTTCTGGTCGCACCGGACGGAGGGGTTGGCCGTCTATCTCGAGAGTGGCGCGATGCGACTGTTTCAATTGGCCTTTCCCGTGCAGGACCGCGTGGTGGTTGGCGAGCGCTTCCACGTAAGACCCTTACTGAAAGCAGCCGTTCAGGAAGATTTCTACATATTGAGTCTCAACCTTAAAGGGGTCCAACTTCTGCAGTGCGGCGAGCATGGAGTGCGAGAGTTTGCTCCCGAAGGCTTTCCCGAATCTCTACCGGAGGCGATGTCCATGAACACTTCGGACCATCAGCCGAACGGTTCCCGTCCGGAGGTCCACCATCGACAATATATGGGAATGGAAGAGAACCGCAAGGCTGCCATGGAGCAATGGTTGCGCTCTCTGGCTCGTGCGGTGGAGTCGTTCCTGGGCCCGCAAGGGCCCCCACTCATTTTAGCAGGGGTCCAATACGTTGTGGCCGAGTATCGCAAGCAAGACCGCTACCCACACACCCTCAGCGAAGCCGCTATCGGAAGTACCGAAAGAAAGTCCCACCAGGATTTGTTGGAGGTGGCCCGGCCAATACTGGAGGGATGTTCCGAGAAACGGCTTCAAGAACTGCTAGAACGTTACCAGTCGGGCCTGAACCAGGGGCGAAGCATAGCCGGGCTGCAAGCATGCCTTCGTGCGGCCACCGCCGGAACGGTGGATCACCTGCTGGTAGCCGAGGGAGCCACCAGTTGGGGTTCTTTTTGCGCCGACAGCCTGAAAGTAAGTCCGTTGGACCAGGAGCAGCCCGAGGCTGAAGAGCTGTTCGAGCGCGCCTGTCTGGATACCCTTAAGAACGGGGGCGATGTTAGTTTGCTCTCACCACTCTCATTTCCCAATGGAGACCAGATCACGGCCATCTTGCGCTTCTACGGAATTCCAGATTGACAGATCTCTGTTTCGGTTCTCCTTTGGGTTTCGGTACTCCGGTCCTCGATCGTATGTACATTTCGTAATGGCGACCGGGTACACTTAACTCTTTCAGGGTTGCTTTAGATGGTCTAGCCTAAAGGTAGCGCGTTCCAATAGTTACTCGCTTGACGTAGTCCTCGAAGAACCCCACGACTCCGTCCTTTTTTACGCAAACCCCGTGTTCCACGCGCTAAGACAAAAGCAATGTGACGCGGCACAGATTTGAGGAAAGCACATGCTACGACAGAATCACGCCAGACGACTCATATTGCTCTTGGCCCTACTGCTCACCGCCGTGATGAGCGGATGCGGAAGCTCCGACAATTTCGTCTTCACGGGCACCACTGGTCCTGGTCCTGGTCCCGGTCCCGGTCCCGGTCCCGTACCCGGAGCGGCTCCCACGGTCGTTTTCGTCTCTCCCGCCGACGGCTAGGAACTCGCTCCGATCAACGGCAGCGTACTCGCCATCTTTAGCGAGGCGATGAACCCCGCGACCCTTACCAACTCTAGCTTCACTCTGACCGGCCCCAACGGAGCCCCCGTGGCCGGTACGGTGACCACCTTCGGTCGCTCCGCGGTCTTTGACCCGGCCACAAACCTGGTGCCCGGCGACACTTACGTAGCCGAAATCACCACCGGTGCCCAGGGCAACACGAACAACGCGCTCGCCGCCCCGTTCGTCTGGACCTTCACCGTCGAACCCCTCGACAACACGGCACCCACCGTGACCCTCACCGACCCAACCCCGGGTGAGGAAGGTGTAGCTCTCAACCGGAAAATCGCCGTAACCTTCAGTGAAGCGATGGACCCCGCCACCATCACGGACGCAACTTTCACCCTCAGCGGTCCCGACGGCCTGCTGCCCGGAACGTTCGACTTCCTGGGTCTGGCGGCCACCTTCACGCCCAACGCCAATCTGCTGGCCAATACCACCTACACCGCAACGGTCACTACCGGAGCCGAGGACCTTTCCAACAACGCCCTGGCCGCGGACTTCATCTGGACTTTCAAAACCGGGACCAGTACCGACACCACCCGACCCACGGTGACCTTCACCGACCCGGTTAACAACGATACGGGAGTGGCCCTCAACAAGAGTATTCTGGCCGATTTCAGTGAGACGATGGATCCGTCCTCGGTCACTTCAAACTTCACGCTTACCGGACCGAACAACGCCACGATTACCGGAACCGTCACCTACGTCGGTCTGCAGGCAACGTTTGACCCCGTGGGACCTCTTGCAGCCAACACGCTCTATACCGCGACCGTCACAACGGGCGCCGAAGATCTGGCCGGTAACGCCCTGGCCGAAGATTTCATCTGGACATTCAGAACAGGTGCCGTGATCGACTTGGGTCGCCCGACGATAGTCTCGACCGATCCTGAAGACGACGAGATGAACGTGGTGAGCAACGACATCAAAGCCACTTTCAGCGAAAGTATGGCTCCAGCCTCGCTCAATACAGTCACCTTCCTGGTGAGAAACACGGACCTGAACACCGCGGTCCTGGGTACAGTGAGTTATAACGCGGCCACGAAAACCGCCACGTTCGTTCCCACGGGCGGCCTCCTGACCGATACGAACTATCAAGCCACCATCACTACCGGCGCTGAGGATAGTACCGGAAACTCCCTGGCCATAAATTTTGTCTGGACCTTCAAAACGTCCATCGTGATTCTGGGGGCGATTGAGCCTTTCGGAGGGTTCGGCGGTAGCGCCGGCATGACCAACCAGGGTCTCGACACGGTCGTTGAGGGAGACTTCGGAACAACGGCTACCGCGGCCACGTCGATCACCCGATTTCGCGATTCTACCGGAGCGGTGTTCATGGTAACGCCCGCTAACAACGGTCTGGTAACGGGTGTTATCGTGGCCGGAGGAACTAAGGCCCAGAAGGCGCTGGCCGACGCACGCCTTGCCCACACCAGGCTTAGTGGGCTTCCCGCGGATGTTACCCTCGGCGACACACAGCTCGGAGGGCAAACGTTTGGCCCAGGCGTCTACAGAATAAACGGAGGCGCTCTGATCACCCAAGGACTCAACCTGACCTTGAACGGAGGTCCGAACGACGTGTGGGTCTTCCAGGCCGTTACGCTCACCGTGGGTAGCGGAACTCAGACCAGTGAGGTGCTCCTGACCGGCGGCGCTCAGAGTAAGAACGTTTACTGGGTGCTAAGCGAGGCCGCGACCATCAACGCCACGACCGGTTTGGCACCAGGCGTGGAGATGGTAGGAACCATCCTGGCGGAATCCGCGGTGACCTTCTCAGTGGCCGGAGCGACGCTGTTCAACTCACCCACTCTGACCGGCCGTGCCATTGCCCTTACCGCTTCCGTCACCATGGTTAACACGATCATCAACCTCCCCTAAACGCCTCGAACTTCGACGGTGGCTACACCGTGGGAGAACAAAGGGCCCGGCCAAAAGCCGGGCCTTTTTTCGTGGAGCTCCTAGTGGTCCAGCGTCTCCCGCACTCGGGAGCACAGCTCTGCCCGGGAAAACGGCTTGGCCAAGAACCTGGCACCCGCTGGAGCCAGACTGCTTTTGAGAACGTCGTCGGCATAGCCGCTCATGAAGAGAATCTTCAGGTCCGGTGTGGATTCTTTGAGGGTTGCGGCAAGTTGGAAGCCACTCATCCGTGGCATCACCACGTCGGTCAACAGGATCGAGGGCGGCAACGGGAGAGAACGGAAGAGTTCCAGCGCTTGCGGACCCGACTCTGCCGAGAGAATCCGATAGCCTTCTTGTTCCAGGATGCGACATGCAATCTTTCTAACTCCTGGCTCATCCTCCACGACTAGAACCGTTTCACCTCTCACCCGCCCAGCCCGCCTTGTGCTCACGGCCGGTGGTGCCACTTCCAGTTCTGATTGAGAGGCGGGCAGAAAGAGTGAGAAACAAGTTCCCTTTCCCACCTCACTATCGAGTTCGATAAAACCCAGGCTACGATCCGCGATGGCAGCGGCCGTTGCCAAACCAAGCCCACGACCCTTGCTCTTGTCTTTCGTGGTGAAGAAAGGCTCGTAGACCCTGTCCCGAATCTCGAGCGGGATTCCGCGGCCCTGGTCACGCACCGAAACCACGGCATACCGGCCGCAAGGCTTGCCACCTTCCACCTGTCCTTCCGACAGGTGGGCCCAGCGAGTCTCGATTCGGAGCTTCCCTCCATCAGGCATGGCGTCACGAGCGTTGAGAGCAAAGTTCATTAGAACCTGTTCGATCTGGCTTGGCACCGCACAAACCTGCAAAACCTCATGGCAAAGGGCGTTCTCAATCACGAACTCCTCCCCGACCGCGGAGGAAACAAGATCCATCAGTTCTTTGACAACCTGATTGAGGTCGAAGACCACCTTCCCCTCCTCTTGTCGCCGGCCGAGACCCAACAGTTGATAGGTGAGGCGTGAGGCACGTTCACTGGCATCTCTGATATCGAGCAGCAACTCCCTATTCGGGTCCTCCGGATCCAGCTGCGATAGAATCAGCTCGCTGCCACCCCTCACGATAGATAGAATGTTGTTGAAGTCATGGGCTATTCCGCCCGCGAGCCGGCCCAAAGCCTCCATTTTCTGAGAACGAAGCAATTGGCTGAACAGGCGGTTTCTCTCGGTGACATCGAACAGAACCATACGGATCTGCTCAACAGGAGTACTGACCATGGACGCCTCAACCAGAACAGACGGGGAGGTCTCTTTGCCCACCAGTCGCATTTCGTACACCGGCAAGCGACCCTCTTTCAGCAGCTCCCGATGTCTAAGGTAGAAACTGTCGGAATCTTCCTGGTGAACAAACTTGGCCAGAGGCTGAGCTATAAGCTCTTCGGGGGTCTCGCCGAGCAGTTTCGAAGCCGCCAGATTGCAACCGATGATCCCGCCCTTCAAGTCGAGAGACAGATAGCCCACCGGAGCCATCTGGTAAAGATCGAAGTAGAGCTCCCGAGATTGCTCCAGTTCATCTCTAGCTTGGCGAAGCTCCTCATTTTGCATTTCCAGTTCGATCTGGTGCACCCTCAGCTCGTAGAGCAACGATTCGACCGACGAGTCGACACACCGTTCCCTCTGCTCGAGACTGAATTCTTCCTTATACCGTTGCTCGGCCCGTCTTCTGTAGTCGTTATCCAGGGCAGGCCCCGGGTCAGATCGATCCATCGCCGACTTCCTCAACTCCCACGGGCTCACTGGTGGCAAACCAACCCGTGGATGAGCCCAAACCTTTGGGTAGAGGGACGACAGTAGAACGAAACAGCCGGTAACCGTCCAAAGATTCGAGGTAAAGACGGAATTCAAGTTTGAAGGTATAGCCCTTCTGAATCCCTTCATTCCAGGCTCTTAATACCGGAACTCGGTCGTCAGGATGGACCAGTTCCACCCACCCCAGCCCCCGAAGTTCCGAAATAGGTAGCTTCGTGAGCTTACCCCATTGAGGACCGAAGTAGTTTCCCATCCCTTCGGCGGAAGAGGTCCACACCAATTGGGGAAGAGACTCCGCCAGGGTTCGCAGCCAATGCTCGCTGGCTTCAATGGCGTCGCGGGCGAGTTTCATTTCGGTGATCTCAATGAAAGTGATCACCGCACCCTCGATTACGTTGTCGAGAGTCCTGTAGGGATGGATTCGGAGAAGGAACCAGTGATGAGCATTGTCTTCGACTTCGAACTCTTTGGGGATCAAAGTGTCGAGCACCCCTTGCACATCGGAGATGAGAGAATCGTATCTGAGTAAATTCGAGCTTATGTGACCCACCGGGCGGCCGACGTCGCTCGGGATCAGATTGAGCACCCGGGTCACGGCCGGGGTGAACCGCATGATGGTGAGTTTGTGATCCACAAAAACTGTTCCCACCCCCGTGCCGGCCAGCAAATTGTTCATATCGTTGTTCACTCTGGTCAGATCCGAGAGTTTGACCTGAAGCTCGGTATTGACGGTTGTGAGCTCCTCGTTCACGGACTGTAGCTCTTCCTTCGAGGTCTCCAACTCCTCATTGGTCGATTGGAGTTCCTCGTTCACGGACTGCAGCTCTTCGTTCGAGGAGCGGAGTTCTTCGTTGGTGGTCTCCAGGGCTTCCGTGGTCGCGTCGAGATACTCGTCCTTGCGCCGTAGCTCCGCCCTTAGCTTCTCGACCACCAACGAAGCCTCGGTCGCGGGCATTGCCGGCTCCGCGTCGGTGGGGGGCGGCTCCTGCTGCGACCTTTGAAAAACAACCAGTTGCAGCGGCGGTTGATTCGAATCGGGTGGAATGAAGAGTACCGTCAGACGGAAAGGAGATCCCCCCCCGTCCAGGGAGAGCTGAAGACCTGACCGGCTCGCCGCCTCCTTGCTTTTCGCGCTCTCTCGTAAAGCAATCTGGAGAGTCCGCCGAAGACCGGGTCGAGCCATCTTGACGATATTCATCTCGGCGTATCCCGGAGTTGTTTCAAGATAGTCGCCGACCTGACCATGAATATAGATGATGTTGCCTTCGATATCGACCAACACGGCTGTAGCCTCGAAAGCCGCGATCAAGTGTGTCTCGATCAAGGAACGGGGATTCCAAGATTTGGCGGACACGGGCTGGTGGGTCGTCAACTCCCTGGGCCGGAAAGCATTCATGCCCACCCGGCCCGGGCTGCGACCTAACTTGCGGCGATAGATCCTGTGTTTAGGAAACATAGGTGCAAATAGCTGCGAGGAGCCACTGACCGTCTCGGCTGAGCCGAGGAAGAGATAGCCGTTGGGGCTAAGCGCATAGTGAGCCAGCGAAAGCACTCTCTCATGGAGTTCGGCGTTCATATAGATAAGAACGTTTCGGCAAGAGAATAGGTCGATTCGCGAGAAGGGCGGATCTCGAGTTAGATCGTGTTCCGAAAAAACCAGCAGGTCCCGGATCGACTTCTTGATGGCATAGCAACCGGTCTCGGGTTGATAGGTGAAGTGCCGGGCCAGTCTCTCCGGTGAGACGTCGTTGGTGATAGCAGGACCGAAAATTCCCGCCCGCGCCGAATCGATCGCCATCGGATCAAGGTCGGTGGCGAAGATCTGAGTCCTGAAATCCTGCTTCAACTTCTCTTTCTGCTCTTGCAACAGTATCGCGAGAGAATAGGCTTCTTCGCCGGTGGAGCATCCGGCCACCCAAATTCGGATAGGCGTACCTTCTCGGTCCCTAACTAGCCCGGGAAAGATCTCCTCTTCGAGCACTTGAAAAGCCTCACTGTCTCGGAAGAAGCGGGTGACTCCGATCAACAAGTCGCGAAAGAGAGCGTCGGCCTCCGCCGGATCGCCCTCCAGACACTCGAGATAGCTCCGGGGATCGCTCACGTTCTGCACGGCCATACGCCTCTCGAGACGGCGTTTTAAGGTATTATGTTTGTAGCCCTCAAAATCGTAACCGCTCTGTAGACGGAGTGCCTTCAATATTCCCCCCAGAACGTCCGGACTCCAAAGCTCACCACCCTTTTCCGGATAGGTTGTCTTTCGGGTATGTTCAAGGAAGGCCAGAAGACGAGCGGGCATATCCTCCGGGGGCAAGCAAAAGTCGGCCAGGCCGGTGGCCAGAGCGCTACGCGGCATGCCCTGCTGAGAGGCGGTGTCCGGCTCCTGTATCATTACTAGCCCTCCCCCCGCCTTGATGGACCGAATTCCGTGGGTCCCGTCCGAACCGCCGCCCGACATGATGATCCCCATGGCGGCTTCCTCCTGGTCGAAAGCCAGGCTCTCAAAAAAATGGTCTATGGGCAGCCTGTGCCCCCGAGGATGGGAGGGCTCTTGGAGCCACAGACAACCCTGGCGTATAGAAACGTTATGGGCTGGAGGAAGGATATAGACGGTGTCCGCCTTTATGCGGATGCCGTCATCTATCTCTACCACCTCCATGCTGGTCTGCCGCGCAATGAGCTCCACCAGAATGCTCTCGTGATCGGGCGAAAGATGCTGTACCAAAACGAAGGCGAGGCCATGGTTTTTACCGGGATAGTGCGAAAAAAAAGCTTCGAAAGCGGGTAGACCCCCGGCCGAGGCTCCGATGCCCACGACCCCTCGCACCGTCTGATCGGCTGAGTTGCCTCTGCTTTCTGGTTGCTTTTCAGTTTTCATCAGGGTCCCCGCGTTAAATCACGATTTCAGAAATCGGCGGTTACTCCTTTCCTCGGGAAACCGCGACTGGTCTCCGAAGCAGGAATTCGGCGGGCGTCTTACCGTTGAGAATCGCCAGTACGCTTTCCCAACATTCACGCCGAGCACGCGACTGGCGACCCATCTTGCCTCCCAGAGCCAGACGAAATCCCGTGATCGTAGAATCGGTGGTCCTCTCGGTGGTGGGAAGTCCGGGCAACCCCAACTCCGGCCCCAGATCGTGTCCCACGCGAGGGAAGGTCCGATGGCAGGTTCGCTCCTGCATACCGTGAGCGGTGCGACGCTGGGCGACCAACTCACTAAAAGCGGCGCTGGGCCAAATCTGGTCGTCGCTACCGCTAAAAAGATAGAGCGGACATTGTATCTTCTCCACCTCGATTCGTCCGCGGTCGCGATTCTCTCGGTTGACCACGGCCTCCGCGTAGACTTCTCTGGTTGAGAGGACGGTTTGACCGCGGGGTTGGAGCGTGGAGAGATCGCAGATCGTGTGCGCGAGTTCCCTGCCTTCAATTCTCCAGGGAGTAAACCTTAGTCCACCGCCGGAAAAGGTGGTGACCGAGGCTAACTCCGGAGCGCGTTGGGCCAGCTCCAGAGCGGCTTCGCAGGCGCGACCGGAAGCCACCAGGTGCACAGGTCCGGCCGCCCGTAGAGCGAGAAGAATGGGGTCAAGGTCCGGCTGCTCGACTCTGACCGCCGATGCCTGAACGGTGTATCCCAAACACCGGAGCATATTCACGCCATGGTCTGCGCCCGGAGAGCCGCAGTGCAAGAAAAACACCACCGGCTCAAGATTTGCTCTTTTTCTAGAAGAAGAGCGCCGGACGGTGGAGCCGGTCCAGAGAGCTTGCCTGCCGTTCAAGAGTTCGAAGACAAACGTGATTTCTCCAGCCTTGGGCAAAACGAACTCGTGATGAATACCAGCCTGACACCGCATGCTGTAGATGGGACCTTCTGCTGCGATCCCGTAGTAGTCGTCGCCGAATCCTGCTGTCGAACCGGTGTCGAACGCAGTAGCGGCCGAGACCAGAAAGCCGTTTTCGCTCCTCCACACCCGTCCGGCTCCATCTTTGCAGCTACAGGCCACCCTCACCTCGGTCCCCGGAACGAACCCCTCACCACGCAAGACGGGAGGAGGATCGCACCAGAGATCCCGGGCGGACGCTGTTACGATTCTTACCGAAGTTGAGTCCGGCAGAAACGATTCAGTGCTTCTCTTCATAAGCCGGTCGCCCTCAAGCGGGCAGCACCAGCGCCTCGGACATCAAGACCATGGAGGCAATGGAAGCCGCGTTTTGCAACGCCACCCGCACTACCTTGGCCGGGTCCACGATGCCTTCCGATACCATGCAGACATAGTCTCCGATCATGGCGTCGTAGCCGAAGCCGGGAGCCATGGACTTCACGTTTTCCACGATGACCGTTCCCTCTGCTCCGGCGTTATCCGCGATCACCCTCAGCGGTACCTGGAGGGCCGCTCGAACCACTTTGACGCCGAGTTGTTCATCACCCTCGAGATGCAGATCGTCGAGCAGCGGCAGGAGGTTCAAGAGAGCGGTTCCGCCGCCGGCGACGATGCCTTCTTCGAGAGCCGCCCTGGTGGCCGCCAGGGCATCCTCGATCCGGTATTTCTTTTCCTTGAGTTCGGTCTCGGTGGCCGCACCGACGCGGATGACGACCACTCCCCCCGCGAGCTTGGCCTGGCGTTCTTTAAGCTTCTCTTTCTCGTAGTCGCTGTCGCTGTTTTCCAGGGCCACTTTTATCTGTTGCAAGCGGCCATCCACGTCTTCCTGGCGGCCGTTTCCTTCCACGATAGTCGTGTTGTCCTTGGTGATTTGAACCCTTCGAGCCGAGCCGAGGACATCGAGTCCGGCGTCCTCCAGCTTCAGCCCGGTGTCCTGCGAAACCAGCTGGGCACCGGTGAGAGCGGCGATATCTTTGAGCATCTCTTGCCGCCGGTCCCCGAACCCGGGGGCTTTGACCGCCGCGCAAACCAGTGTTCCCCGAAGCTTATTGACCAGCAGTGTCGCCAGCGCCTCACCCTCTACAGAGGGGGCGATAATGAGAAGGGACTTCTGGGCCCGGACCACCTTCTCCAAGATAGGTAGAATGTCGGAGATAGAGCTGATCGCTTTGTCCACCAACAGGATCTTGGGGTCGGCCAGGTCCACTTCCATCTTCTCCGGGTCCGTCACGAGGTACGGCGAAATGTAGCCGTTGTCGAATTTCATACCCTTGACGTGTTCAAAATCGGTCTCCATGGTGGCAGACTCCTCCACCGAGATCACGCCTTCGGAACCAACAAGTTCCAGAGCGTCGGCCAAAAGGTCGCCAATCGCCCGATCGTTGTTCGCGGCGATGGTACCGACCTGGGCCGTGTGTTCTCTGGTTTCCACGGCAATAGCGAGTTTTTTCAGTCCCTCGACGATCACTCTCACCGCCTTCTCCATCCCGCGCTTTATCAACATGGGGTTTGCTCCGGAGGTAACCTGCCGGAGTCCTTCGTGCAGCATGGCTTGGGCCAATACGGTGGCGGTGGTGGTGCCGTCTCCGGCCACCTGATTGGTTTGCGAAGCCACCTCCTTCACAAACTGAACGCCCAGATTCTCGAATCGGTCTTCCACCTCGATATGCTGTGCCACGGTGACCCCGTCCTTGGTAAGGGTGGGTGCACCGAACTGGTTCTGAATCAGCACGGTCCGGCCGCGCGGTCCCAGCGTAACTTTCACGGCGTTGGCCAGGATATTGGCCCCGTCCTCGAGTTTTCGACGGGCATCTTCGTGATAGAGAATATGATTTGCTTGCATGAACTTGACTTCTTTTCTTTTGGTCGTTGGTCTGGATGGCCAGACCGGGTTGAGATAATGAGAGGAAGGGCCTAACCGATCGACCCGACCATTTCCAGTTGAATGAGACGGTTGAGTTCCACCGCGTACTCCATCGGGAGTTCTTTGATAAACGGCTCGAAGAATCCGTTGACGATCATGGAGATGGCAGCGTTTTCACTCAGGCCCCGACTCATCAGATAGAAGAGCTGCTCGTCTCCCACTTTGGAAACGGTGGCTTCGTGACCGATATCGACATTCTTGTTCGCTATCTCCATGTAGGGGTAAGTGTCGGAACGAGAGATTTCGTCGAAAAGGAGCGCATCGCACCTCACGTTGGACTTGACATTGTGGGCGCCTTTCAAGACTTTCACCAACCCGCGATAGGAGGCGTGACCTCCGTCTTTGGAGATCGACTTCGAAAGGACGGTGGAAGAAGTGTTGGGGGCCACATGGACCATCTTGGCTCCCGCGTCCTGGTGTTGTCCCTTACCGGCGTAGGCGATGGAAAGCACTTCACCTCTGGCCCCTTCCCCCATAAGAAAGACCGCCGGATACTTCATGGTGATCTTGGACCCTAGATTTCCGTCGACCCATTCCACCGTGGCATTTTTATAAGCATAGGCGCGCTTTGTCACCAGGTTGTACACGTTGTTCGACCAGTTTTGAATCGTGGTATAACGAATGGTGGAGCCTTCCATGGCGATCAACTCCACCACGGCGGAATGCAGCGAGTCGGTCGCGTAGATTGGCGCCGTACAGCCTTCGATGTAATGAACACTAGAACCGGGTTCTGCGATGATCAGGGTCCTTTCGAACTGTCCCATGTTCTCGGTGTTGATCCGAAAGTAAGCCTGCAGGGGAATATCGACTTTCACTCCCGGAGGCACCCAGATGAAGGACCCGCCGCTCCACACCGCGCTGTTCAGAGCGGAAAACTTGTTGTCGGTATAGGGGATAATGGTGCCGAAGTATTTCTTCACCAACTCGGGATGTTGCTTGAGGGCGCTATCCATATCCAGAAAAATGACGCCCTGGTCTTCCAAATCTTTCTGAATCGAGTGATAGACCACTTCAGATTCATATTGAGCCGAAACGCCGGCCAGAAACTTTCTTTCCGCTTCCGGAATGCCCAGCTTTTCGAAAGTATCCTTGATATAGGTGGGAACGTCGTCCCAGTTGTTTTCGGCTCGCTCGGAGGGCCTCACGTAGTAGTGGATATTTCCGAAATCGATTTCGGAAAGGTCACTTCCCCACTTGGGCATGGGTCGTCTCTTGAAGTGGGCCAGCGCTTTGAGCCTGTACTCCAGCATCCAGGCGGGTTCACTCTTTTGCTGGGAGATCTGCTCCACGATGGCACGATTAAGCCCTTTCTTGGACTTATAGAGGTAGTCTTCCTCATCGTGGAAACCGAATTTGTAGTCTTTTTTGAGGTCGTCGAGAAGAGCGGTATCAGACATGGGAACTCCTTAAGGTCCTGCATCTTGAGGCGGAAGAGTTTGGAATCGCTGATCGCTCGCCGTGATACCCTTAGCGACTCGTGGTTGGGGATCAAGACTATAGTTTGGTCTTTACTTATTGTTCCCCGCTTTGTTTAGCTCTAAACAGACTCCGAGTTTATTCTATCCTACTTGGGGAATAATCAAAAGCCGAGCCACGCGACCGTGCGCCAGAGGCGTGCAGAAACTTTGGAGCCTAAATGTTCAGGCCGTCTCACCTACGCCCACTCCGCCAGGAACCCAACCTTGATTAGCTTCCTCGAACTCCAGGCCCGGCATTTCAACTCCATTTTAGAGCAAGTTTCTGAGTTCTTGAGCCAGAACCCGGATCTGTCTAAACGCGCCCAGGAGACTCGGGAAGACCTCTTCTCCATTCTGATGGACGAAAGTCCAAACTGGCAGCAGAATCAGGTGGCGGTCTATCACCGCCAGGCCGACCTGGACGGGAAAACCGTGAGCGTTCTGGTCAGGGTCCAGGGCACAGGAGTACGGGCCGTGCCGGAGCCTGTTCGATACATTTGGGTTCTGCTCACCCCCCGTAGGACCCATCCGCAACTTGCTAAAGCTCTGGAGTTTTCTAAGTTGATGGAGTCCGCGGCTTTTCGCGATAAAGCCGATCAGGCTCCAACTCTCGAGAACCTTTTGGAGGTGTATAGCAAGTCTCTCGACGAGCGTCTGGCCTTCCTCGATTCAGGTTCCGAGGAACTACAGCCGACCGGTCGGTTCTTAGGCGGTATTCGCCAGGACCTCAAACGGCGGTTGCCGGTTTATTGGACAGATTTTCGCGACGGCCTCAACAGCAAAGTGGTGGCGGCCGTCTTTTTTCTGTTCTTTGCTTGTTTGGCTCCGGCCATCGCTTTCGGGGGGCTTCTCTCAGTCCTCACCAAGGGAGAGATCGGTGCTATTGAAATGCTGGTGGCCACCACCGTTTGCGGGATCGTCTACTCTCTGTTTTCCGGCCAACCGCTCACCATTCTCGGCAGTACCGGGCCAGTCATCATTTTCATGGGGCTACTTCACCCCCTGACTGAAAAATTGGGAATTCCGTACCTGCCCACTCTGGCCTGGATTGGGCTATGGACGATGGTCATACTACTGCTACTGGCCGCTGCGGACGCTTGTGCCTGGATCCGGTACTTCACCCGCTTTACCGACGAGATTTTCGCTGCTCTGATCTCCATCATCTTCATCATGGAGGCGCTCAAGGAGCTGGTGCATATCTTCAACGACCCGAAGGTTCGCTACGACACGGCGCTGCTCTCTCTTATTCTGGCCTTAGGTACCTACGAGATAGCAACACGTTTAGCCGAATTTCGAAGCAGTCCCTATCTTCGGGGCAAGATGCGAGAGTTTCTGGCGGACTTCGGCCCCGCAATCGCGATCGGGGTGATGACCGGCGTTGCCCTGCTCGCCCACGCCGTGGATACCGATACGCTTCAGGTACCTTCTTCCCTGGTCCCCTCCCAGCCTCGCGCCTGGTTCGTGAACCCGCTTTCCGTTCAGCAAAAATGGATCTGGGTCGCCTCTATCATCCCGGCCCTCTTCATATCCATTCTGCTGTACCTGGACCAGAACATTACAGCCCGACTTGTCAACAATCCGGATAACAAACTGAAAAAGGGGGCGGGATATCACCTCGATCTCCTTGTTGTCGCTCTGCTGGTGGGCTTCTGCTCCTTGCTGGGCTTGCCATGGATGGTGGCGGCCACGGTACGCTCGCTCAATCATGTAAACGCGCTCTCGGTAGCCAATACCGACGAAAAAGGACGGAAAGTGGTGAGCAGCGTGCTTGAGTCAAGACTATCAGGACTTATGATCCACGTGCTCATCGGGGTGTCTCTTCTCTTCCTGAGTAGTCTTCAAAAGGTTCCGATGTCGGTGCTCTTCGGCCTGTTCCTGTATATGGGTGTCACCTCGATGAAGGGAAGCCAGTTCTTCGAACGCTTGAGGCTGTGGGTCATGGACCGAGAACGCTATCCTACCCATAGCTACATCCGAGCCGTCCCGAACAAGACGATCCATCGGTTCACCGCAATCCAGTTGGTATGCCTTGCTGTACTGTGGTTCGTCAAGAGCAGCCCGCTCGGGATCCTCTTTCCGGTCTTCATCGGACTGTTGATACCCGTCCGAATGGCGCTCAACCGCTACTTCGAACCCGAGCATCTAGCTCTGTTGGATGCCGAGAAACTGCCGGAGGAGGATGAGTTTCGAGTTACGGACTAAACTCAGGTCAAAAATGGGCGAGGGCGCCGCACAGGCCGGAACCTTTCCAGCACCTGACAGTTTTATGGAAAGCAAGATGAAGACAAAAACGAACCTGCTGATTTTTTTCTCCTTCTTCGTGGGGGGCCTGGCCTGGGGCTTTCTCCCGCTTGACCGTTTGTGGCAGCCCACTCCCGTGACCCAGCAAGATCCGGCTGAAACGAAGGAGCAGATCAATACCGAACTGGGCACCTTCGCCAGACTCGCCCACGAACTGAAGCCCTCGGTCATTCGGTGCGTTAGTAGGGAAATCCTTTTGGATCATTCCTCCGGCATCAAAGATGCCTCCGAATTCAGATTGCCCCCCCGACCACGTGGTTATTATGGGTCCCGCCGCGAGAGGTCAAGGGTGGCCGCCGGAGAGGCGGCCATCCCGGCTTCGCCGGGACAAGCCCTTGACATCTCTTGGCCGGGACCGGGGAGATTTTTTTGGGGGCGGGGGGGCAAATCTGAATGGAATGCTGGGGAATCCGGGGTCAGCACAGGTTACGGGGTTGGTGCGTTGGGCGGGGTGGTTGCTGGTCAGGTTTCTTCTACGAGTCAGGGTAGCTCGCCATCTTGCTGGTAATCCCAGCCGGGCTGGGTCAGAGGGTCGGGCGGGTGCGCCGGGTGATAGCTCTCGGGCCGGGTTGGTGCCTCTGAATCTAGTCTGGTCCGACTGCCCAAAAAGCTCTCGAAGAGGCGGATACCGGGCCGGTTTGGGAGGGTAAAAATCCTCAAAAAACCTTGATTTATCAACGTTTTTTGCGAGGTTCACATGTGCTCATGTCGAAGTAAATAAGGTTAGCAGAAGTGCTGATTTGAGGTCCGGTTGTGGCCTTATTTCCTTCGAAAGTCGAGTTCAAATATGTTAGTCACAGAGTACAAGAAAGCGGGTCTCTTCGAGTTGCCGCACGTCTTTGAGGGTATCCGTCTGGTGCGCCATGGCGATCCGGGATTCCCTTTCAACCTGGCTCAGTTGCCGGAATTCCCGGAAAAGCTGTTCTATCGGGGCAGTCTCCACGGTCCAGATGCTCTGGCCGTGTCCGTGGTGGGTTCTCGCCGGTGTTCGGAGTTGGGGCAGAAGAGGGCCTTTCGTCTGTCTTATGAGTTAGCTCAGGCCGGTGTCACCGTGGTGAGCGGGTTGGCTCAAGGCATCGACGGGGCCGCCCATCGTGGTGCCCTGGCCGCCGGGGGTGGAACTGGCCAAAAAAGCCAACAGCAAGAGCAGGGCGAAGAATCTGGACTTGGTTGGAAAGAGCCTCACCTGAAAGGGCTTCGAGGCCGGACGCCCGGATCTTTCGGCTAAGAGAAAAAGAGAATGAGTCTGGAGTCGGC
>JBAYRN010000017.1:0-65167 GCA_041676625.1 Vulcanimicrobiota bacterium
CTGCTTCAGAAGATGGGTCACGGTCTTAAGAGCGGGGGCAACGGTAGCCAGACGGTCACCGTTCAGGTGCCGGCCTACCGAAATGACATTTTGCACCCGGTGGATCTGGTGGAAGACGTGGCCATCGCCTACGGCTATCACAACATCGTTCCCAGTCTGGTTCCTACTTTCACGGTGGGGGAGGAAACCCCACGTTCGGCGCTGATGAACCGGGCCAGACAGGCACTGACGGGACACGGTTTCTTAGAGGTTTTGACCCTGATCCTCAGCAACCAGGCCGACCAGTTCGAAAAGCTCGGTCGCCTGGACCGCTCGCAGCACGTGGTGCTGGCTCACCCCATCAGCCAGGACCAAACCCTGATCCGAACCTCGATTTTGCCGGGCTTGTTGGACACCCTCAGCGTCAACACCGATCAGCCGCTGCCCCAGAAGATCTTTGAAGTGGGTCGGATTTCGATGCTCGATCCCTCCCAAGAGGTGGGAGCCCGAGAGCATCTGCGGGTGTCTGCAGCCCTGATCGGAAGCCGGGTAGACTTCGCCGAGATCAAGGCCATCGTGGAATCGCTCCTGCGGGAGCTTCGCTTCCCCGAAGGGGGTGAGTGCCGGGCCCTTGATCCTGGCCACGAGTATCACGGAACCTTCATCCCTGGGCGGGGTGCTTCGATCGGAAAAGACGGAGTGGAGTGGGTGGTTTTCGGAGAGTTGCACCCTCAGGTCTTGGAAAACTTCACCCTGGGATACCCGGCGGCAGTGCTGGAGGTACTCCTTGAGTCGCTTTTAAGCTGAAGGGTGTGCTGGAACTGGACCTCTTCTCATTGAGTGGAGTGCCCTATAGGGCTCGAACGGCTCCAGAACAAGGTTCCAAGCTTGTAGCGATGGATGGCTGACCTGGTACTCAGTTGTAACAACGAGTCAATCGAACTGCGCTAGAATAGAGCCATGCTCATCTCCAGCACCAAACGCACCCCGGCGCCGAAGCCCTTGCCGGCGAAACAGGCCCCGGCCGAAGTCGAGCTCGGTGGCCGATCGGCGGCGGATTGGGCGGATTTGGTCAAGCAGCGCTCCACCCTGGTGGGGCTGGTGGAGCCGGCGGGGGTGGTCCTGGGCTACCTGCAAAACCCGCTGCTCAACCTGAGAACCCTGGCCGATGGTGGTTCGGCTCTGCTCCATGGCAACTTTGGAGAGGTCGGGGAGGCCCTGAGTACCCTGGTCGATCGGGGCTACAACCCGGAAGGGATCGGGGGGGTCGTTTACAACAGCGCCCAGGCCATGAAGGCGCTCTCGGGAGCTGCGGTGGGAGGGCTCGAGGTCTACGCCGGGGTAAAGAGCGGCGATAAGTATCTGGCCATGATGGGGGGCGCCGACCTCCTGGGGGCGGCCGGAACCACCGCCCTGATCTTCAATTGGGATGCAGCCTCTCTGGGCCTCTCTGTGACCTCCAACGTGGCCAAGACCGCTCTGGTCCTGAGCAAGCCCGAAAAGTACAGCCGCACCCAGAAGGTCAAGACGATCCTGGACTCAAGCGGCGCCGTGGCCAGTTCCATGCTCAAGGCCGGGTTTCTCACCGTGCCCGCGCTGGGGGTCTCGGCGGTGGCCGGTCTGGGCCAACTCGCCTACATGAACCACGAAGGCTTCCGAGGGAAGGTGGACGGCGTGATCGACAAAGTCTTCGGCCCGGAGAAGCCGAAACCGCCGGAGTATCTGCAGGAGCCTTAGTGCTCAATCCCAACATAGCTCGGGTTTTCAGAGGTTTGATTCGTTGAAATTCAGTGTCGTCGAAAAGGAAACACAAAATCACCTTGGTAGTGTCGAGGTGGATGAAGGCTCTGGAAAGCTCTCCTTCACGGGGGATTCACCTAAGCTAGACCAGGCAAAAACTAGGATGGCCAACGGGATTATGGTGGAGACATCTGCTCAAACATCTCCCGGACATTGGGTCTCTTATGATGTCATGGCCGATCCTGGAAGTGCATTCTTTTTCATCCAACTCCTTAACAGACTAAGGCGACTTGAACTTGACATTCCCGAATCAGAGTGGCCTACGCGGCCAGACCTCAAAGGAACCCACGGCCCATAACGCCCCACAAATAACCTTCGCTCACCCAGTCTACCGAGCGGACGCCATGGACGCGCAGTTTACCCCTGTTCCCCCCCCGAGAGGGGGGCATTGAAGTGCAGTTTGCCGTCTGGCCGAAGGAAGATGCGAAGCGCATCCATCGTGCACGTTTCGGTGGCAGGCCGAACACAGCCCGACCAAGTTTCAGTCAATGGTAGGGTCAAAATGATCCGCGCGGGTGCGTGACACAGGCGAAAAATCTTTTATAATGGAGTTGTGCCTAACCCCAGCCTGATCAACGATGTCCTCTTCAAGATTGTTTTCGGTGCTTCGAATAGCGAACCTGTGCTCGTGGCCCTGCTGAACGCACTTTTGGGCTACACCGGTGAGCAGAAGATCGTCTCTTTAATGATCAGCAACCCGGCTATGGACAAGGAGTACATTTCTGACAAAGGAGTTGTGCTGGATATCAAAGCCGTTGACCGCCGGGGCCGCTGGTACAATGTGGAGGTTCAGTTGCAGCCCACCGAGGGCCGCGAAAATTACTTCAAGCGCTCCCTCTATTACTGGAGCAAGATTTTTGTGGAGCAACTGCAACCGGGACAATCGTATTCCGATCTCGAGAAAACTATCTGTATTTCTCTGCTAGATTTTCACCTTTTCCCGGATTCCGAAGAGCTTCACACTACTTACGTCATCAAGGAAAAGAGTACCCAGAGGCCGTTTCTCGATCTTTTAGAGCTGCATTACATCGAGTTGCGGAAGTTCTCTCTCGATAAGCCTCACAAACTTCGCACCCCCTTCGAAAAGTGGTTGCACATCCTAAAGTTTTCCGAGCTTTATTCCAACCCCGGTAGCGAATTGCCGGACAATCTCCAAGAGGAAGAAGGTATCAGTATGGCCATTGAGACGATGCGAAAAGCCTACGCCCGTGATGAAGTGCGCGAGTTGATTCAAGCCCGAGAAAAAGCCCGCATGGACTACGAAAGTGGATTGGCTACGGCCCTGGAAAAGGGTCTAGAAAAGGGTCTAGAAAAGGGCCTAGAAAAGGGCCGAGAAAAAGGCCGAGAAGAGGGCCTGGAAAAAGGCCGAGAAGAGGGCTTGGAAAAGGGCCGAGAAGAGGTTGCGCTCGAGATGCTGAAGTGCCAGACCGACCGATCATTTATAATGCAGGTGACCGGTTTGTCTGAGGAGCAATTGGCGGCTCTGGAAAAAGAGTAAGCGCAAAGTCTGGGGGCATTCCAGATAAGGTGCAACTCACGAGGTAGGTTCTTGTCCTTTACGAGATGGAAGCCTGGGCCTCACCAAAAATAGACCACTCTCCCCGGTGGGCTCGAATGGTAAAGGAGTCCTCCTCCTCCCCGTCCCACCCGATGTTGAAGTCCAGCCACTGACCCAACTCCAGGTCCGGCTCTGCGGGCAAATTCATGAACCTGCGATACCCCTATACCATGGTAGATTCTGCGCTTTATTGGTCTCGTACATACTTGACCTATGGACCCCGGAGATGCGACCTACCGCTTAGGAGGCGGTTGGATATTCGGTGTGATGGCTCTGGTCGGGGGTCGCATGTTTAAACTTGTTGAAGGCATCTATGTATGTCGCTCCCACCAGAGCCACTACCGCACGAACCAACCGGGAAGGTCCGGCGCGAAGAACGAAATCTTGGCATGATCATGCGGCGTGGCGCGGCATGCATTGGGCTTATGCCCGTGCATGAAAATTGGAATGCTTCCAAGCTGCTTAGTCCGGACCAGATCCTAAGGCCTTCTCTTTTCTTGCTCTCCACCATCTGCCGACGAACCGGACCAGCCCGGCTAAAAGGGGCGGAACGATAGGCAGCAACAGAAAGACCGCGACGACCGGGATCAAGATCTCCAGCACCAGTACGGCCCAGATTTTTTTCACGCTCTTGTCCAGAAAGGTTTCGCAGGCCACATCGGAGATCTCTTCCACCGTGACGTAGCCGTCGTTATCGGTCTTGCGGTCGTGTTCGGCGACTTTGTTGACCAGTTTATAGATCGCATCTCCTTCAGAACCGAGTTGATAATAGACCAGGGTGTCGAGGCATTTCTCCACCGCCCACACGGTGCCGGCGTGCATCATACCATCGGAGGAGATAGGGATTAACGACTCCAGGCGGGCTGCTGTCAGTTGGCCCGCGTGGTGGGAAGTGTAAGTAGCGATGTCCTCGACTGCGATTTTCTCCTCGCCCCTCAGCAGAGCTTCGGCGGTCCGGATTCTCTCTTGCTCAGAGCTCGATAGTTCGGCAGCCGCCACCCCCGCGGCCACGGTCCGGAAGCAGACTTTTCCGATTCGCTCTCCCAACCGTTCCGCATCGATCAGATGGCTACCGGCCCACCAGGCCCCCAGTATGGTGCCGGTGGCGATAGAAAAGCAGGGGATCCCCAGCACCCAGACCACCAGGATGAGCCATTCGTAAAACTTCTCAAATTTCCAATCGAGTTTCAGAAAGCCCTGTTGATAAAACGCCTTGAAACAGAGCAAAAGAATTCCCAGCCCCAGGAAGAAAAAGAGTCCGGCCAACAGTCCTACCCGCCAGGCCACGCTCCAGCCATCCACGACCAGGATGCGCCAGGCTAGTTCACCGAAACTCTGTAAGGACATACGACCTCTCTTCCTTTATAGAAGATTTTAGATCGGACAAAAATTTCCTTGGGGAGAACGCTAAGGGTCCTAACGGGGTGCTGGTTGAAGCTCTTCGACTCTTCGGGCCCATTCGTCACTAACCGCCGGCATGGAGGAGCCAGGAGTGTATCCGTCCATTCGTTTGGCTTCAAAGTCCGGGTAATTGTCGAACACGAAATAAGGGTTGCTCTTTTTCTGGTTGGCCAAGGTGTCGCTTCCCCGCTGCACACTGCCGTGGCCGGGGTAGATGACGGTGTGGTCGGGCAAGTTGTCGGCCAGCCAGTTGATCGTCTGGTAGAGGGCTCGGGGGTCACCCCCCTCAAAATCCGCCCGACCGCAGGAGTCGATAAACACCGCATCTCCCGTCAACAGGTTGTCTCCAAAGTGAAAGCTCATGGAGCCGGGACTGTGGCCCGGGGTGTGGATGGTTTTGATCTTTAGATTTTTTCCGATCTCGATGCTGTCGCCGGCCGTTACCCGCACCAGGTTGCGGCAATCGAAGCCGGACCAGTCGATCTCGATATCCAGCATGAAGACCGAAATTTCCGGGTAGCGGAGCAGAAGGGGAGCGAGCATGTTGATGTGATCGTAATGGTTGTGGGTGATCAGGCAGTGGGTGGGTATCAAACCCCGCTTTTCGATCTCCTGAACGATGACCTCGATATCCCAGGCCGGATCCACCACGGCACAGTTCCTGGTGGCGTTGTCTTCCAGGAGATACATCAGGTTGTCCCAGGGACCGAGGGAATACTGGTGGATGGTAAATTGCTTGGGGCTCATTTCGTATGCTTAAAGGGCCTCTCTATTTGTCCTTCACCTCTGGAAGAGTCGGCTTTTAAGAGTTACACTGGATCTTGTGATTTCGGTGAACGATTGCTTGACGAGAGCGGTGAGGCTGGCCCGCCAAAGGCTGGGGAGCCGCTATCGACGTTTCCAGGAAAGGCTGGGACCTCCGGCTGAGCATACAGCTTTGAGTTCTCTCCATTTTTTGATGGAGGAGTATCAGGAACCGGCACCCTTCGAGGTGGCTTCTCCTTATGGCATGGCTGAAGAATACCCCGAGGCTGAAACAAAAACCGAATCGCTCGAGCATCCCCTGGGTCAGGGAAAGCTGAGAATCGACCTCACCTTTCCGTCCGGTGCCGGTGGGGCGCTACCAACTGTGCTGATCTCACCAGGCCTCGGTGCTCACCGCGCCGCCACCCGCTACATCGAGCGCCACCTGGCCAGCCGGGGTTTTCTGGTGGCCCGCCCCACTCATTCCGGCAGCGACTGGGCGGCTGTGGCCCTTAAGACGCCGTTCGGAGCGTTCACCCGGGTGGAGTTGCGAAGACGGGTGGCTGAGCTTCGGGGCACCCTGCTCGCACTGGAGAGTAATCGCTGGGGGTTTCGCCCTGCCGAGGGTCAGTTGTGTCTTATGGGGCACTCCTTCGGGGCCCTCACCAGCGCCCTCTTCGCCGGGCTGTCCGCAGCCGGTATCGAAGTCGACTCGCCGCTACCTGTGGACGCATTGGTGATGCTTTCACCCTACGGAAATAGCTTCCCAACCCAGCGCCTGAGGATAGACCCGGCCAGTTTTTCCGATCTTATCCAACCCACGCTTTTTATCAGCGGTACCCAGGACGATCTGTGGACCCTGGGAAAGGGCTCGCGGTCCCATCTGGAGCCGTATTTCCGCTGTCAAAGCCCGGTCAAGTCGCACCTCTTGATCGGCGGCACCAGACACGGCCATTTCAGTGAAATTCTGGGATGGGTCCGCAGAGACACCAAAATCATGGTCAACTCAACTGTGACGGCCTTTTTAGATGCTCATCTCTTGGACCGAAGCGAGGGCTTGGACTATTTAGAGAACCAGCTTTCCATGGTGGCCTTCGAACATGGAAGTTGGGTGCTTTAGGATCTTTTTTTCTTTTTCTTTCGTTTAGCTGTGAAGTCGTAACGTTTACCGAAATACTCGCACTCGCCTTTGAGCACTTCCTGCCCCGCTTCACCCTCGTAGGTTCCTTTGTACTCGAGTTGTGAGGTGGCACCAGTTCGGGGCTCTTTATAGACCCCCCACAGCAGTAGTCCGTTTTCGCCTTCGAAGCGCCCATCGAGATCGGTGGGGTCGGCTCCATAAATCAGGATCTTGCCCCGCAATCGATCGTTCTCTTGCTCGATATCGAAATTACAAGATTTCACGCCCAGGCTATTTCTCATGTGTACGATCCAGCGGCCGGAGAGGTCCGGATTTTCCAGCAGTGGGGGGTCTTCGGCGGACCCGAGTCCGGCGAAAGTGAGGACCAACATCAGTGCGGCACACAGGATCTTGAATTTTTTTGATTTTCTCATGATGTCTCGTTTATACACTTTTCACCAGTTGTCTTCAAGGTTCAGGGCATCCTGGTAGTGGTGGACCGAGAAATTCGGCCCCCCCGAATCCTTCTGCAGAGCCAGCAGGTCGATCCGTAAGGGGCCGTTCCAGTTGGACTTTTGAAGGTACCGCAACACCAGTCCCCGGGCGCGCTTTTGTTGTTTGGCGGTATAGCTTTCGGCGGCGTGTCCGCTGGCTGTGGAGCGCTTGGTTTTGACCTCGCAAAAAACCAGCGTCTCTCCATCTCGGAGGATAAGATCGGCTTCACCGCGGCGGGTCCGAAAATTGGATTCCAACAGCAGATAGCCCAATTTCTGCAAATAGTTGAGGGCGGCAAACTCGCCGGCGCGCCCCAATTCGTTGCGGTTGCGCGAAGTCATCGGAGGCTCTTTTCGGGAGCAATCGGGGGAACCTTTTCGAGGGACACGAATTTCATTACCCGTGGGAGTGACTCGACGACATTTCTTGACTGGACTCGGTGGATTGTTGCTTTGGGCTGGTTGCCAAAAGCCGAACGTCGATCCTGTGAGCGATTTGGGAGATTCCTCGACCCCTGGTCTGGGGGGAGCCAAGCCGACCAATGCGGGTAGCCCACCGCCTACCTGGAATGGGGAGGGTGATCTCCGGGAGTATTATCTACACGGGAAGTACACTCAAGAAGAGTTGGACGCCGTGGCTAACGCCATCAAAGAGGTTTTCGGAGAGCGCGAGCCTACCCAACAGCGCCAAATGGTCGCTGAGATCCTGTCTTTTCACCACGTCATCTTTCATCCCACTGAAAACCACGATCTTCGAAACAATCATGCTCAGATCAAAAAGCACCGGGAACTCCTGGAAAAGATGTGCGACCGCCACGGAGTGCCGGTGCTGCCTGTACTGGCGATCACCAGTTGGGAGAACTCGGGTGGCTCCACCAAGGTCTCCTGGGCAGATGCCGCCGGTCTTGGTCAAATGACCTGGGGCGCGGTGGACGAAGCTCATCGCTACGCCGCGCGAAAGGCCCAGAAGCTTAAAGAACAAGCTGACTGGGAGAAGTACCATGCCAAGATCTTGAAGGATGACAAGAAGCTGGAGAAAGCTAAAGCGCTCTACGCCCAGGCCGCCAAGCTCAACGTGGAACAGCGACATCGGCAGATGGCGCTGGATGCTGGAGTGAAGGACGAGCGAGCCATCGCCGAGTGCAATTTGGAAGACGTAGTACTCTTCTTCGATTTTCTCCTGAGCATGTTCGGAGGCCGGGTGGACCACGCGATTGGGGCCTACCATAAGGGAGTTCTCAATCAAGACGATATTTTGTACGATTACATGCGCCGACGTGACCCCACCGTATTGTATCCCCAACCTCACGATCGGACCGCGTTCTTGGAGGCCCTGGATAGGCTGAACGTGACCTATCTGGATCTCTGGAACGACCCCCGAAGTCGCGAAATGCTGAACGGACTCAGGACCGTGGAAGGAGAGCGTACCACCCGTGCCAACGCCCATCTGGCTCTGGGCGACGAGTCGGATATCTACCCCTGGAAGGTTCTGGGATCGTTGTCTGCACTGAACGCCGGTGAGGAGTATCTGGCTCGGGTTGTGGAACGCTACTCGGTGCCTCAGCTTGCCGGTGAGGTTCGGGGCCTACCTGCTTTTAAGGGTGAGGAAGGGCGCAAAGAAGGAGCCAACAAAGGCTATCTGGTCGATTTTTCACAGAAGTATTGGGCTGGCCCGCACGATGATAAGCGTCAAAGCTGGATCCGGCCCGAATTGGCTGGTTATCTGTTCCATCTCAGAGACCGAATGGGGCGGCTCATTGGGGATGGGGCCTGGTCTATACCGATCGTTGCTTTAGGTAAGGCCGACGAGAAGACTTCGGGCTGGGAGCAAGAACTCCACGCCAAAGGGGTGGCTGCCAGGATCGCACTTGCAGGCCTTAATATAGGCCAGAGCGACCATCTCAAGCAGTTGCTCCAACAGGACTACCTCTTCGATAGGATTTATCTCCGTTCCAGCAGGGAAGAACACCACATCGTTCTGAATCCCCGCTTCGGACACGAGTTCATGAAGCTTTATCAAAATAAAATCGGTGTGAAAAGAGCAGACGATTGAAACTTGGTCTCCGCCTGACAGCCTTCTTCGTAGGCTGTCTGTTACTCCTTTGCCAGCCTGCGCGGGCCCAAACCGATCCGGCCCTGAGCAATGCCGTTCTGGGCTTACTGGATGCTTATCTGCACTCGGGCGGTCCTTCCAAGGAAGAATTGGACAGCGGCTCAGCCCTGGCCAACTGGGCTATTCTTAAAGACATCGGGATACCGATTTTGAGGAAAGACAACGGCTTGCGCAAGGGAGACTGGTCAGCACTCTGGGCTCCCCTGGATGCTGTGCTTGCCGAACAAGGTTTCAGCGGCAAGCTGACTCCGCTTCAGGCCATCACCTTTTGGGAAGAGTCGGAAAAGGACCCGGACCGCTTTGTACGCCTACTGGGGCGAGAGCACATCCTGGATCCCAAGCAGCCAGCCCAACGAAACAGGGGTCACCGGTTGCGCGAATCGATTGCTCAGTTACGAAATAGGCTTCCGTCGGAAAGAGCCAACGCGCGCTTCGAAGACGCCGGATGGAAATTCACCGCCACCTCCTCTCTGATGCCGGGTACCAGGACCGTGAGGGTAGCGATAACTGGTTCCCAGCCCTGCAACATCACCGGCAGCGCTCGAACACTGAACCTGAATCTAAAGGGACGCCTGTACGAGGACCTGGACTCCCATTCCGGTATCAAGGTGCAACTTCTTGACAACTCCTTCACCGGAAAGGGTTGCGAAGTGAATCTGAGAGACCGTACCAGTTCGATTGCCCGCCTGGTCGGTGGAGGGGAAGCCAAGTTGTCGAGCAGCCTGAACATCGTCATCCAGGATGAACTGGTCAGTGGACGTTTTCAAGTCGACCTGGTGTCGAAGCAAACCGGTCTGGCCCTGCTCACCGGCCGAGCGGTCTACTCCGTTCGAGGGAAGGTCGGCAGAGACGGAACCCTGGAAGCAAGGCTCATTCCCGTTTCTCGTTCAGGTAGCCGTCTGCTGAAAGACCTGCTGGAACAGGAGGGCTCCCTTACCGGGGTCGTGACCAACAGCACCGGGCGAGGCCAGATGATCTTGCCGGTGCTCAAAGACCCACTGGATTGGGCGAGCAAGGGCTAAGGGTTTCGAAAAACCCGGTATTCCCCGGCTGAATCGGTGAGGGCCCAGCGACCATCTCGAGCCACCACCCGGGAGAGCCAGGAGTTCGAGACTTCGGTGGTGGAGGTCAAGCTACCGTCGGCTGCCAGGGTATGGACCTTGCCGCTTTCATCGGGTTGCACGATCTGGCTGCCCATCACCACGGCAGGCTCCGAGAGCGGCTGGGAGAGGCGAGTTTTCCAGGCGATATCACCAGATTGAAGAGACAGCATGTAGAGGTAGGTATCTTTGGAGGGGACCAGGACACCGCTGCGGGTGAGTGTGGGGGGGGCGGCCAGGGCGCTTCCCAACTGGGCTTTCCACTCCCGTTTGCCTTCGGCCAGAGAGAGTAGGACGACTTCTCCTGAAGGATAGTTGACGGCGACTTTCCCGAACCCCACCGCCGGGGGCAAAAAGCTGGGTTCGTTCAATCCGTGGGTCCACAGGTTGGCGCCGTTTTCCAGCGTGAAGGCCCGGGCTTGTCCGGACTGATCCAGCACCACTACCGCAAAGCCGACTTCCAGGTTGCCCACCACGGGCCCGGAGGCTGGAGGATTGTCGAAGGTTTGTTCCCACAGGATCTCTCCGTCCAGGGGGTCGAGACAGAGCAAGCGCCCTCCCTGCTCGGTCTCCAGCGCGTACAACAACTTTTCTTCGATCACCGCGCCGGCTCCCAGGGGAGTACCCTGAATGTCGAGCCCCCAGATCTCCTTACCCTGGACATTGACCGCGATGACCCGATCCTGCACCCCGTAGTAAAAATTTCGGCCGTCGGAGACCGGAGGGGTCGTGAGGGGAGAGGTGAGTTCCATTTTCTCGGGCGTCTTCTTGTTGAAGCTGTGCACCACCAATTGACCGTTGGTGGCTACCAGGACGGCTTTTTGAGAGAGCGCAGGGGTTTGAATCGAGGCGTCACGGGTGCCACCTTTGAGCTCCGGCTCCGGCCAGGGTAAGACGATGGATTCATCCGGGTAGTGATAGGTGGCTGCAAGCCTGGCCGGCGGCGCGCTCACCGTGGGGGTCGCTGAACTTTCCGGAGAGGCGGAGGGGGAGACCTCGGGGGTCGGGCTCGGCTGAGGCTGCGCGGCCACGTCCAGTGTCCAACTCGGCTCCAAAAATGCCGGGGCTTCCACGGCGCTCTCCCAGTCGGGACCGGTCAGGTTGCTCACCCCGGACAGGACCAACAGCTCCAGGGTTTGCTTAAAAGAGTCTTGTGCCTGGAAATCGAGGAGAGCTTCGCGCCCCCTGGCCGGGGTGAGGAAGCGATACCCTTCCAGCAATCGGTCGAGGTCCACCCCCATTTCGGTGGCTTCGGTCCTGAGGGTGGATTTCAGAAGTTCGGGTTGGGTGTCCAGGTAGCCAATCAGGCCGTTCCAGGAGCGGAGCGACGCCACCAGGGTGTCTCGGCGGGAGGTGTATTCTTGCTTCTGAGCATTCTCCGCGAAAACTTTGCTGAGCACCACCACGGACGGCATGGGTCGCTCGGCTGAAGTGCCGGCCAGAACCTTGAAACTATCGGCCAATCCCCGGGTGTTGGCGCTAGTGTCGATGAGGGCGGCCTGGACTGCCTTGCCCTGGAGCCAGCCCTCGAGTTCCTGAGCGCTGGAGGCAGGCACGATGGTTGCTTCGGGAAGTAACTGGCGGGCCAGAAAATCAGTGGCAGCCTCTTGCTGCACGGCCACCCGCTCGGCCTTTTGGTCAGGCCAGGCCACTAACTGGTCCAGCCCCACCGACTCCCCGCTGAAGACCAGGAAAATACCGGGTTGAAAGCGTCCTTGAGCTTTGACCGCTTCACCCAGGGGGGCGATGACCACATCGATCTCACCGGCCGCAAGCTCCAGCCACACGTTTTGAGGGCTGTACTCCACCAACTCGAGCTTATGGTTTTCCACCGCCAGTAGACGCCTGAGACTCGCCATCAAAAGCTTCTCCGGCCGCTTGGCCACGGCCACTCTCAGAGTGTCTCGCTGGATCAGCACCGGAGCGGGGGTGGATGAAGGGGCTGGTTCTCGGTGGAACGGGTCGGGAATGAGTTTGGCCCGGTAAGCTACATAGAGCCCCGCCCCCGCCAGAATCAATAGAAGTATAACGTTGAGAACGCGCTTCATTGCTCAGAAGAGTTCGGCTCTTCGGGTTCTGAGGCCTGGGTGGCGTCCTGATCAGTCTTTTTTGCATCCTGGGCCAGGCGTCGCTCGTAGGCCGAGATGAAAGGGGCCCAGATCAGGTAGGAGACCACCAGATTGAGCATCAGCAGCACGAACGCCATCTTGTCCTGGGTGGAGAGGACCGAGCCCAGAAAGCACGGCATGACCCAGGGGACTTCGATCCAGGCTTTGCCCACCATTCCCAGGGCCGTCGCGAAGTAGGCGATGGTTCCGCAGACCAGGGGAGCCACGATGAAGGGGATCGCGAGGATCGGGTTGGCCACCACGGGTAGTCCGAACAGGAGAGGCTCATTGACGTTGAAGAGCCCCGGCACGATGGAGACCCGGCCGATCTTCTTGACGTGGGCGTTCTTGCTAAACATACAGCGGACGGTGGGAGCCAGAGTGGCTCCGGCGCCGCCGATCCAGATGAACCACTGGTAGAAGGGATAAGCCGTCACATACGGCATGGCTTTGCCCATCTCGTGGGCGTCGGCGTTGGCCACCACGAACTCTTGCCAGATCGGCAGCATGGCTGCATTGATCACCGAAATCCCGTGCACTCCGGCCACCCCGAACAGGTGCAGCAGCACGTTAACCACAAAAACCGCCGAGTAGCTATCGCCCAAGACCTTCAGCCCTGCTGTCTTGCTGGCGATGAAGTGGTGGATATCCACCCCCACTCCGTGCCGAAGCATCCACATCAGAAAGACACAAGCCAGCATCGGCAAGAAGCTTGCGAAAGCGTGAACCACCGCCGGAGGAACCCCGGCGGTGCTCTCCGACCCTTCTTTGGGAATGAAGGTCAGGAAACGAGAGATTTCCACCGTCAATATGCCCACGATGATGGCCAGAAAAAGACCCTCGGCCCCCAGAGGTTGGGCGGCGATGTAGCGGCCCACCTCGGCGCTCTCGGGATCGAAAGGTTGCCCCGGAATGTACACCGCCCCGGTCAGGATCTCACCGGCCACCAAAAAGGTGGCCACTGCGGTGAGCCCGTTAGGGATTTGGGGGAGGTCGTACTGCTTGGCCAGGGCAGCGGCGATGGTAAAGCTCACGTAGAGGGCCAACAGACCCATGGTGTAACGGAAGGGTAACAGGATCGTGGGGGCGCTCTCCAGGTACCACTGACCGGCCGCAGAAGCAGCAAGGCCTGGAAAGTACTCTTTGAGGATTCCGCCCTGAACTCCCAGAAGCAGAAAGGTGGACCCTACCAGGATCACGGGTACGGAACCGATCATTCCGTCTCGCAGCGCCACAACGTGGCGTTGTTTACTGGCTGTTTCTAAGAAGTCAACAACTTTTTGCCACAGTCCGGCCGCATCTGAGCTCTTCTTTGTTGGTTCTGCTGCATGCACCCGCCACCCTACGAAGCCCACCGTCAAACTCCTGTAGCAACTCAAAAGGTAGCGGGAGGTTAATGGGAAAGTCTCTCTCTCATTCGGGGGTTGAGGAGATGGTGATATGAAAGCAGTACAAGTGAAAGCCCCTGGGGTGGTCAAGATGGGTCCGTTCGGGCCCTACAAGAATGCTGTCTGGCTGTTTCACCACGGCTCTGAAGCGGCGGTGGTGGAGATGCCGCCGTATCGGCCCCGCAAAGACGCCAAGCCCTGGCTTAAAGTGAAAAAGCTACTCAAGAGGGAGGGCCTTCATCTGAAGTACGCTTTGCTGAGCCACATTCACATGGATCACTGCCTCAGTCTGGGTGAGTTTCGTCTGGCTTTCCCGGAAACAACCTTCGTGGGACACCGGAGCCACCTCACCAGCCCCCTGACCTGGCGACTTTCTCATCAGGTAGGGATGCGACCTGACGAAGTTTTTGATGAGATCTATGATGGCGATATCAAACTCTTGGATCTGGCGGGCGAGCCGATGCTCTTGATCCACTGTCCCAAGCACAGCCAGAGTGACCAGTTCGTGATCTTCCGGGGCACCGCCATGACCGGAGACTGGTATCTCGGGGATCTCAAGGACTGCAACGCCCTGGTGAGCTACGCCGAGAAGGTTCGCTCGGTAGAGCGGGTGCAGAGTTGGCTGCGACGCCTGGATTACGGGGTGTCCCGAGCCTTCTCCGGCCATGGGGACTGCCTCTACTACAACGTGGACTTCCACCGCCTATTGGAAAAGAGCAAAGTCGACCACGATCGCTTATGAGCTATCCCCTCTACACCTCTCACGCCTATCTGTGGCCGCTCTTAAGTCCGCTCGAGGCTTACGAGTCGGAAATGGCGCAATGGTGCGCATTGCTCGAAGAACACGGGACACGGCCGGTGAGACGGATGCTGGATCTGGGGTCGGGCGGAGGCCATCACCTTTATCATCTGGCCAACGCCCTGCCGGACCTGCAGGAAGGCATCGCCTGTGATCTCTCAAGCGAGATGCTGGAAGTCCTTAAGGGCCTACTGCCTGGATTTGAAACGCTCACCGCGGATATGACCTCTCTCCGATTGGAGCGCCGCTTTGATCTGGTCACGGTTCACGACTCCTTCTGTTACCTCTCCAGAATCGAGCAGGTGAGGGCATTGTTTGAAGTGATCCGGGAGCATCTCGAGCCAGGGGGATTGAGCCTGGTGAAACTGGAAGCTCGAGCTGAAGATTTTGCCGGACCGTACCGCTACCTGACCACCTTCGAGGACGAGCAGCGCGAACTCACCTTGACCCACTACGAGTGGGACCCGGAGCCTGATGACGGTTGGTTGGAAGTGGTCTACCTTTTTCTAGAACGAGCCGGCGGTCGGTTGAACACTCGGGAGGAGCGACACCGCCTGGGATTGTTTCCCGGCCCTGAGATCTTGCAGCAGGCCGAAACTTGTGGTTTGACGGGAAGTTTCCATCCAGTGGAACGGTGGGATGAAGAGAGGGAGAATCTCCTTCTTATGCTGCGCAGAGGGGAAGATTGAGCGAGGTAAGGATGGATTCGAACAAGAGGTGGCCGAAAGTGCTCGGCGCGGTCCTGGCTTTGGTGGTGGCCGTGGCCGCCTATCGGAGCATGGGAGCTTCGAAAGAAGAGCCGATCGAGTACGAAACGGTAGAACTCCGGGAAAAGACCGTGGAAGCCTACGTGGCTGCCATCGGCAAGATCGAATCCACCACCACCGTGACCGTTGGCAGTCAGGTGAGCGGACCGATCTCGGAGGTCCTGGTCGATTTTAACTCGCCGGTCGAACGAGGCGAGGTGCTGGCCAGGATCGACCCCAGCGAGTTTATCGCTCGACTAGAGGCCCAGCAGGCCAATCTGCACGCGGCCCAGGCAAGCCTGGCCGGGGCCCAGGCTAATCTCAGCGGTCAGGACGCCTCGGTGCGGCAGGCCGAGGTGGACGTGACCGCGGCCAGGCTCCGTCTCGAGCAAGCCGCAGTGGCGGTGGATGCGGCCCGAGCCGGGGTGGCCACCAGCAAAGCGAGTATCGAAAGCAGTAAAGCCGAAATGGCCAACGCGCTGCTCGCTTACCAGCGGGCCGAGGACCTGGTCAAACGGGAATTGGTGGCGCTGTCCGAGCGAGACCAGGCTCGCACCAACTACCTGGTGGCCTCGGCCGGAGTGGAAACCTCTCAAGCCTCGATCCAGCAAGCTGAAGCCCAACTGGCTCAGGCCAAGAGCCA
Source organism: Vulcanimicrobiota bacterium (assembly GCA_041676625.1). GTDB lineage: Bacteria > Vulcanimicrobiota > Xenobia > Xenobiales > JADMJV01 > JAEXNA01. Next base: position 15,994 of record JBAYRN010000017.1, read on the forward strand.
GCGAGACAGCGCCCAAAACGACATCAAGGCCGCCCAGTCACGGCTGGCCCTGGCCCAAGCCCAGCGGCAGGCTGCGGCCGCCCAAGTGAGTTCAGCGACGGCCTCTGTGGCCCAGGCCCAGGCAGCAGTCGCTCAGGCCAACGTGGACCTGCAGAGAACCTCCATCACCTCTCCCATCAGCGGCGTGGTGATTGACCGCAAAGTGGACGAAGGCCAAACCGTAGCTGCGCAGTTTCAGGCACCCGAACTTTTTACCATCGCCCGGGATCTGGACAAGATGCAGGTCAAGGCGGAGGTCTCGGAAGCCGACATCGGACGAGTGGTCGAGGGGAGCCCGGTGAAGTTCAGCGTGGATGCCTATCCGGGACGAGAGTTTCAAGGGGCGGTGACCCAGGTTCGCTCGGCGCCCGACCAGGGAGAGACCGGGCAGTCCACCTCCAACGTGGTGGTCTACGGTGTGCTGGTCAACGCCTCCAACCCCGAGCAGCTTCTAAAACCCGGGATGACCGCCACCGTGGAGATCCTGGCCGACAAACTGGTGGATGCGCTGGTGGTCCCGGGGCAGTCCCTGCGCTACATCCCCTCCACAGAAAAGAAGGAGGGGGAGAAAGGCCGAGGAGGTAAACGCAAAGGCTCCGAGTCGCCAAGCCCCAGTCCCAGTCCGCAAGAGGAGAAAGCGAAACTTGAACCCGGCACTCGCCGGAGTACCGTCTGGGTGCTGGAGAACGGTAAGCCGGTGCGTCGCGACATCATCACCGGAATCTCGGTGGAAGACGACGTGGTGGTGGTCTCGGGCGATTTGAAGGCTGGAGACGAAGTGGTGACCGAGGAGACGGGCGGCAAGAAGGAGAGAGGCCGTTTTCGCCTCTCCTTCTAGGCGGACTATTCTGACATGGCCTTAGTCGAGCTGAAAGGAATCACCCGGGTCTACCGATCAGCGGGAGGGGTGGAAGTTCGGGCCGTCAAGGGCATCGATCTGGTCATCGAGGCCGGGGAGTTTATCGCCATCATGGGCCCTTCCGGCTCTGGAAAATCCACCATGATGAATACCCTGGGCTGCCTGGATCGACCCAGCTCGGGAAGTTACTTGCTGGATGGCCAGGAGGTAGCCACCATGGGGCGGGATCAGCGGGCCCGGATCCGCAACCAGAAACTCGGCTTTGTTTTTCAAGGGTTCAACCTTTTGGCCCGAACCACGGCCCTGGAGAATGTGGAGCTTCCGCTGCTCTATAAGGGAGTACGGAGTTCTAAAGAGCGAAAGCGACTAGCTCTGGCCGCGCTGGAATCGGTGGGTCTGGCCAAACGCTCCCACCACGTGCCGTCCCAGATGTCGGGGGGGGAGCAGCAACGGGTGGCCATCGCCCGGGCCCTGGTGACCGACCCGGTGATCATCCTGGCCGACGAACCCACCGGCAATCTCGATACCAAGACCTCCGATGAAGTCATGGAACTCTTCGAGAACCTGCATAAGCAAGGACAAACCATTGTTTTGGTCACCCACGAACCCGATATCGCCTTAAAGTGTCGCCGCATCGTCCTTTTTCGCGACGGCCTGATCATCGGCGATGGTGACCCGGCCGAAGTCTTGCAGACAGTGGCCAAAGGAGTGATTTCGTGAACCCCGTTCTTACTCTGCGGATCGCTTTCAAGGCGCTCTTCGCCAATAAACTTCGGACCGTTTTGACCATGCTGGGGATCATCATTGGAGTGGCCGCGGTGATCGCCATGCTGAGTATCGGCAACGGAGCCAAGTACCTGGTAGAGCAACGGATCGAGAGCCTGGGAACCAACGCCGTCTTCGTCTGGCCCGGCCACCGAAGAGGGCGCAACCGGGGGGCGGATGGCAATGAGGCCCGCCTCTCGGTGGACGACTGGAAAGCCGTGGATCGACTCCCGGAGGTGGCCGACTCCACCCCCATGGTTTATGGCAGCGGCGATCTGATTGTGGGCAATCGAAATTGGAGTTGCAGCATTTACGGTGTGAACAACATCTACTTTCGGCAAAAGAGTTGGAACCTGGAGAGTGGACGCTTCTTCACCGAGCGAGAGATCCAGTCTGGAGCCAACGTGGTGATACTCGGAAGCGAGGTTCGCCGAGAGTTAGTCGGGGCCAGCGACCTGGTGGGCCAGACCATACGGATCAAGAAGCTACCGTTTAAAGTGATAGGGGTCCTCGAAGAGAAGGGGTCGTCCGGTTTTGGCTCCAACGACAACGCCGCTCTGGTACCCTACACCACGCTCATGAAAAAGCTGGATCGGCGTGACTACATCAGCTACATCTCCCTTTCTGCGCACTCTCGCCAGGAGGTCAAGAACCTGGAGAAGATCGCGGTGGACTTCCTCAACCAGCGGCACAACGTAACCGATCCCGACAACGGTGGATTCGGGGCCTTCAATCAAGCGGAGGCCTCGGAACGAGCCGATGAGAGTACCAAGATCTTCTCCACCTTACTGGGGGGCATCGCGTCGATCAGTCTGGTGGTGGGGGGGATCGGAATCATGAACATCATGCTGGTCTCCGTGACTGAGCGGACCCGGGAGATCGGGATCCGCATGGCGGTAGGGGCCCGGGGGATCGACATCCTTTCTCAGTTCCTGGTGGAAGCGGTGGCGCTGTCGGTGGCCGGGGGGGCTCTCGGGGTGCTCCTGGGGTACGGGCTCTGCCGGGTGATCGCGGGGTTTGCAGGTTGGCCTCCTATCGTCAGCTTAGACTCCATCGTCCTAGCTTTCGGAACCTCGGCTTTCATCGGGATCTTTTTCGGCTTCTACCCGGCTCTATCGGCGGCCCGCCTGGACCCCATCGAGGCGCTCCGACACGAATGACGCTACTACTTACCTTCAAGGTCGCTCTTAAGGCTCTCACCCGCAATAAATTGCGCACCATCCTTACCATGCTGGGGATCATCATCGGGGTGGCGGCGGTGGTGGCTATGCTCTCCATCGGCGCCGGCGCTCAGGCGGCGGTGGAGGCCAATCTGACTTCCCTGGGGGTCAACACCATCGAGCTCTCCCCGGGCTATCGGCGGGGTCGTCAGCGAGGAGTGGAAGGCAACTCCGTGCAGATGACGGTGGCTGACTGGAGGGCGCTGGAGAGGCTTCCGGGGGTGGAGTCCTCGTTTCCGCTGCGAACCAGTTCTGCTCAACTGGTCTACGGTTCGGCAAATTGGAACTGTGGAGTCAGGGGTACGACCAACGAGTTTTTCACCATTCAGAACTGGGACATTAGCCGGGGCCGAGTTTTCACCGACTCCGAGGTCAATAGTGGTTCTATGGTGTGTGTGCTGGGTCTCAAACCCGCCACCGAACTTTTCGGGGGGACCGATCCGGTGGGGGAGACCATTCGGATTAAGGGCTTTCCTTTTCGAGTCGTGGGAGTGCTGGCGGAAAAGGGCGGCTCAGGCTGGAGTAACCGGGACGACATCGTCATCGTTCCCTACGTCACTTTGTTGGGGCGACTGGTGGGTGAGGTCCACATCTCTTCGGTCACCTTGCAGGCCCATTCCAAGGATGAAGTGGAGGAACTGGGCCAGCAGGCGGTGGACCTTCTCAACCAGAGGCACCGCATCGAAAACCCCAAGGAGGGCGGTTTCGAGAGCTACAACCAGGCTGCCAACGCCTCGGTGGTAGGTGACAGCACCCGGATTTTCTCGACCCTGTTGGGGGGAGTCGCTTCAGTCAGTCTGCTGGTCGGGGGTATAGGAATCATGAACATCATGCTGGTCTCGGTGACCGAGCGGGTCCGAGAGATCGGGATCCGGATGGCCGTGGGGGCCCGGGGACAAGACATCCTGACCCAGTTCTTGACCGAGGCGGTCTTGATCTCCATCGCCGGAGGTGCGGTGGGACTGCTACTGGGGGCCGGGATCGCCCACTGGGTGGCGGGGCTGGCCGGCTGGCCCACCATCATTAGTGAAAGCTCGGTGCTACTGGCCTTCGGCACCTCCGCCTTCGTGGGTATCTTTTTCGGATTCTATCCGGCCTTTCGGGCTTCCAAGTTGGACCCCATCGAGGCCCTACGGAAATAATCAGAGCTTTCGCCTGAAGAACTTGCCGGCAAACCCCTGAGAGACCACGATCACGGCGTAGTCGTTGGAGGCGGCGATGTCGAAACCGCGCACGTCGACCTTATCGGCGAAGGTGTAAACGTGTTCGGGGGCGTTCCACTTCTTGTCTTTCTGGCCCAGGTACCAGAGTTCAAAGCCGTCTTTGACCGGGCGGATCATGGCCACGTGGAGATTCTTGTTATCGTCCATATCGCTCTCGGCGTCCACGTCGCGAGCGTTGAAGGGCAGGTTCGCCGTCTCCTCGTCTTTTTTCCAATCCTTACCGTCGGAGGTCAACGATTCTACCGTGGTGTCGGAGCCCACCACCACTCGGGAAGGGCCGTAGGGGCGGCTGGCCACGGAAAAGAACTTGCCGAAACGGCCGCGTAGAAGGCTGGAGCCCTCTTCCACTTTTCCGATCAGGGCTTTGATGTAAGCGGCGGTCAGTCCGGCTCCGTTGTTGAAGACCACGGTAAAACCCTCACTACCCAGGGTACCGACCCCGACCTTTTCGGCACCGTCGGCGTGAGTGCCCACCTGGGAGCCCTCCGGTCTGAGGGAACTGTTGATGTCGAAGTTGGCGGTACGCACGTCGCCGTAGGCTCGGGTCCAGGCGATGGCGAATTCTGGCCGGTTGCTGCCCTGCCGCCCCTCGATGGCTACCGCTGTTCCGCCGGTCTTGTCGGCCACGTAGCTATCGATCTCGATGGTGCCGCTCCAGCTCCAGCCCTGGTCGGAAGAGAGCGCCAGGAGGACTTCATAGGCGTCATTGCCCTGGGTGAGGGTGCGCTGAAAGACCAGACCGATGAGATTTCTGGTCTTCCCCAGGGCCACTTTTCGAACTCGCGCTTTGTTTTTGCCGAAAAACGGGGCTCGGGGATCTTTCCACTCTTTGGCGCCCCCGTCCAGGGTCGAGTGAAAGACTTCCGGTCGTCGGATCTGCTCGTTGGTACCGGACCACACCAGATGAAACCGAGACCCCATATTGAGGAGGGCCGGCTCCAGAAAGAGGCCTTTGTTTTGCTCCCCACCGGGGCGAGGAAGTTCTGACCAGGCAGGGTGGGGCGTCTCTCCCTGGGCGAAAGCCACAACACTGAGGAGAGCAACCAGCAAGCTAATCTTGAAAAATCTCATAGGTTCCCCCTACCTCATCGACAAAAGATGCCCTCTTTATTCGCCGGAACGACCTCCGAGTTTCAGAATATACTCATTCAAGATCTCGGTGCCGCGATCGTCGGCGGTGGCGAAGCGAGAGGGGTGGAGCGTGTGGTCGCCTTTGGGGATGACGCGGAGAATGGTCCCTTTCAGTGAGAGTTCGGGGAGGTCGCCCTCCGGTCCGATGGTGAGGGTGAATTGCAGATTTTGGGCTAGGGACTCACTGGCTTTGAGGAGCGCCCCACCCAGTCCCAGGTTGAGCACCTCGACCGTGACGGTCTCACTTTCTTCTGCGTCGGGAGTGAGCCGCCCACAGATGGTCGAGTCGGCCCGAATGAAGCGACGCCGCTGGCTTCCATCGTCGCTGTAGCCAAGCTGGTGGAGCAGGGCTTCCAGCCAGTGGGGGTCTTCCTCGGTACCGGGAGGGAGTTGGAGTCCGGCCAGATAGGTACCGGCTTTTCCTTTCCTACTCCAACGCACTTTTGCCATAAAGGGCGCCGTGCGGTCCAATCGGTCGTCCTGGGGGGCGTTGAGAGCGATGGTGCGGCCCTTGGAGAGTTTTCGCTCGGTTTCCAACTGGAGTCCATGCCGGCTGATGTCGATCAAGAAGCCCTTGCCTCCGGCCCCGGTCTCCTCCACGAAAACAACCTCTGCCCGACACTCCAGCCGCGCACTCTGTCGGGTGTCCCGGGTACTGGTGTTTTCCGATACCAGGAAATTGATGGACGAGAGAAGCCGCGTCAGGGTGCTCTGCTTTCTTTCGAATCTCTGCTTATCGTCGCTCACGACTTACCTTTCTTCGAGTGCACAGGTGGTGCTCACCCTGCTTTGGTGTAGCTCCTCCACAGAACGCGCACGGCTTGTATTGGACGGTGGGAGAAAGGTGCTGATCCAGGGCGACCCGCAGATCAAACACGAAACACTCCCCTTGAAAGCCTTCCCGGCCCTCTTCTTTAAGGTAGTTCAAAATCCCACCTTTCAGGGACCAAACCTCGTTAAATCCCCGGGCTTCCAACTCCAATCGAGCCTTTTCGCAGCGAATCCCTCCGGTGCAATAGATCGCCGTGGGCAGGCTGGGGACGAGAGAGCGGCCGGCCTCTCGATCCAGGAACCCTGAAAATTCTTGATAGGAGGTGGTCTCCGGGTTCAGGGCCTCCGGGAAGGTGCCGATCTGAATCTCGTAGGTGTTGCGCACATCGATCATCTGGGCTTTCCCGGAGCGGACCAGGCTACGGATCTGATCCCACTCGGTGGGGGTCTTTTGCTTCTCGAAGTTGGTGGTTGGGCACTCAAACGAGTGGACCAACCGGGGCCGCCTCAAGACTTTCCAGCGTTTAAACGGTGCGATCTGAGACCAACTGTCCTGGGGTTGGAGATTCGGAAAATCCAGACTGAGTCGCTCGAAGAAGCGTTTTACCTCAGCAGGCGATCCGGCCAGGGTGGAGTTCATGCCTTCGGGAGCCAGGATGACAGCACCCGAGAGTCCCAACTCTTGACCCAGTGAATGGTAGCAAATGGCTAATTCGTGAAGTCGAGTCGACTGCAGGGGAGTGAACTGGTAGCAAGTACGAACAAGGAACCTGCTCGGGAAACTGGGAACGCTTTCCGCCATGAACTCTACCTTTCTTTCTTCCAGCGCCGCCACCCTCCGACCCTCGGTTTTCGCGGAGTTGACCCCCCGCATCCGGGCCCTGGGGGCGCGCTGCATACCTCTGCATATCGGAGACACGTATCGATTGCCTCCCCAGGCTACCCTGGACATGCTCCGAGGAGCCGAGATGACGACGACGCGCTACTTCAAGTACACCCATCCCCACGGTAGTCAGGACTTCATGGAGGCCCTGGTGAAGAAACTCGGCCGGGACAACGATATCGCCGCCGATCTCGATTGTTTGCAGGTCACCTGTGGAGCCACCCAGGGCCTCTGCGCGGTCACCCAGACGCTGATGAACCCGGATGACGAACTGATCGTGCTCTGCCCCCACTGGCCGCTCATTCGGGGCATCGTGGAGACCATCGGAGGCAAGGTGGTGGATGCCCCTTACACCGAATCGATCGAGGACCCGGAAAAGGTACTCGGTCCACTGGTTTCTGCTCGGACCAAAGCGATCTATCTGGCCAATCCCAACAACCCAGACGGGCAGTTGCTGAACCGAGAGAAAGCTCAGAAAATCTACGACTACGCGGCGTCCCAGAATCTTTTCTTGATCTCCGACGAAGCCTATGAACATCTGGTCTACGAGGGGCACGAAAAAGTTTCCCTGGGGGCCCTGGATCGAGGCGGTGACCGTCCGAGGGTGATCAGCGTCTTCACCTTTTCCAAGAGCTTCGGCATGGCCGGAATGCGGGTGGGCTATGTGGTGGGGCCGCCCGACGTGATGACCTACGTGCGCCGGGTGAGCACCCACCAGATCTACGATCTCAGCGATCTGGCCCAGGGGGCCGCCCTAGCCGCCCTGGAGCAGCCGAGGGCAGACTACGACTCCTACCTCCGAGAACTTGTGGGAGTGTATCAGGAGGCTCGCGACCTCCTCCACTCCGCCTTCCAGGGGGCGCCGCTGCCGCCCGGCGGGGCCTACCTCTACGTGCCGTTCGAGTCCAAGGAGGCGGCCTGGGAAGCCATGCTCCGTTGGCTGGAGGAGGGGGTCTCCTCGGCGCCCGGAGAGGCCTTCGGCGGCCTCCACCCGCACTGTCTCAGGCTTTGCTTCACCGCCACGCCCCTCGAAAAGCTCCAAGAGGCGGTGGCGATCATCAAACGGCTGGGCTCCTTGACATAAAGGTATTCGAGACCCGGCTTTGAACGGGCGTCGACTTACAGAATTGTAAGATAATACTTTAAGTAGGAGACATTGTGAAAAAACATTTTACGGGAGCCGCACTGGACAACTGACTGTGCGTGCTAGAAGGCTGACCGGAAACCCCGCCACCATCTTGCTCGTCCATTATTGTGCATGCGAAATCGTCTGATTGTTGGAAATATTCCCGAAAGCGTAGCGTTCCGTCTTCGGCCAATTACCCAAAATCATCCAATTCCGCCTGCCCAAAATGTACTTCGCAATCTGGGGCACCCTCTGGGTCACCGTCACGGGGTTTCCGGTCAGCCTTCTAGCGTTACTTTTGGGGGCATCTTTGGCTAGCGCCGGGGAGTCTACTGTTAGTTTGGTTTCATCCGATAGCCAGTGGCAAGGGTTCGGAGGCAAGACCTGCATATTTACCGCTGGCGGCAGCTCGACACTCAGCAGCACCCTAACCCGCGATATCGGAGATATTGAATTGGCCAGTACCGGGTCCGGAGAAGCTACGGGCAATTTCGACAACTTCACCGGGACCCTCAACTTTACCGGCGCCGGGCTGTCGAGCACCACTGCAACTGTGATCAATTCTGAATTGAGCCTGGCTGAAAGTTCTGCAGGTGGTTTTCGAAGACATCCACCATAGCTTGCTTGTTGGTGCCGTCGAAGTAGATCTTGGTCTTGGCGTCGGTGCCGGAGGGGCGGATGCACATATCCCGGATGCCGTGCTCGTTGCCGTCGACAAACCAGAACTGCAACCCGTCCGACCAGAGGGTGATCGACTCCAGGCAGCCCCAGAAAGAGGCCAGGCCTGGCATAGCTTGGGAGAGGTGTTCTTTGACCTGCTGCAGGCTCCGCTCTCCGGACTGCAGACTCCGGGCCAGCTTTTCGAACCAGGCGTTGTAGACGACCCGCTCAGCGATACCCTTCTTCTTGGCCTCGGCGAGTTCTTTGGGATCGAAGATGGCCTCATTGTAGTGGATGATATCGCCCCGGTAATCGATGGGGTTTTTCACCCCGGATTCCTTGAACACCCGGGCCAGTACGCGGTGGAGGAACATTTTTTCGGGGTTGTCCGCGCCGCCTTCCAGATAAAGACGCGCCGACAGGGAGACCGCTGAGACCCCGGCTTCACCACTGGATTTTTCGCGCACGGCCACGATCTTTTGTCCCAGTATGTTGTCGATGGGAACCGAGGGCCCCCCGATCTTGCCCCCCGACTCTTCCCCGGCGTGGTGGAGTTTAGGGTTCCTACCCAGATTGACCCGTTGGCCGGCCTCGCCGGAGACGATCACGTCGCCACCGTTGCAGGTCAGCATCTGCTCTTCGACCTGCCGGACCACGGCGGCGATCTCCTTGAAACCGACCGGTACGAAAACCACCGGGATCTTGTGGTGCTCGGCCCATTCGTCCCAGGAAAGCCCTGAGACGTAGGTGTGGATGTCGAAGGGGTTGGACTTGTCCCAGGTGCCTTCTTCCAGGGCGATGAGGCGATCGTTTTCGGCCAGCAACAGGAAGTACTGGTTGGGGCTCAGGATGGCAAAGATTTTCTCGGCGCTGAGTTCCAGAAAAGGGATTCCCAGTTCGTCTAGAGCTGCTTGCTCGGATTTGGGTAGGACCTGCCCGGCCACCAGTCGGTCGGCATCGGGGTCCACGTTGAACACGATCTTGCCCACGGGGGCGTCGGCCAGAAGGTTTTCGTAGTTGGCGCTGCGGACCACCCCGGGCACCGAGGCGTCCACGCTGTCGTGCACCACTTCGTAGCCGCTTCCGTCTTTTTTTGGGGCAACTCGAAAGCCGATGTTGTGAAAGAAGCTGTCTTCCTCGGTACGCAAAAAGCCGCCTTCAAAGACCTTTTCGATTCCCAGTTCCTTGAAGAGGGCGCGCAGCGATTTGTATCCGGAGCCACCGAAAAAGTCCAGGCCCAGGCGCAAACCCTTGTCGGCTGCCTCCTGGATCTTTTGCAGGGCCAATTTGCCGGCCGGACCGGTACGAAGATAGTTTCCGTACAGCCTGGCCAAACGCTCGTAGCTGAGCGTACGCAGCAGATTGGTGTCTCCCCGGGCCGCTAGGTTCACGGTGTAGCCGCCGCTTTCGATCTCTTCCAGGATAGCGAAGAGGTGATCCACGATCCGGGCATAGAGGGGAGGGAGAAACTGGGCCCCGTCGGGGGCTAGAATCTTATCCGACTGCTTCTGGGGAGCGCCGTGGCTGGAGGTGAAGTAGTCACCCCCCGAAAGCCCCAGCAGGTAGACCAGAAAACTCCAGAGATAGATGTTCGAAGTATCTTTACAGTGGGGATCTTCGGTCAGGAGCACGGGCAGCCCGTGAGCGGCGTAAATGCGAGACATGAGGTCTGAGTAGCGGGGGGTGTTGCTGCGCACCTCGCCGCCCACCGCGCGGACCGGGGTAGAGCGAACCAACTGGATCACCTCGGAAAGCGTCATTCCAAAGATCTCCTCGACCACCTTCGCCGAATCGCCCATGCGCCTAGCGACTTCCTCGGCCGGAAGTTCGGGAATCTCTGCGAGAAATTCAGCCTGAAGCTCCTTCACCAGGCGGGTCTGAGCCTCAGCCATGAGACAAAACATGTACTCGTTGATCCGGTAACGGTGGTCCCAAGGGCAGAGCACATTCTGGTTTTCTCGAACCCCGGCGGTGGAAACCTTGGCTTCCTCTGCGAAGATTTCGATCTGATGGCGCAGATTGATCTTCTGGGCAAGCTCGGGGGTGAAGGTGAAACTTGAAGCCTCATCGCTCTCCAATTGAAAGGGTGGCGAGTCGTGGATGGTCCAGTTCTCTTTTTCCCACTCACTCAGACTCTGGCGGGTCTTCTCGAGATAGTACTCGCGCATCTGCTGGCCGGTCATGTCCGGACTGACCGCTAATTGGGCTGGGCTCATGTTTTCATACTCCGTCTCTCCCGCTCCGGGGGCACTCTCCGTTCTCAATCTCAGGCCCCCGCTCCTTTCGTCACAGAGCCTCGGCAAGGAGCCAATCCAAAACCAAGTTGGCCACCCAGCAGGGTGATGGTGTCGCCGTCCTGCAAAAAGTCTCGCTTCAGGCCTGCGAGCTCCAGGGGTTCCCGGCCTCCGGAGGTGGCTTCCAGCAGGCAGGCCCGGGCCTCTGGGTCGGGTCCGCTGATGGTACCGGTGGCGATGAGATCACCGGGGGAAATGATGGTGCCGTTGCTGCTGAGGTGACTGATCATCTGGGCGGCCGACCAGGCCAGATGGTTGAGGTTGCTACGGCAGATTACGCGTTCAGTACCCTCAGCGGTGGAAAGGACGGTCAGCAACGGCAGGTCGAAGTGGTTCTTTTCCGATTCTTTGAGGTGAGGTAGCGTCTCGTGGTCCGAATCGGTATTGGCTTGTTCGAACGGCCGGAGCGCATCCACCGGCGTGACCCAGGCCCCCACGGTGGTGGCAAAGCTCTTTCCTAGAAACGGACCCAGGGGGCGATACTCAAAGGCCTGAATGTCTCGGGCCGACCAGTCGTTGACCAGCACAACGCCGAAGATGAGTTCCCGAGCCTGGTCAGGGCTCAGGGGGCCGTGGTGAGCCCGCAGCACGAATCCTACCTCCATTTCATAATCCAGGCGGCGGGTGGGGGAGTAGTGGGGCGGCTCTCCCTTCAAGATCCCCGAGGGCCTGGCTATGGGAGTGCCGGAGACAAACAGGGTCGAACACCTCCCGTGGTAGCCGATGGGCAGGTCAAAGTACTGCTCGGGGAGCGCGTGCTCGGGTCCCCGAAACAGACTGCCCACTCGAAATGCGTGGTGTCTGCTGCAGTAAAAGTCGACGAAGTCGGTGGGAGCCAGAGGCATTAGTACCTGGGGGTCGTCCTGGGGATAGGGGGCCAACCGTACCGACGCACCATCCAGATGAAGATGCTCTCCTCTTCCGAAAAGCTCCAGCAAGCGGGTGCGCAATCGCCTTTGCACCTCCCGGGGAAGTTGGATCAAGGGGTTTAAGTCGGATGCCAGCGTGATCTCAGGGCCCAGGTCGAACCCTTTCAGCAGCCCTTTCTGGACCAGGCGATACAGGCTGATCGCCTGATCTTCAAGTCTCACGCACAGGTTGCTGGCTCTGCCGATTCGCACGATGCCATAGGGAAGGTGCTGAAGCGAAAAGGGCTGGTCGATTATTTCCATGGGCGGAAGGTTGGAGTTTTACGATTCCGTTCCTTTTCTTATTTCGGACCAGATCCTTAGGCTATAATCGAGAGATGGACCCTGGATTGGTCATGATCACGCCGACCCTCTCTCAAGAGACCTTGCTCCGCGCCTACGGATCAGGCTGCTTTCCCTGGTCCGGTCGACCGGCGCGCTGGTACTGCCCGGATCCCCGGGCGGTCTTCGAGTGGGATCTCATCCATTTTTCACGGCGCCTGATGCGGACTATTCGCCAAGAGGTTTTTCGAGTTACTTTCGATCAGGCCTTTGCTCAAGTCATCACGGCTTGCGCCAAATTGCACCCCGGGTCCTGGATCGATCGCGACATCGTGGAGCAGTACGTGGCTTTTCACCGCCAGGGCTTTGCCCATAGCGTGGAGGCCTGGGTCGGCGAGGAGTTGGTGGGTGGTCTGTACGGGGTCCAGATTCGCCGGATGTTCGCTGGAGAGTCCATGTTCCATACTCGTAAAGACGCCTCAAAGGTCGCCTTTTACCATCTGGTTCAGCATTTGCAAAGGCTGGGGGTCGAGCTTTTCGACGCACAGGTTCTCAACCCGCATACTATCTCCCTGGGGGCGACCGAGATCCCCCGGGAGGAGTTCCTGGCACGTTTGAGGCAAGCCCTGGCCGGTCCCGGTGATTGGGCGGTGAACTGGACGAGTTTATGAAAACTGAACAGTATGAAGGCTTTGAGATCGTTTACGGTACTTCGGCTAGAGACAATGACAAGATCTCCACCGAACTTGCCCAACCGCATGATTTCTGGTTTCACGCCGCAGGTGTTGCGGGAACTCACTTGATCGTGCGCAACCCGGATCGGCTCAGCGAACTACCCCGGGAAGTTGAGAAGTATGCGGCCGGCCTGGCCGTGACTCACAGCAAGGCGCGCAACGCCAGGGGCAAGATCGAAGTGCACGTGGCCTGGGCCAGGGATGTGAAAAAGCCCTCAGGAATGCCGCCCGGAAAGGTCCTCCTGAAGAGTTTCCGTTCTCTTAAGGTGTACGCTTCCGGATAGAGGAGCAGGGTAGCGAGAGAGCGCGTTTAACCCATACATCATGGGAAAGATCGCCTGTCCGGCCTGCAAAAACGTACCTCTCGACTTGATCACCGACAGCCAGTCGGGGCTTGAATTAGATACCTGTCCGAACTGTCTGGGGGTCTGGTTTGACGCCGCCGAACTCAAGGACTTTTACTCCTCCGAGGAGCTGAAGAAGCGTCTGACCCCGGTGGGGGGTGGTTCCGTGCACCACACCTACGAGATCTCAAGCCAGGCTCGGCGCTGCCCTCGCTGTCGAAAGGCCATGGACCGACCCCACGTCGGGGGCATCGCCCTGGATGTCTGTCGCCACTGCCGGGGGGTGTGGTTTGATCACGGTGAGTTGCGAAAGATCACCGAGATCCACAAGACCCGGGGGCTTAAGGGCGACGAGATCGTGACTGAACAGGTCCGCCAGGGCATGCGGGGTAAAAGCCAGGGTGGGGGCGGGACCATGGAAGTCCTGGGCTGGTTTCTGAATTCTTTTTTGAGCACCAAACTCCGATAATGAAAAGAAGCCGCGCAGGCGGCTTCTTTCGGACTCGGTAAAACCGGGTGTTAGACTTTTTTAGGAGCCAATCGCACCCTGTTGAGTTCATAAGTCTGGGGCCACCAGTCAAACATCCGCTCCGTCTGCCCGTCTTTTACAAAAGAAGCCACGAAGTTCTTGTGCTTGACCGATAACTCGGTGATGTTGTGCTCAGCCAGGCTCTTGACCTCGCCTTTTTGGGGTCTCGCGTCTGAGTTCAGGTCGGTCCAGACCATAAGTCCGTCCAACTCCGCCCCGCTGATCTTGCCGTCGTTGTTGGTGTCTTTGGCCCTGAGGGCCTCGTATCCGTTGCTAAAGCCGGTGGCGGTACCGAACAGGTTCGTGCCGTCGATCGAGCCGTCGGCGTTCGGTTCGCACAGGATACCGTCGTCAGGACCGGGCCACTCCATCAAGACTGGAAACCGGTCGCCGTGAAAGTCGAAGAACGCCATGCGGTCCCGGTGGGGGGCGCTGTGGGGTAACCATTCGCCGCCCGAAGCCTGGATGGCACCGTCTCCATCCATATCCAGCAACAGGGGGCTGATCGTCCGCAAGGCCGAGACCGTCCATACCGCGATAGAGTTGTATTCGTTGGTGGTGATGGCGTCGACAAAGGTCGTCGTGGTGGTCACGTGGTTGACGTCGATGTTGATGTCGTTGATGGCGATCCAGGTGCTGTAGTCGTTGGGATTTCCAATGTAATCTACGTTTACCTGGGCTCCATGGGCGTCCACGGTCTTCTCGAAAGCTGTGTCCTGACCGGTCTGGACCTCCTCATAGTTCTGCGAGACCAGTTCCTGGTGCTCTCCTGTCTTCTCGTCTTGAAGAATCTCAAAGTGCTGGAAATTTCTTCCCGGCATGGCTGTCAGATCCTCAAGTTGTGTCTTCACATCGGCCAACGCGGCAGCAAACTCTGCGTCTGACACCGTGACCTCAATCTCCCAAAACTTCGGCGGCACTTTGGTGTCCCAAATATTGCGCTGCTCGGCTTTCCCCACAATCTCCCAGAGCGATTCAAGAATGACATCATTGATGATTTCAGTCACATCGGTCAAGTTCACAGTCTCGTTGGTCACATTGACTTTGATGGTCCCATCCCCGGGTACGTTGGCTGCAACAGGTGCAACCAGAGCGCAAGCAAACCCCAGGACAAAAAGTTTCCGACGAAACCTCTTAAAGAGTTTTTTCATGTGGTTAGGCCCTCCTAGGCTGTCTTATCATAGCAAACTCGTCCCTGCTGATAAAGGGTTTCGGCATGAAAAGTTTAGTTCCTCACCGGAGATCGAACAGGGTTATCCCGTTGGATCCTATGTGGGCCATCATCCGGCCGTTGGAAGAGATCCTCATCCAACCGGCTGCCAGGGTACGCTGCTGACCGCTTGAGTCCGTACCCACCGGCTTGAGTTCCCAGCCCTCCGACTCTCGGGCGTACCAGGTATTCAAACGGCCATAGGTCTCGGCCACCTGAGAGGTGAGAGCGGTTTTCCCGTCTCGGGAGAGAAAGAGGTACCGGTAGTCCACCGGAGCTTTGGCCAGAACGGTCTGCCGATCGGACCTGGCGTCGTAGAGGGTGAGTTCAGACTCCTGCATCTCCCCTCGTCGGACCGAGTACAAGAGGCGCCCAGCCCGGCTCCAAAAGCCGCTAAACTTCCACCCGCGATCAAACTCTCGCATCTCGTTGCCGTTCCAGTAGCTCATGATGGTGAGTTCCGGGTAGCGCTGTCCGAAGAAGGCCGCTGAATCGGTCAAGTAGCCGGCGTGGCCCAACCGCTCGATACCTTTTTCCAGAGTTCCAATATCCGAGCTTCTCTGAAATCGCTGCTCGGGGGGCGCGTTCGGCCGGAGCGTGGCTACGGTACGCGTCTCGATGAACCGGTTCTGGTCGTAGGGGTGGCCGATCACAAAGAGCTTGCCCGCTTCACTCCACAGGACCGCTGGATCAGCGCGAAAGCCAGCCTTTCCCCACTCTGGTATGAAGAGGTCCTCCATTTGGTAGGTCTTGAGATCGACCATTTGAAAGGTCGTGCCGCGGTTTCCCAGGACCACGAACTTCGAGTCGTCGGGCGTGAACTCGCCCTGCTCAAAGCTCTTGAGCCCAAGGGGTACAGAATGGGCCTCTCCAAACGTTCCATCACGATTGATCTCGAAAAACCAGAGATGATAGAACACGCCTTCCTTCTTCTGTTCGAAGGTGGCTCGGTCGAAGGCGGCCAGAATTTTGTCGTTATGGGAGAAGGCGATGGGTTGGAGTCTGGAGGGGTTGACTCCCAAACGCCGGAGAGCCGCCGTCGTCAACTGGTCATCGGCGAGGGTGGGGGCCGCCCAGGCGAGGAAAAGCAATAGGTATAAGAGATAGCGAGACAAACGTCCTCCTGAAGTGGTCGTAGGTTACAACCAGGCCTTTCAAGGATTGTTTTCGGGAACCTTTTAGGATTTGGCCAGATCCTTAGTCCAGGGCCAGCAGACTCAGGGTGGAATGGAGTTCGGAAGGTTCGGGGGTGAGATGGACTGAGTACTCGTGAAACATCTTGCCGGCGAGCACGGAGAGTTCATCGTAGCCTGGGCTTGCGATTCTGGTGTGGCAGACCACCATGGTGGGCACGAAGTGGGGCTCAGGCGGCTCCAGTCCGGCCACACCCAGGTGGAGGCTGGGGTGCAGCAAGACCAGTCTTCTGGCTTTGCCGGGGTTGCGAGCTGCCCAGTGAACGACCGGGATGGCGCCGTGTCGAGACCCGATCAAGAAGGTCCGCTCGGCCCCGGCCAATTCGTTCAGTCTAGAAAAGAAGTCAAGACCCTCGGTGGACCAAAAATAGGTCTTCAGATCGGTTCTACGCTCCTTGAGGGTTGCTATTTGCTGCTCTTGGAAGTAGCGATGATGCTCATCGCCCACAAAAACCAGGGACATGCGGGGTTACGGAGTGGCCCAGGGATGCGGGGTGTACATCGGAAAGCCCCCCGCCGGAGGAAGATTGACCCTCAGATATGGCGAGTTGGCCGGATCCAATTGATTGGCCCAGTACATCTTGTGCTTGAGCCAACGTTGGGCGTAGGTGATCTCCTGGGCGGTCTTCATAGCGTCGACCACCGCTTCGTGGATCCCTTCGGTATTGGGCGAGGACTGGACTGCGGCGGCCGGAGCCGCCACTGGCGCTTCGGGGCCGGGGTCGTCGGCGGTCACGCCGGGGTTGGCCCGGGCCGGCGCAGTGCCGGGGGCTGCTGCGCCCGGAGCGTAGGCAGGGCTGGAGTTGCCGCTATACATCACCACTCCCCGGGTTTGATCGCATTCCACCCCTGACCCGGAGGCCATGGCAAACGCTTCGGCGGGAAGAAAAGGCCGTCCTTGCCGCAAAACCGGGACGAAATCCACGGGGCTTCCGGCCAGACGGACCGAGGTGTCGGAGTAACTCACGACCCTCACCCCGGTTGCTTCTGAAAGCACATCGACCGGAAAGTAAGGCAGGCCTTTCTCCAGAATGGAAGGAGCCTTGTAAAGTACACCGTTGACGTACAACTTATAGTCTTGCCCTGCCCACACGATATTGGCCAGCAAGAGGGTGATTATGATATATGGGAACTTATTCAAAAGATTGTCCTTCCTTAAAAGACATGTTAAATCTAGTTTCCCCTGGATATTCGAACCAAACATGTCCGGATTGTAAACAACCGACCACATGGCTCATGAAACCCCAAGAAATCAGCCCTCAGCCTCAGCACTGGCTCTCTCGGTAGCCAGTGGGCTGCTGGTTGTCTTTTCCCTGGCCCCTTACGACCACTGGTGGATGGCCTGGTTTGCGCTGGTTCCGATGCTGGTCGCGCTCCGGGATACGACCTTGAAGCAGGCTGCTATTTGTGGTCTGGTGATGGGTTCGGTGACCAACTACGGAGCCTTTCATTGGCTCACCGTCTTAATGAACGACTTTTCCAATCTGGGATTCGGCACTTACCTGGTCATGGCTGTCATGGCGTTGTACCAGTGCGTTCCTTTCCTCCTGTGGGCCACGCTGCTTCGGGTGGCCTCACCGACTACGGAAGGACCGGGGAGGTACGCGGTGATGTTTGTGGCGGCCATCTCTTTTCCGGTCTTCGAATTTTTCTACCCCATCGTCTTCCCCTGGTACCTGGCCGTCACCCAGCATAGCAGACCGGAGCTTATAGGGGTGGTCGATCTGGCCGGGACGGGGCTTTTGACGCTGGCCATCGTGGTGGTCAACCTCTGCCTTGCCCGCTGCTTGTTGCCATTGCGAAGCGGTCAGAGCAAGGTCTGGCCGCTGGATATCTCCAGCCGAGAACGCTGGGGGTTGGCCCTGCTTGCCATCTTAGTCCTGGGCTTCTGCTATGGTTACTCCAGTTTGCGCAACCGGCAGATCCTGGCGGCCCAGGAGCGAGCCGAAAAGTTGCACCTGGGATTGGTCCAACCCAACCACTGGATCGACTCGGTGGGGGCGCTGGACGCCTTGCATCACTATCAGCGCATGACCTATGAACTGGTCCAGGAAGTGCAGCAACAAGGGGAGAGGTTGGATCTGATTTTGTGGCCGGAGAGTGCCGTGCGCACTCCGGTCCCGTCTTTTCGGGCCAGGTCCGGAAAAGAGCCGGAGGTCGAGCCCCAGCGCTACCCTTTCGACCTGGCCTGGCTCCAGCCCGGTCTGACGGAACCCGCCACGACTCTCACTCAGGAGCGGGTACCTCCCTGGGAGATGTGGTCGGTGCAAAGGGGGCACCGGGTTCCTATGCTTTTCGGAACCACCATGGAAGACACCGGCCCGGAGGCCGTGGGAGCGCTGCCGGGTGGACCGGCGCTTTACAATTGCGGTGTCTTGATCGATGAAAACGGTACGGTCCTGGGGATAGCGCCCAAGGTCAAGCTTCTGCTTTTTGGAGAAACCATACCTCTGGCCGGAATTTTTCCGGTAATCTATCAACTCTTACCCATGGCGAGCGCTCTGGTTCCCGGAACAGAAGCCGTTGTGCTGAACTTTGGTCAGGCCCGTTTGGGGATGATGATCTGCTATGAGGATCTGCTCCCCTGGTTCCATTACGATCTGGCCCAACAGAACCCGGATGTCTTGCTCAATCTGACCAACGACGCCTGGTTCGGAAAGACAGCGGAGGCGGTTTCGCACCTTTCCCTGGCGAAGTTTCGCTCGGTGGAAGGGAGGGTGGCGCTGATCCGTTCAACCCCCACCGGGGTGAGCGCGGTGGTGGATGCCACCGGTGCGGTGGTGGCTGAGATCGCCATGGATGAAGAGGGGACGCTCACCTACCCGGTTCCCCTTCTCCAGATCAAAACCGGTTGGGAGAGGTTCGGCGACTCCGTTGTCTGGTTCGGATTGTTGGTGGTGCTGGGCTTTTTCATTTGGAAATACAAGTCCTAATTGCTCAGAAATAGTCCTTAGACGCCTTTGACTTTTCGTGCTAATCTTCTTGGTAAGTGATCAAGAGAGTGTTGTGGGGATTATCCCTGGTCGAGGTGGTGCTGGCCGTGGGCCTACTGACGATCATCGCGGTGACCATCGCCGGGGTGTTTACTCATCTATTGCAGGCCTCGGCCAAGACCAGTGACCTCACCGCCGGACGGTCTCTGGCCCGTAGAATCCTGGACCGGGCCATCAGAGCCGGCCCTCCGGGGTGGGGGTTCGGAGACCTGGAGGGAAGTCAGACGCTGGCAACCCAGGACAGCCGAGCCACCACAAAGTTTCTGTACTCTATCACTCCAGTGCGTTTGAAACGGGACTCCGGTATGGTGGGAGTGACCCGCGAACTGTACTTCGTGGAAGTGGAGGTAAAGTGGTGGGCCGAAGCCATCGAACCGGACCCCACTCGACCCGAGATGGGACGACTCTCTACCCGGGTCAGCCAGGCGGTGGGGTACGAGCGGTGAAAAGATACGCCTTTACGCTGCTTGAACTGGTTGCCTCCCTGGGAATTTTCGCCTTCGTGATGGGGGCCATTTTTCTCGCCTTCACCCACAGTACCCGAACTTTCCAGCACTCGGTTTTGCGGCAGGGCCTGCAGGGCGATTCTCTTCGCCTGGAGAGCTTGTTGGGCCGGGATGTTCGGATGACCGACTACCATTCGACCTTCACCGTAGCCAGGGACTACACTATGTCCGGAGGTCGGATGGTGCGAAGGGACGGCCTTTCCATGGCCGCCCTGTCGGATTGGGACGACAGTAGTAAGTTTGACTCCGTGACGGGACTGCCCCGCTGGGACCAGCAGATCGTCTACTACGCTACCAACGACTCCGACCAGGGCAAACTGTTCCGCCAGGTCATCGACGAAGGGGGAGCCACCGGCCTGCCCTACTTCGCACTCAGCAGTAACCTGAACACCGACCCGAATCTCAACAGTTCGGTTTTGAACACCACCGGGGTTTCGGACCAGGTCGATTCGTTTGAAGTGGCGCGCGATGACGGGACCCAGGGCCTTCTGCTCATCCTCAGGGTGCGGCGAGTGGGTACGAGGCGGCGCTCCGGTGGGGAGGAGAAAGTCGACGAGACCCTTGAGACGCGCTACTCGATCACCGCCCGGAACACATTTCCGAAGTTATAAGATGGGACTTTCTTGTGCTAAGATAGAGGTTGTGCATAGGCGCGGGATCGCACTAATAACGACCCTCATGATGACGGGGCTCTTGCTGCTGTTGCTCGGTGCTTTCATGCAACTCCAGCGCTCCCAGTTCTCGGTGCTGGGCAGCGGCCAGGACCGGGAAGACGCCCTGCGCACCGTGATCAGCGTTCACGAGTACTGCGTCAACCGTATTGAGAGAGATAAGAGTTGGGGCACCGTGAATTTCACAGAGTTCGAGGACCCTGAACTGGCCGGCTACATGAAAGTTAAAGAACTGGAAAATAGCCGAAATCTCGAAGGCAGTATACCCAGTCTCGACTCCACCTTTGAGGCCCGGGTGGAGAACAGCCTGGAGGCAACCCCCAGTCGGGTCGTTTTCACCATAACCGCTCAGGTAGGAACGCTCTCCCGAACGGTAACCTCCACCCTCCGTCCCGCGCCTCTCTACGACTCGGCGATCGCCGCCGGTGGAGCGATGCGAGTGGAGGCTACCCGGTGGACGGTCGGCAGCAAGGACCCATACCGCAACCTGGTACGGGCGAAAGGTGAGATCGCAGCACC
The DNA here is from genome assembly GCA_041676625.1 of Vulcanimicrobiota bacterium. Taxonomy (GTDB): domain Bacteria; phylum Vulcanimicrobiota; class Xenobia; order Xenobiales; family JADMJV01; genus JAEXNA01. The sequence goes on from JBAYRN010000017.1 coordinate 36,854, forward strand.
CGATTATACCCTGGTTGATTTTGTCGGCAAAGACAACTCTGCCAGCGAAAGGGGTAGCGACGAGGGAATTTTTTGGGCCAGAAATGACATCACTTTTTCCTCCCAGTCGGTGACCGACCCCACCGTGCTGCAGGAAGTCGTGGATGCCACGGGGGGGATGTTTTTTCCTAACTCTGGGGTCAACCACAGCATCCACGAACTACAGGCATCCGACGTCATCACACCTGCCAATAGCACATCCATCCAGGACGGTGAATACCGGTTTACGACCGCAACCGCTACCTATGATAATTGGGAGGTCGTGGGCCACGATTCTTTTGGCAACCCTGAGTACGGTTGGGTCCCGCGCTCCCGAATCATTCCCATTATGGGTCGCTACATGGGGGGCGGAGTGGGTGCTCTGACCGATTACTGGTTCACCAAGACCAGTCTCCCCTCCCTCATTCAAAATCTGGATCTGGGATTGCCCGGCTTGGACCATCCTCAGATCGATCAGACCTTCACGCTGGATACCGGTGCCCAAGTGGAAGTGACCCTGGACATGCCCGACACCCAACCCTCTTTTCGGATTCTAGCCGATGGCCAGGTGCAGATCCCCGGTACCTTCAAGGTCACTTCTACTGGTGATGACCCTATTTTGAGTTTCAGCGGCGCCGGTGGAGACTCCCAGATCGAAGCCGAGGGAGACGTGGAATTCGAGGGAGAGCTCAGCGGCAGCGGAATCGTGATTTCCAAGACCGGTTCGGTCACTCTGGATATCACTAGCGCCGATACCACCGGGAACCATTTGGGTGTCTCGGTCTTTGCCAATACTGATATCCTCATCAACCCGACTGGAACCGGCGACCTGAATTTCAGTGGACTGGTCTACGCCAAGGAGAATGTCACCGTGAACGGTGGCGACCAGGACTTCACCGTGGATGGAGCGTTGGTGGCCCGAAACGGCAACATCAACATCAACACCGGGGGAGAAGTGGACCTCACCTACAACCCGGAGCACCTCGAAACCTTATTGGAGAAGCTGCCCGAGAATCGTACCAAACTGGAAACCCTCACCTGGCGCGAATGAAAGTCAGGGCTCTGTCCAACAACTCTTGACTATAACTGTCCAGTGAGGAACGTCCGGCCCATCCTTGGTAAAAGCGCGCGTAATCGCTCCAGGCCACACAAAAGCGAGGCCTCCAATCAGCCTGGAGGCTCTCGAAGAGGTGGGCCTTACCTGTCTGCTCCAGAGCTACTTGGAGATTCTGAAAATAGAAGTTGAGCCAGTGCTCTTCGGACTCTCGGCAGCGTTCCGGGCCCATCCCTCGGTCCACGAAAAGGGCCACGTCTCGAATCCCGCATCCGGCACCCACGTATTGAAAGTCGACGGCTGCTGCCAGGTCCTGAGAGTCCCAGCAAAAGTTGGCAGGCTTGGGGTCGCCGTGTAAGAGGGTCTTGAATCGCGACAACTTTAAAGCGGTGTCGAGCTGTTCGGCATACGTTTTAAGGGGCCCGGGCGGCATCCGCTGCCACTCCGCCCGGCGAGTTTCTAGATGCCAATAGCTTCCTTGCTCCCACAGGCCCTCCGGAATCTCTTCCAGAAAACGTACGTGAAAGTCAGCGAGCCACCTCAGCCCGGAGCGAATGCGACTCTGGCTAGGGTTCCGGTCTGGGTGGAAGCCGGACTGTTGGAGATCTTCCAGGAGCAAGTAGGAGCTTTCCCCGTCTAACTCAACCCCCAGGCAGGCAGCTACTCGACACCGCTCGTCGCACTTTCGAGCGCCCCCCTGGTACCAGTGGCGCTCTACCAGATAGCTGTGTCGTTTTCGTTGATCCGAGGAGCTTTCGTGCTCTTGCCGTGGTGGAACCACTTTCTTGAGAATAACCGACTCAATCGGGCCGTCTCGGAGTTGGATTCGAAGAAGCTCTCCATATCCGCTCCACAGCTCTTGAACCAGAGTTACGTTTCCCACCGAGCGTGCACCTGTCTGTTGAAGTAGCCAGCCGTTCAGATCAAACATGGGGTGAGACTTGCATCACCTTGTTGGTTCCCCTGCCGATACTCCGCAGGCAACTCCGGTCGAAGAGAGAACTGCATCAATCATGAATTGTCCACGCTGCTCGGCAGAACTGAACGAAATAGAACTTCCAGACATGAAACAGGCCCACGTCTTTATGTGTGGCTCCTGCGACGGTTGTTGGTACCCACGAAAATCGCTGAACGAGGTGGCCCAATCGGAGCGTGACTGGCTGGCCGGCACTGAACTTGCCGATGTTCTGCAAGCCGATAAGCTGGATGCCATCGATCTGGCCGCACCCGTCGCCTGTCCGGTTTGTGCAAAAGAGATGAAGCGCTACGAGTACGCCCTGGCACCTGACGTCGAACTCGATGAGTGTGTCGAGCACGGAGTGTGGCTCGATGACGGAGAGTTGGGGGTCATCATGGAGAAGATCGCCGAGAACCGTGAACTTTCTGAGAAAGCTCGGGCCGAAGCGGAGCGGGTGCGTGCGGAAATGGGTCTAGAGGATGCTGCCAGGGGCAAAGGGGCCGGCTTGTTGACCTATCCGTTCGCCCTGACCTTGCGCCTTCTAAATAAAGTGTTTTCGTAGCGCCCCTAATTGCGGTTTTGAAACTCTTCGGCGGCAGCCAGTGCTTCGAGCCGGAGAGATTCGAGTTCGTCAGGGTTCACTCCCAACTCTTTGGCTTTGCTTTCGATGACCTTAAACTCGGCAAAGTCGAGGGTACCGTCAATGAAAGACAGGGTCATAAGGATCTTCATAACCTTGAGTCGGCTTGCGTGGTCCGGTAACGCGCTCTTGAGATCAACCGGAGATCCGCTGGCTTCCGAAGACCCCAGGAGATCTTTGAGTTCCTCTGTTTCCTCTGGACTCGCTCCAATTTGAAGGCAGGTATCCAGGAGGAGAGCTTTTTCTTCATCGGTGACCTTGCCGTCGGCCCGGGCCATTTCAGACAATGCTCTTAGAATGACTTGATTGCGGTTTTCCACGTTGTACTCCTCAGGATTGACTTTCTGGCCCGGCTAGGTGGGATCTCAGCGATTTCAGGGCCCGGTGCATCTGTGACAGCACTGTGCCCACGGGCCTTTCGATCAGATTGGCGATCTCCTTAAAAGATAGCCCGGCGTATTCTCGGAGCAGCACCACCTCCCGCTGCTCCATGGAAAGATTTTTTAAAGCGTTGCGCACCCAGGCCGTGTCCAGGCGGTACTCGATGTGGTCCACCAGATCGGGATGATGCCCTTCCAGATCAGCGATCGGCAGGTCGCGGTAGACCTTGCGTTGGCGATCTCGGGCTAGATTGCGGGCAATCTGATAGACATAAGCAGAAAACTTTCCACTGGGACGGTAGCGATCCAGGGAGGTGAGCAGACGGCTGAAGGTCTCCTGGAGGAGATCCTCGGCCCAGGCTGAGCCGACCTCAGTGTGCAGGAACGAAAGCAGACGCCGGGAGTAGCGATCGTACAATTCGTCGAAAGCACTCATTTTGCCATCGAGATACAACATGACGAGCTGGTCATCGGTAAGGGCTTGCTGCTGACTCAAGTTTCTTTCCTCTGCGAACACCTGGTTATGCAGTCGGCTCGAAATATCCTGGAACCAGAGGTAGAAACATGGCAGAGGGAATTGGCGCACAAGATCAAAGTCAAGCTCTATATGGTCAGCGATGAAAGACGCAAGGAGTTACTCGAGGAGTATTTTTCGAGGCAGGTCGATCAAGAGATCGAAACTTACGAAGTTGCCGAACCGAGCCCTCGGCAAGCTCTGGCCCGCCAGCGCATGAAGCTAGCAGTACAAACGGTGTGCCACCACTATCCCGAGGGGGCCAGGATCCTCGACCTGGGAAGCGGGAGCGGATTGGCTTCCGCCACCCTGGCCGAATTGGGATTCCAGGTAACGGCGGTAGAACTGGTGCCTGAACTGGTCCGGCATAGCCGGGAACGCTACGGTGACAACGTGGATTGGAAGGCCTTGCCGTTTAATGATCGAGTGGCCGAGCGAGCTAGTTTCGACGCAGTCCTCTCTTTGGGCTACCTGGAGTTTCAGGAACGAGCGGGAAAAGAGCTGGTCAAGATGAGACGGATGTTGAAGCCCGGCGGGATGCTATTGCTCTCAGTCCCTAACACTCTGTCTCCACGATTTCAATTCGGGCTCTCCCGGGCCTACTTTCGAGTCTTTAAGGAGCCGGAGCACGTTCCGGTCAGGCACACTTTTACTCCTGAGAGGCTGCAGAGGCTGCTGGGTATGGCCGGGTTTATTCTTCGAGACTACAAGTGGATGCCCCACGGCGAAGACTCCGAGCCTCTCTCTGAAGAGCGAGGGAGAGAATTCATGACTCATCGGGTTAAGTTACGAACAGCCCCCGAGATGCTGACTCTGAGCCGTACCTACCGCCCGGAAGATACAACGCCTTAGGATCCCGCCGGGATCCTCAGACATGAAGGAGTAGTTCTTGCCAGAGGGCTTCAGGCCGAAGACTGTCCCAGATCTTTTCGGCTAGAGCGTACCGTTCGGGCTCCTGGGACTTATTCGGCAGGGGAATGAGAGGAGCGCTAAGCTCGCGAGTTTGGAGCAGAGGGTGTTGTTCGGCAGTATCCCGCCATTTCGCCTCAGGTAAGGGCCGGTAACGCCCGAACCAGTCCAGATGCCAGGCCAGAAACTCCAGGCCCCTTCGGCGTCCAAGGTCGTCGATTCCGAAATGCTCCTTGAGATAGTGAGAGAAACGTACGATGATCCCCCACCACTCCTCCACTCCGGGTAGCCACTCCTGGCCTTCGAGCAGTTCTTTAAATATCCACGGTTTGGTCAGGGCTCCCCGGGCTACCATGGCGCCGAAGAGAGCGGTACCGGTCAGCCTGGCTTGAGCCTCCATGGGAGTCAGGATATCTCCGTTCCCCCAGATCGGGATCGGAGATCCGACCGCGATACTGGCCATCAGTGGCCAGTCGGAAGCTCGGCTGTACCGCTGCTCGCGAGTGCGGCCGTGAATCACGATTCCGCTAACTCCTGAATCCAGAGCGGCCTGAACGGTTTCTCGGATGTTGACCCGGTCTTCGGAGTAGCCGATTCGGAGCTTCACTGTGACCGGAATGCTCACGGCTTGAACCATGGCCTCAAGAACCGTCCTCAGCTTGCCCACCTTTTGCAGGAGCCTGGCTCCCATGCCTTTGCTCACGGTGTCGTGGATGGGGCAGCCGCAGTTCAGATCCACGAAGCGCGCTCCTTTTTCCTCGGCGAGGCGGGCGGCATCGGCCGCAAGCCGGGGTTTACTGGCAGCCAATTGAACCCCGAAGTTGTCCTCCGTAGGGTGAAATCTCAGTAGAGCGCTCTCCCGCCCTTTGCCCCGGACCAACTGGTGGGCGTACACCATCTCCGAACAGGTAGCGGTCGCTCCGAATTCACGGCAGAGCCGTCGAAACGGCAGATTTCCGCCGCGGGTTAGAGGAGCTAAAGGAAACCGGCCCAATATGGGAGCGTGGAGTGAGGTCACTCCGGTGGGTTCTGTTCGGGCCGGAAGTGGCCTTTCGGAAAAGACCACAATTTTGAAGATAGTCGTAGATCTTTTGGTCAGAATTTGTTATATATGAAAATTAGGAGGCTGCCAATATGCGCTTAAATCTCAAAGAAAATATTGAATTCCCTTTTAGCGATCCCGATTGGGCTATGAAATTACTGAAAACCAGTATTGCTTATCTTCTGGGTCTGACCGCCCCTGCGGTTTTCGGATATCAACTGGCGGTTATCCGGCAAACCGCGAACGGCGAAGATGAAACTATGCCGGAGTTTTCTTCCAATAATTTTGGCAAACTTTGGATGCAAGGCTTCGTTTACTGTCTGATGCTTTTTTGTCTGATGTTCTTACCAATGATGGCGGTTGGTATGGTGACCTACGGAGCTTGCATGTCGATGCACGACTCTTCGTCGGTCGCGGGGGTTGCTATTGCCGGAGTGTTGCTAGCCATGGCACTGGTCATGATCCTCTGTGTGGTGATTCCCGCGCTCATGCTACGCTATGCCATGACCGAGCAAGTCAGTAGTCTGTTGGACATTCGCTCGGCCATCAGCGATATGAAACACGGCCCTGGCGATTACGCCCTGATCTTCTTCTTTCCGATGTTGGCCTCGATCGTGACGACCATGGTCAGTGCCACGGGTATCGGAGCCATCCTGGTTTTCCCTCTCACGATTCTGATCCTGATCATTCAAGGCCGGATGCTGGGCAACTACTATCGAGCCTATTTCCAGTAGTCAGTCTTCGATCAGAATGAAAAAAGCCTCGAGTTATCGGGGCTTTTTTCGTTCTTTATTAGCTGAAAGCTCGCTCGGCTTTGCGCCGGGTCATGGTGGCGAAGTCTTCTTTGCCGATCTCTTCGTAGGTCTGGGCCAGCTCTTCGTAGGCTTCCGGAGAGGGGGCGGCTTTGATGTATTTTTGATACTGAATGACCGCCATGGTTTCCGAACCGCCCTGGCGAAAGGCTCGGGCCAGCAAAAGAAGCCAGATCGGCTCTTCGTTTGCCGAGACACGATCCCGAAGCGCGGTGGTGAGGGCCCGCATGGAGTCTTTGTGGAAGGCGAAGACGGCCCCACTGATGGCTTCGTTGGCGGGATCGGCATCGAGGGCGGCCAGGGCCTGTTCTGAACTGGTGAAACTCGCTGATGCCGCTACCGGCTCGGGGGCGGGCTCTTCCGCGGGGGCAGCCTCCGGAGCTGGAGTCGCTTCTGCGGCTACGACCGGTGAGGGGGGCACCACAGCAGGAGGTTGTTCCTCAACGGGTTCCTCGGGGGGCGCAGCTTCCTTCGCGACGACTGGCTCCGGCGGTGCTTCCACGACCGTCGCGACCGGCTCCGGCGCCACCGGCTCCGGCGCGACCGGGGTAGGGGCGGGAGGAGCCTGGGCTGGTACGGCAGGAGCGGCAGCCTCGGGAGTGGGTGGCTGCGGCTGGGGAGCAGGCGGAGGCATAGAAGGCTCTACCCTGGGCTGCACGGGCGCTGCCTGAGGAGGAGCCACTCTCTGAGTCGCCCTTTCTTTCCAAACCTCACGGAAGGAGACCAGGGCGGTCTTTTCCTGCTGCAGGTAGACCGACAGCAGGTCCCGGGCGGCGTTGTCACCCTTCTCGTCGGTCCAGTCCATCCAGGATTGATAGATAGCTTCCAACTGCTCCAGCAGCGCCGGGGAATCGGGGCGACGATGGAGGGCGTCTCTCACCAGTGCCACGGCGTGGGCAAACTCTTGAGAACCGACCAACCAGCCAGCCCATTCGGCAGTGACCTTTATGAGTTCGTTCTGCAGATCTTTTGCTTCCGGAGAGTACAGCAGGGCGGTTTTGAGCACTCGGCCGGCGGCCCGATACTGGCCTGCTTCGGTGAGTTGGCGGGCGCTTTGCAGCAACGCCTGCTGCAACTCTCGGACTGAACTCATTTCATCGGAACTGGGGTCCGGGGGTTCGTGGCCCAGGCTACTGCACACCATCAGGTGGGCGATGGACTCGGGGGAAAGGAGACCTCCTTGATTTTGCACCAGGGCCTCGTGGAAGTGCAGTTGTCGGCGAGTTTGGGGTTCAAAATCTACAGCCATTGGAATGGGGAGCAGGTCCTTTCTTTCTTCTTCGTCGGCAGCCACTGGTTGAGCCGGTGAGGCTTCGGGTGCTGCCGCCGCAATGGCAGATGCCATCGGTTGCACGGGTTGGGGGGATGGAGCGGCCGGTTCGGGAGGAGCCGGTGTCGCGATGGGGGGTTCGGGTGCTGTCGGAGGAGCCGGAACCACCATCGGAGGCTCGGGCGCGACCGGAACAGCCGGAGGGGTGGGTAGCGCTGCTTGAGGCGGCGGAGCAGGTGCTGCGCTCGGTTGGGTCGGAGACTCGGCCGGAGGGGAGGGAGGTGGAAGGGGAACCTGGATCGCTTTAGTGGGAGCATCGGCCGGGGGCAGCGGCGCCGGGGCAACCGCTTGCTCGGCCGGAACAACCGGGGTTGAAATGACGGCCTCTTTCGGAGGGGTCGGTACGGGCGTGGGTTCGAGGGGCTGGGCAGCGGCCCGGGTCACCGCCTCGGCCGCCGAGCTTAAGTCGGGAAGCTCGCTCGCAAACAAGGGTGCTTCTTCGGAGGCCGTCGTGGGGGCGGGCGCCACCAGCGAAGGGGCCTCGAAGAGAGGGATCTCCCCGTCCTCGGGTAGAGTGGAGGTAAGCAAAGAGAGGAGGGGATCACCACCCTCGTCGCTACTCAGCGGTTCCAGGCTGGTGGCGGTATCGAGCGGAGGCTCGATTTCTGCCTGAGCGGCCGACGCTCTGGCTTTTTCCTCATCGGACATTGCCGCTTCCACGGTGTCCAGGCGCAGCAGTTCCGCGGTCGCCTTTTCAGCGAGCTCCGCCTGGTTAGAAGTCACTGCAAATCGCCAGATCTCTCGGGCGTTTTCCAGTCGACCTTCCTTCTCGAGGGCCCGCGCTGACAATGGCAACTGCTTGATCAAGCTTTTTTCTAGATGGGCTGAATACTCCTCGGATTTCATGCCCGCTTTGACTGGTCTGAGCAGGTCCTGGTGTAGCATCCGGGCCGCCTCGGGGAAGCCTTCATATAAACTCGCCAGGAGCAAGTTTTCGTAAAGCTGGCAAAGCCCGAAAGCGGTGGGGCGCTCGTTGAAGAGTTTTTTTGTTTCCTCTTTAAACTCGTTGAGCTGCCCCCTGAACATTCTGAGCCACCCCCGACCGGCTTCCCGCTCGCCGGGGACCAGGACCAACGCCTGGCGAAAAAAGTCCCGGGCAATATCCGGTACTCTTTTTTTCTCGTAAACCTTACCCAGTGCCACCAGGTTGTCGGGAGAGGGTTGGGTGGCGATCTTGGTGCTTTCTTTCAGCACCGCCATCGCTTCGTCGACCTTTCCCAACGCCACCAGGGCCCGGCCTTGCTGGGTGAGAGGTTCCGGATCTCCCGCCGCCATGCGGGCTGCTGCGGTGAAAGAACGCTGGGCATTTTCGGCCTGGCCCAGAGCCATCAAGGAGTGACCCCAGGCCAGTTGAACGCCCTTGTCGTAGGGGTGCTTTTTGGCGACTTCCCGGAGGACAGCTTCGCCTTCTTCCGGGCGCTCTGCCTTGACCAGCGACAATCCATAGGATACCCGCAGATCCAGGTCCTCGGGGTGGGACTGAACCAGGGCTTCCAGAAGCTTCGAGGCCTTGTGACCCTCTTCCAGTAACTGAAACATGCGGGCTGCCAGCTTCGTCATCTCAGCACTCTTGTTCGGGTTGTCCACGATGCGGGAGGCCTCGATCAGACGGCGAGCTTCCAGCGGGTCGTTTCCGTTCAAGGCGAGATTGACGACTCTGGCAGCCAAGGAAAGATTCGTAGGGTCCTGGGCGGCCACTTTCTTGACGGCCTGAACCAATCGCTCGGAGGCACCCATGGCACTGCTGAGTTCTTCCAGATCGGACCAGCTGGCAAATTCGGACGGGAACTGCTCGAAGGCTTTAAAAAAAGATTCGAGTGCCTCGTCGTACCGATAGGTGGCCTTTTGACAGAGAGCGATCGCCGAGAGCAACTCGGCGTTGGCTTCCTCCCGCAGTTGAACGGCCTCCGAAAATCGGTTTTCGGCGTCTTCGAAGCGACCTTGACTGTAAAAGACTCGTCCCAGGTAGAGGTGGGGCTGCCAGGCGTTGCCATCGGTATCCAATGCCTTTTTTAAATGCCGGATGGCCAGAGCCGTCTTGCCCTTCTCTTGCATGTAGTAGCCGAGGCAGGCTCTGGGGAGGCAGGATTCAGGGTGCTCCTCGAGGAGGTTCTCGATGATACGGATCTTGTCGTCGATAGACTTGTCGGCGAAGTGCTTCTCAAACTTTCGCGGCATCGCTTCATCTTCGGGGCGAGCTTTCCAGCGCCCCATGACGGCTTTGGTCACGAAGCCTTCACTACCCAAAATCTCAGCAACCCGTTCCAAACTGTTCCATGGGTCCAGGTTGGTAGGTTCCACACTGGCCTCAAAGGTCAGGTGGTTCAATGCGCTGGTCTTGGCGAGTGTATTGACATCGGGTGGGAGACCGAAGCCTTCCGAAAAACCCGGTTTTCCGGAAAGCTCATTGAGCAGGCCGGCTGCCTCCACTCCCCGGCCTTTACCTGCGGAGATCAGGGCCTTCAGGTAGATCCACAGAGGAACATCCGGCTGCTTTGCCAGACGCTCTTCGATGATGGGAAGAGCCTCTTCGTGACGAGCCTCTTCCAGGAGCGGAAGCAGGCTGTCGAGCCCTTCGATTTGAGTAGAAGCGGTCAGGCTATCCATGGGGGGCGGCTTTCTCCTTGCTGCTCAAAAATACCCCCCCTGCCCCGAGCGCGATCCCCTGGGAAACAAACTCTTTCAAGAGGTCCGTCTTGGCCCCGATGGTAAAGAGTCGTTCAGGGAGAGCCTTCAGGGCTTCCAGGGTTGGATGGCTCAGGTCGGATACATCGGCAGGGACCACTCTTTTCAGCACATCCGGAAATTTGGCGGGATGGGCTGTTGCTACCACGATCTTCGGGAACTCCGACGCAAACTCATTTCTTTGCTTATTCATGGCCCACCACGCGGTCGCGGTGTGAGGGTCCAAAAGATAGCGGTGCTGTTCCCACACCTGCTTTACGGTTTGGAGGGTGTCGTGGTTGGAGCAAGATAGGGCCGCCCACTCTTTCCCCAGGTTGGCCTCGACTTGGACCTGACCGTCCCGGGCGAAGTCGGCCATCAAGGTGCGCACGCGCCCGGGATCTTGGGAGGTCAACAGATAGAGATAACGCTCGAAATTGCTGGCCACCTGGATGTCCATGGCCGGGGAGTGGGTGGCTTTCGGTTTTCCGCGCCGGTAAACGCCCGACTGGAAAAAGGACGGTAGTATATCGTTTTCGTTGGAGGCCAGGACCGTGCAGGCTAGCGGGAGACCCATGCGGCGGGCGTACTCGGCGGCCAGGATGTTTCCGAAGTTGCCGGTGGGCACCGCTACCACCGCCGGCACCCGGTCCAGAGCTCTCGGGGTTTGCAAATAAGCTGCGAAGTAGTACACGATCTGGGCTGCGATGCGAGCAAAATTGATGGAATTCACAGCGCCGATGGAGTGTTGTTGCTTATAATCCAGGTCGCTGGAGAGTTCCTTGACCATCTGTTGGCAGTCATCGAAGGTGCCCTCAACGGCCAGGTTAAAAACCGACTCGCTGATGACCGAGGTCATCTGACGCCGCTGCAAATCTGCGATTCGGCCCGCCGGGTGGGTCACGAACAGCCTCACCCGGGGAATCTCCTTTAAACCGTGAATAGCGGCGCTACCGGTATCTCCGCTGGTGGCGGCCACGATGTTGAGTTCCTGTTCGGTTTGCTGCAGGATGTGACCAAAGAGCCTCCCTAGGAGCTGTAACGCTACGTCCTTGAAGGCAAGGGTGGGCCCGTGAAACAGCTCGAGAATGTGGAAGTCTCCAACTCTCCGTAATGGCGCCACCGGGCCACCATAACTTGGGCCGTAGGCGCTCTGGCAACAATTTCGAAGGGCATCGTCGGATAGATCCGAGGCCAACGGACGCAGGATCTGATAGGCCAGTTCGTGGTAGGGAAGCCCCTGCCAGTCGGGCCACTGGTCGCTGAAGTCCGGCAAGTGTGTCGGGACCAGAAGACCGCCGTCGTCGGCGAGTCCCTCCAGAACAGCCTCGCTAAAGGTACGCTTTTTTTCATTTCCGCGGGTTGAAACGTATTGCATGGTCTCTTTCAGTATGAGGGTTGGTCGACCCGTTATAGGGCCGTAAGCTCGGCCCCGACTCTTTGGGCCCAGAGGCTCAGGAACTCTTCTTCCAACTGGGAGTCGGGGTCGAAGGCTATGCGGTAGTAGGTGGAGCCGAATTGGTTGCACTTATCCATGACACACCCGGCGATCGGTTCCTCCAACAAGGGGGTCTCGAAGCCGAGAGTGAGTTGCAGGTGCATGCCGATGTCCAATTCATCGGATTCGGCTCGGGCCAGAAGTCCACCGGCCGCGGCATCCAGGGGGGTGAGGCGGACACGTAGATCCTGGTGACCGACCTCGGCAAAAATTTCCTGTTCTTCAGTCTTGTCAAATCGTATTCGGTGAGGAGGGATACGCCGATTTTCTTGCAGCTGTGGCTCTTTTTTCTGCCTCAGAAGCAAGTGCCCGAGCCAGGAGTTTAAAACATCCAGGACCGGGCCGGTGTGAATCAGTCCGTACTCCCTCCACTTCGAAGTCTCGTCTTCCGGCCCCAGCCAGACCACCTGGTATTGGAGGGTTCGATGAAGAGGATGATCGTCTTGGAGCCCGGAAAATGGTATGAGCCCTATGTCGGCTCCCTGGGCCAATTTTGCGGGGGTGGATAGCCGCGCCCCTCCTAACGACAGATCCGAAATCTCGGCCGGATGGTCGGGGGCCTCTTCGGTGGCGGTATTCGCTACCCTCACTTTGGTGTCCACCGAAAGACGCGGAAAGTCGCGATGCTCCTGGACCTGCTGGAGGGATTCCCGATTTTGTTGCTCGGACGGCACTGGTCACCTCATAGAAATTCGATGGTTCTGTTACAAACAATTAACCATCTCGGTGGCTTGCTCCTTTACTCTGTATTTATGAATGTCCGCTCAATGCCATCTCCTAACCAGTATCGTCCGGTTCAGGTTGAAAAAACCACGGTCACCTTTGAGGTGGACGCACGCTCCCTTCCCAACATAGATCAGGTGGAACTGAAGGGTTCCTTCGACCCCGTTACGGGTCGCTTCGATCCGAACTGGAATGAAGGCAAGACCCTGCCCATGAGAGACGACGGGAAGGGTGGAGACCAGAAAGCAGGGGATGGCATTTACTCCCTGCAGGTCGATCTGAGCGGGGAAAACGGGAGCAACTTCTGGTGGGGCGCTCAGGATGGACAGGGTCGCTATCTCAGGACCTCCGAGCACGACCCGATGATCACTGTGGGAGAACGAGATGAGATGCGAACGCGGATGGCTCCGCTGTCTCTCGATCATTACGGCCTTCAGGAGAACGAAACAAACGCTTCTGTGACCGCCTGGTCACCTACCGCCGCCCAGATGAAGCTGGTTCTCTTCAACCCCGCCGGTGAGTCCATCGGCGAACGCGCTATGAAAAGATTGGAGAACGGGACTGATTGGAGAGTGGAACTGGGCAGCAGCAAAGCTGAGCTCGAGGGACACTCTTATTTGCTCAAAGAGATCGACGATCAGGGCAAGGAGAGCATCTACATCGATCCTTTCGCCCGCAAGTTGGTGGGTCAACAGAGGGGACTGGAACGGATCTTCGTCGATCCCATCGGGGGCTTTGAAACCGGCTGGTATGATGATTCGGGCAAAGGTGGGCCGAACTACGCCGACAATCTTCAGATGGCGCGATTTAGCGTGGACGGTAAGCAGAATGCCGATGAGATGTACCTGATCTTAAAGGACCAGAGTGGAAGGGCGTTGGGCAAGCAAGAACTCGAGCAGCGCCTGGGAGCTACCGGGCTCACCAGCTACCAGGACGCCGAACCCAAGGACCGCCGAGATTGGGACGTCCTCCGCAACTGGCAACTGACCGAAACCCCATCGCTCGAGCCGTATCTGACTTCCGTCGAGATCACCCCCGAAGGAAAGATTCCCCTCCGACGAATCCAGGAGCAGACAGGTGACGGCGGCTGGATGGGTGTGGTCCACAACTTTGGAGCTCTGCAGGGGTTGAAGTACGAATTCCACGCCATGAAAGACGGTAAGCTGGTGGCCGACCTGGATGGCAACGGCTCTCTCAGCCCTAATGAACTCGCCCGAACATCCTACAACGAACGAGAAAACGAAATCTCCGGCCGTCCAGGTTCGGCCCGACGAACGCTCATCAGTAGCTTTGACTATCAACCCCGCCACTTCGACAAGCCTCGGATCGAGAGCGATCCGGCGCGCCAGGTGATCTACGAAGCCCACGTGGGCTCGCTGCTGACGGCGCCCGATAACCCTCTGCAGGCGACTTACGAAGATCTGGTCCAGCGTCTGGACTATCTGGTGGACCTCGGAGCCACCGCTCTGGAGGTATTGCCCACTTCGGAATTTGGAGGCAAGAAGGACTGGGGCTACACGGTGGACCACTACTTCGCCGGAGCCGACGGCTACGGTTTCTCCATGCCGGCTGCTAAGGCTCGGGGGGAGGGGCTTTTGCCTCTTGACTCCGAGCACACTTCCGAAGAGGAAGTGTTCGTCAACGGCACGGACGCTCTGAAGTGGTTCGTCGATAAAGCCCACGAGAAGGGCCTGAACGTCTACGGTGACGTGGTTTACAATCACACCTCCGGAAAAGCCGACGGCGATAATCCTCTCAATTCCATCGGGGGTGAAAACGCCGATTTCTTCCGCTGGCCCGACGGTCATTTCCATGAGACCCCGTGGGGGCGTAAGCCCGATTTCGCGGACCCTTTCGTGAAGCAGTTTTTTACCGACCACGCAGCCGGGCAACTGACCGAGTACGGGTTCGACGGTCTGCGCTTCGACTTTACCCAGGTACTGCACAACACCGGGGACGACTTTCAACGCAACGCCGGTCAGGAGACACTGCGCCAGATCCAACGCGGTCTGGAGTTGGTGCGACCCGGGAATTTCACAGTGGCCGAAGACTTCTCGGGAGACCCTATGGTGGCGGCCGGTCTCGGGGAGTCGCGTTGGGACGGAACCTTCGAGCGTAAGGGAATGGGTTTCGACGCGGTTTGGAACGACCGGTTCCGGGACGATTTGTTTCACGCGGTAGAAGACAAACCTGGTGCCGCTGATCGCTTGATGGACGCCCTTTTGGGCCACCACGGAGTACCGAGCTGGGACAACGCCGTCCTTTACGCCCACTCTCATGATGAAGTGGGAAATAGTGGAGAGTGGTTGGGCCGAGGGGCCGCTGGTGGCAAAGCCGACAGCGGCGTGCTCTCTCATCTACCCCGCGCCAAGGCTCGAAGCGGGGCCGCTCTGACCCTTCTGGGCCCCGGGATCCCGATGCTCTGGCAGGGTGAAGAATTCCTGGCCAATAATGACTTCAAGCACGGTTTGACCTCAACCTGGGGCCAGAAGACCGAATGGCTGGAGGGGACCGCCGAGGAGAGGGCTACCCCCGAATCTCAGGCTCGAATCGGACACCACAATCTATACAAGGATCTGATCTCCTTGAGGCGCTCCAGCGAGGCCTTTCTGCCGGGGGCACCGATCAGCCGGGTCATGACCCACAACTCCGACAAGATCCTCGGTTTTCGGCGAGACGCCGCCGACGGAAGTGATAGTTTCATGGTTTTCACCCACCTGGGGGATGCCCACCGGGAGGGCTACTCCGTCGACCTCCCCGAAGGTCAGTGGAAGGAAGTTTTCAATTCCGAGTCCGAGCGCTACGGTGGTGACAATACCGGAAACGAGGGCGGAGTGCTGCCCGGCAATAGCCGACAGCAGATGGTCTTGCCGGCCGGTGGTACCGTCGTTTTTCAAAGGGTTGCCGAATAAGGCTGGGCAGGAAGCCTTCGGTAGGCACCTAAACGCCCACCATGCAGAAAAAACCGTTTGCCCTCATTGTGTTGGACGGCTTCGGCCTGGCTCCGCCTTCCGACTCCAACGCCGTCTTTCTCGCCCGAACCCCCAATTTTGATCGTCTGTGGGAGGCTGGTCCTCGAACCAAACTGATCGCCAGCGGTGAAGAAGTAGGCTTGCCGGAGGGCCAAATGGGAAACTCCGAGGTGGGGCACCTCAACCTGGGGGCGGGCCGAATCGTGATGCAGAGCCTTTCCTACATCAACCATCTCATCCAGACCGGGGCGTTTTTCAATAACGGACCGCTGCGTCGAGTGATGGAGCAAGTGGGTGAAGATAATTCGCTTCATATTATGGGTCTGGCCTCGCGGGGAAGGGTCCATAGTGCCCTGGAGCATCTCTTTGCTCTGATCAAGTTGGCCGACCAGGTCGGTGTCCGCCCCGTCTATCTTCATCTTTTCACCGACGGTCGGGACTGCCCGCCTGATAGCGGACTTGACTACGTGAAGGAGATCGAAGACTACCTGCAGGCGTTTCAGGGGCGGGTGGCGGTGGCTTCCGTGACCGGGCGTTATTATGCCATGGACCGGGACAACCGCTGGGAGCGGGTGAAGTCGGCCTACAACACTTTGGTCGATGGTACGGCCGATTTCTTCGCTGGCTCGGCCTCCGAAGCGGTATCGAAGGCCTATCAGAGGGGAGAGACGGATGAGTTCATCAAGCCTACGGTGATCGTGGATCGACAAGGTGAACCGGTGGGACCTATGGCCAATGGGGATGGAGTGATCTTCTTTAATTTTCGCGCTGACCGGGGCCGGGAGATGACCTATGCTCTGATGGGCGATAGTTCCTGGGGCGGCTTCGAGCGGAATCGAGTGGTTTCAAATCTCGGTTACTGTTCCCTGACAGAGTACGATCAGGCCTGGAATCTGCCCTTCGCCTTTCAAGTACCGGAGATCACCGAACCGCTGGCGGAAGTGCTTTCCAAAGCCGGCTTGCGACAGTACCACACCGCCGAGACGGAAAAGTACCCCCACGTCACTTATTTCTTCAACGCCAAGGTGGAGGAACAGTATCCCGGTGAGGAGCGATATTTGGTCCCCTCTCCTAAAGTGGCGACTTACGATCTTCAACCGGAAATGAGCGCCCCCGAACTGGCTCGGGCCACCGCCGAGCGGATCGATAGCGGATTGGATGATTTTATTCTGCTCAACTTTGCCAATCCGGATATGGTGGGACACACCGGAGTGCTGGAAGCGGCCGTGGCGGCTTGCGAAGCGAGTGATGCCGGTCTGGGCCTGATCGTAGCTGCCCTGGAACGGCGCGGGGGAGCCTATCTGGTGGTGGCCGACCACGGAAACGCTGAAACTATGGAACAACCGGACGGTGCCCCCCACACTGCCCACACCACCAACCTGGTTCCCTGCGTTCTGGGGGGATCTCACCGGGTTAAGGCCCTTGCCGATGGCGGCAAATTGGGGGACGTGGCTCCCACCCTGCTAGAGTTGATGGGATTGGCGAAGCCTCCGGTGATGACCGGTTGTTCGTTGATCAGCGAGTGGCTGCCTGAAGAATCGTGACCACGCGGCGGCTGTCCCCGGCCTGGTAGCGCTCGGCCAAATCCAGGGCGGTCCTTCCGCTGCGATCTTTGGTCTCGGGCATGGCACCCGCTGTCAGCAGGGCTTCCACCGCTTCGGCGTTTCCTACCATGGCAGCCTTGTGGAGGGGAGTCTTCCCGTCTGAGCCGGCCTTGTTCGGATCGGCTCCGTTTTGAAGAAGGAGCTTCACCACTTCAGCGCTACCAGCGGAGCTGGCCAGAAAGAGCGCGGTCTCTCCACGGCTGCCCAGGACATCGACCCGGGCTCCGTGCGCCAGCAGGACTTCCACCACCTCGGGGTGCCCACCGATGGCGGCGTGATGGAGGGGGGTATAGCCGGAGCTATCCCTAGCCTTGACCAAGTCCGGATTGGCAGCCAGAGCGGTCCGTACGGGCTCCACCTGGCCGTCGGCCGACGCGCGGTGGATGGGCGGGGCTTTTTCCACCGTGCCGCTACCCGTGCTGGAGTTGGAGGCTGGGGCCGGGGTGGTGGGCCGGGAAGAATCGCGTACCTTGCGCGCGTCGCTCTTCATTGTGTGGGCGCGCACCGGTGCCGGCGGCTGGATATTGATGGAAGGCCCGACGATCGGGGGTTGGGCCCAGAGTTCGCCGCAAAGAAGAAAGGAGAGGGTGATCAGGGGTAGTGATTTCTTGAAATTCATGGTCGCATTGCCTCCAGTTTTTGCATGAACTCTTTGCAGAGCGCTTCGTCTTTGGCCCTCTGCTTTTCGTCGGTGAGGTCGATGTGACCGCACTCCAACCGGGTCTCCAGTCGCGAAGCCATGTCGTTGTACATGACGGCGTCTCGACCGACTCCGCGTTCAACGCTTAGATTCGAAAGCTCTCGCAAACAGGCGATCATGTCTTCGTAGAGATACCGCTGTTGCTGCTCGGCTAGCAGTTCATCGCACTCATCGCAGAGCCACCGCTGCTTGCTGGGCTCGGGGGTGTGCTCGAGTTGCTCCAGCAGTTTCTCTAATTGTAAGCAGAACAGCCGAGTTCGGGTGACTGAAGCTTTGGTGCTGCCGCCTATCCTGGTGGTTTGACGCTCGGCTCGTTGGTCCAGCCACTCGGCCAGATGCTTGAGCAAACGCCGGGTGTCGTCGGTCAACGAATTGGTTGAATCCTTGACCAGATGGACCGCGATGGCCTTGAGAGTCCGGATCGTATCCAACTGTTGTTGCGCCAACTGTTCGCTGTTAACCCGCATAGTCAGGGTTTTCGACTCTTTGATAGGTGAACCTTGCCAGGAGCTGATCGTGAAAAGAGTTAACAAAAAGTTTACATGAAATTATCATTCATGGAGTCGAAATTAGAGGCAGACATGGTCTATATTAGGAGGAAGCAGCAAGGAGGTATTGCATGTTTGGAGCTTTAGGTGGTTTTCTTCCGATGTTGGGGATGCTCGGTGGCGGGTTTTCCGGGGGAGGTATGTTTTCACTCGGGTTCACTCTGTTGTCTGGACTTCTCCAGAATATCGGAGCTCCTAAGAACCCTGGTTTTGAGAATTTCGCAACCCACCCGGGTTTTCAGAGCGCGAACGCTCACCCGGGCTTCGGCACCATGGGCAACGGTCCCAGTGTATCGACCGTGGGAAATATGAACGGTTACTTCGGTTCTCAGTATTCTAACGGATACTCCATCCTGCCGAACACTCCCACCGGACAGTATTACTCCAACGCAGGTTACAACTGCGGATGCCACGGGCAGTCCTACGGCTCGCAGCAGCAGCAGAACCAGTCACATTATTACTACGGCAACAGCCAGTACCGGCAGAACTTTGGGCAGCTCAGCTACGGTGGGCAGGTAAGCGGCTACCACAACGCTTACAACTCCTTTGCTCCCAGCTATCCTCCTGTGTCTCCCGGTTATCACTACGGACAAACTTTCGGTGCCTACGGTAGTGCTCCGGCTCCTTATTCGCAAATGTATCAGCCGGTGGTCAGCCACTATGGATTTGGTTCCCCCCAACAGTACAACCCGGCAGCCACACTCTACGGACAGCAGAACGGCTACGTGCAGATGAACTACGGCCAGCCTCAATATGGCCAGTCTCAATACGGCCAGCCGCAGTACACCACAACCACCTATGGTGGTCCTCAGGGCAACCAGACTGTAGTTCATAACCACTTTCACGTGCACAACCATAATCATCATGACCACGACCACGGTCACGACCATGACCACCACGCCAGGCCCACCGATGGTACTTACGGGAGTCAGCGCCCGGGGCCCCACGGACCGATTCAGCAGTCGTGGCCACTGGTACCTCAAGTGACCAACGGGGACTACAGTAAGGCCTTCAAGGCCGTCGGTGAACGGATCACCGGAGGCGACCCTTACCGGTTTCATATGGGCGGCAATAATCCTAATGTCAATCACGACGGGATGCGCGACGAGCGAATGGCTGCCTGGCACGTGTTTCAACAAAACAAAGATCTAAGATTGGATATGAAGTCCGGATACTTCTACGAGACAGGAAAGAACGGGGAGTGTATCAACAAGTTCCACATCTCCAAAGTCTCCTGTTTGTTAAAGCAGTATGGGACGAGAGGAAAGACCGGCTACGAAATGGTCGGTAAGTTCCTGGATAGACGCGGGCTTTATGATGGACCCCCTTTCGAACAACCTCGCCCGGTCACTCAAGCCGTGCGGCAACCGGCACCTGCCCCCGCTCCGGCCCCGGCTCCTGCCCCGGCCCCCGCTCCCGCTCCGGCTCCCAGAGCGGCTGTGGTCCGACCGGCCGAACCGGATTTTCCCTGGATCAACATGCCAAGAAATACCGGCACACCCGCTTCCTTCTTCAACATGCCGGGAGCTAGAGCCAGAGGCTTCGGCTAAGCTTCAGAGCACTAGTGGCCGTAAAACCCTATAAAACACCTCAGGTCGAGTTCGTGATCAGCGCACCCGACCTGAAGTTTTGTCCGGACCTGGATGGTAAGCCGGAGTTTGCCTTGTTGGGCCGTTCCAACGTGGGCAAGAGCTCCTTCATCAATAAACTCACCAAACGGAAACGTCTGGCCCACACCAGCAACACGCCGGGCAAAACGCGACTCTTGAATTATTACCTGGTCGACGATGCCTGGGCCCTGGTGGACCTGCCCGGTTACGGATACGCCAAGGTCTCAAAAACAGAGCAGGCACGCTGGCGAGAAGCCCTGGAGGAGTATCTACTTGGCCGAGAGACCCTGTTAGGAGTCGTTCAGCTGATCGATTCTCGCCACGGTCCCCAGAAGAACGATGTCGAAATGAACCGCTGGTTATTGGAGTCGGGAATTCCGGCAGCGATCGTCCTGACCAAGATCGATAAGTCGAAAAAGTCGACCCACGGCAAGATCCTGGCCCAGACTCGCAAATCCCTCTCGGCCGATCAGGGGTATTTCCTGTTCTCGGCCGAGAGTGGCGATGGAGCCGAAGCCGTTTGGTACCATCTCGCGAATTGGAGAAAGACGACTTCCTAAGAAGCTACACCCCGGCGGTTCTTTTGAGATGGTTCTCTTCGTACTCGGAGTAGTTGCCGTGGAAGAACGTGACCTGTCCGTCTCCTTCGAAGGCCAGGATGTGAGTGGCGATCCTGTCTAAGAACCAGCGGTCGTGGGAGATGACAACCGCACAACCCGCGAAGTCCAGGAGGGCCTGTTCCAGGGCCCGTAGCGTGGCCACGTCCAGGTCGTTGCTCGGCTCGTCCAGGAGCAGTAGATTGCCGCCCTGGTGAAGCAGTTTGGCCAGGTGCACCCGATTTCGTTCACCGCCCGAAAGCTCCCCGACTTTTTTCTGCTGGTCCTGACCGGTGAAGTTGAATCGAGCAGCGTAAGCGCGGGCGCTCACCGTCTTGTTCCCCAATTTGATTTCATCGACACCGTCGGAAATCTCTTGCCAGACCTGGCGGTCGCCTTCCAGGTGTTCCCGGGTCTGATCCACATAGGCAAGTTCGACCGTATCACCGATCTTGATGACCCCTTCATCAGGCTGCTCGGTTCCCACGATCATCCGAAACAGAGTGGATTTACCCGCTCCGTTCGGTCCGATGACTCCGATGATACCGCCGCGCGGTAAGCTGAAAGTCAAGTCTTTGATCAAGGTGCGACCGTCGAAGCCTTTGCTGACGTTTTCAAAGTCTACCACCTGCTGTCCCAACTCCGGTCCGGGGGGGATCACCAGGGAGTTTTCGGGGCGACTCTCGTCGTCCTGGCGGGCTTTAGCCAGAATCTCCTCATAACGCTTCATACGCGCTTTGTTACGCTGGCGTCGATCACCAGACGACATCTGGGCCCAACGCAATTCCCGTTGCAGAGAGCGTCTCAGGGCGCTCTCGGTTTTCTCTTTCTGGGACAGTTGCTTCTCCTTCTGCTCCACCCAGGAAGAGTAGTTCCCTTTCCACGGATACCCGTGCCCGTTGTCCATCTCCAGGATCCACTCGGCCGCCTGATCCAGGAAGTAACGGTCGTGAGTGATGAATACGACCGTACCCTGGTATTCGACCAGGTGCTGCTGGAGCCAGGCCACGGACTCGGCGTCCAGATGGTTGGTGGGCTCGTCCAGGAGCAAGAGATCCGGCTTTTGGAGCAGCACTTTACAAAGGGCGACTCGGCGTTTTTCGCCGCCGGATAAGTGTTCCACACCTTCGTCTAGAGGAGGAAGGTACATGTGTTGGGCGGCCACTTCAATAAAGCGGTCGAGTTCAAAGCCTCCCCCGGCGTCGATCTTATCGTAGATGTCGCCCGAGCGATTGAGGAGTTTTTCCATTTCGTCGGGGTCGACGACCTCACCGAGTTTGTTGTTGATCTCGTCATACTCTTCGAGCAGGGCCATCATCTCCACCGCGCCGGCCCGGATATTGTCTCGCACGGTCTTCTGGTTGTCCAACTGTGGTTCCTGGGGTACGTAGCCCACCGTAACTCCATCGGCCGGCCGGGCATGCCCCTCGAACTTATCGT
Organism: Vulcanimicrobiota bacterium; assembly: GCA_041676625.1. Classification (GTDB taxonomy): domain Bacteria; phylum Vulcanimicrobiota; class Xenobia; order Xenobiales; family JADMJV01; genus JAEXNA01. The sequence continues at coordinate 58,866 of JBAYRN010000017.1, forward strand.
CCACTCCGGCCATGATTCGAAGGACCGTAGACTTACCCGCTCCGTTTGGCCCGAGTACACCGATCTTGGCCCCGGGAAAGAAAGAAAGGTTGATCCCTTTAAGAATCTTTTTGTGGTCAATGGTCTTTTCCAGACCATGCATGGTGAAAATAAACTGTCCAGACATGCGGCACGGCTTCTGGTTGAAAATAGGTTTTCCCCCTCTCGCAAGGTCAATCCCCGGAGGATTTTATTTTCAGGTTGACTGGGAGATCCGTATTCTTGAGAGAATATGCATTTTACGAAAGATTGGGGGCGTTTTGGCTTCGGTACCTAGAAAACTCAAGAAAAAGTCAACCCCGAAGAGCAAACGGAAAAAGCCTTCGTTGAAGGCAGTGGAGAAGACGAGTGCGGAGGCTCCTGCCGTTGCAGGTCCCTCTTGCGCGGAAGTTCTGAAACTGCTGGAGGAGCACATCCCGGGAGTCATCGTTCTTGACAGCAAGAATGTGCTTCTCTATGCCAATCAGGCTGCTCTGAAGATTCTCGGTAAGGAACGAGAGCAAGTGTTGGGGGTACGGGTAGGAAAGCTGAAGAACTTCTCCCTGGTCACGGAGCAGTTGGACTGGGAAGGAGCGTCCTGCCAACTCATGCTCGAGTGCTCCGCCGAACGTCGGATCTCCAGGCTCAAGCTCGAACTCCGAAAGGCGATGCAGGATCTGGAGGAACTCGCAACCGTTCGCAGTGCGGTAGAGCGCACTGCCCTGGATGCCGAGGGGAGAGCGCAGGAGATGGAGGGCTTTCTGGAACAGATGGAAGCCCAACAGTCGGAACTCGAGAGCCGGTTGGAAGAACTGGCCGGCAGAGAGCAAGAATCTCAAGCAGAATGGGCCCTCATCGAGTCACGACTCTTGGAGAAGATCCAGGAGTTTCAAGAGAGTGAGCTTAGGGCGGCAACTCGGGAAGCCGAGAACCAAAGCCGCATCTCCGAATTGGAGGCGACCCTCCAGGAGAGTCGGGATGAGGTGACCATCGCTCGGTATGACCTGAATGAAAGCTTGGAGAAGCTCCAGACAACTCGGGAAAAGCTAGCCAACGCTGAAGGAAGAGTCAAAGATGCGGCCGACGAGCTCTTCAAGGCCTGGGAAGCGGCTGAGGTCGCTCAGAGCAAGGTCCAGAACGCCGAGGAATTGAGAGAAAAGGCAGAAAAGAGAACGGCCGAACTCGAAGCTCTCATGGAGAAGTTTACGCCCGAGGACGATGATACCATTATGGGGTTTCTCTAAGTCATCAATAGCCAGCCAGCGCAGATTCAGGATGCTCATAGATCGACCGCTTCTCGTCAGAGTCGGCTGCCGTTTTGCGCGCTTTTTTCTTTTGGTCTATTGCTATCTTTCAATTTTTTACTTTTCGATTTGCTGCGCCGCTTATCCGAAGTTTTGGGGCGACTTGAGTTAACGACGATTCTTGCCAACATCGGGGTCATGGGTCTGCCGGCTATAGCTGCCGCCCTGATTCTGGCCTCAATACTGTGGTTACTGGAGTGGGTTCGCCCGCGCCTGAGTGAGCCGATACTGGTTTTCTTGCTCTATATGGTGAACCTGACTTTTGCAAAGTATCGGTTCGGTGACTGGTTTGAGTCTCTGAGTTTATCGAATCGGACAGTCCTCTGTCTGGTCGCTCTGGTCTTATCGATTCCGGTAGGGATAATGGCTCGATCCTCCCTGTCGGATTTTCGTGACATTATCGAAGGGGCCGGCTTGCGCAGTTGTGGTGTTCTTACTTCCCCCTTGCTGGTGTTGCTGCTTTTCGCACTCTTTTCTGCCCCTCATTCGGCGTCTAACTCGAGTCCAGAAAGACGGGGGGCACAACCAAGTGTACTTCTACTCACGATAGACACAATGGCAGCGAGAAATATGTCGGTCTATGGCTATGAAAGACCTACCACTCCGAACTTGCAGAAGTTTGCTCAGGACAGCATCTGTTTTGAAAGTGCTCACTCCACCTCAAACACCACCAACACATCAATTCCAGCATACGAAGGCTTTTATTACGGGGCGCGTGAGGATGCTCTCACCCTGCAAGCTTTACTTAAGAATTCTGGATACAGAGATACCCTGTGGGTTTCTTTTCACGACCCAAAGTTTTTTGGGCTACAAGAAATGGATCAGTCAAGAATTGTTTATTCCTTCGAAGTATCCGTCATCTACAAGCTCTTAAACAAGGTGTTTGAGGAGCGTGACCTGACATGGATGTCGGCTCTGTTGACTGAGGAGTGGCCCTATTTCGTGGCCTTCGACCCCAGAGTTGGAGCGGAATATCACCAGTACTGGACCCGGGAGCATTTCTCGGAAGAGAAGTCTCTAAGAATAGTACTCGAGCATTTGAAAGCTTCCAGTGAACCGACCTTCGTGTGGGTTCATCTCTGGCAACCGCACTACCCATATCTCCCGAACCCACCTCACCTCGGCGCTTTCGACTCCGACCCCCTGGTCTATCCTCCCTTGATAAATTCCACCTACCGGCCTGAAGCTCAGGAACAAGTTGATCTTCAACAGCGCCGCTATGATGAGTATCTGCTGGATCTTGATTCGGCGGTAGGGCGGTTCTTGGAAGAAATGAGAAGCGAGGGCGAACTGGATAACACTGTGATCGTGATCGGTTCAGATCACGGAGAATCGTTCGAGAAGGGCTGGATTGGCCATGGTGGCCCCTGGCTAGATGAGGCACTTATCCATATTCCTCTAATGATAAGGCTTCCTCGAGGACCTCGCGGGGTTCGACCTGTCACTTTTGCCAGTCCGTTGGATCTGGCTCCCACTTTGCTGGAGTACCTGGAATTAGAAATTCCAGCAGAGCTTCAAGGAGAAAGTTTGTGGCCTTATATTCACGATCCGCAGGCTCGAAGTCCGGTTCCCAAACTCTCGGTTTCTTATTTCGGTTACACCCAAGAAACAGGGGAGGCAGCCGTCTTCTCTGATCGATTCAAGCTCATTTTTGCCAAGGAGTCCCCGGATGACATCGAAGTGTATCAGCTCGATCAGGACCCGGACGAAAGAGAGAATATCGTGTCTAGATTCGCACAGCAAGCACGAGCAGTTGTGAAGAGTGTAAAGGTCTTTGAGAAGCTCCCGTGACCGCGCCTCTAACGGATCCCGTAAAACTCTTTCCACTCTTTCTCGAGTTGCTTGACGTTCTTGCCGAGGCTAGCTTGCAGAGCTTCATCCACCGAATTGCCCGGAGCGGCCTTCAAGATTTTGGCGACCGCGTCGTCGCCGTAGCGGGCCGTCAGGAATGAAATCACCGAAGAGAGAAGTTTGCCGAAGTCCCGATAGGAGTCGACGCTGTCGTTATTGCGCTCGGCGGTGAGGGCTGCCCAGGAGGTGTCTTTGCTCTGGTAGCCGTTGAGATAGGCTTTGTACTCTTTGACCCCCATGCGAGCATTGGTCGGGAGGACCGTTTGTTCAATATTCTCGGCGATGGCCTCCAGAAACCAGGACCATCCCCCCTGGTGAATCTTTTGGAAGGCGAAGAGGTGGTTCATCTCGTGGCGCGCGGTGGCTTCAACCTCCCACGGTGTGAAAGGGCGAGCGTCTTTCTGGCTGCCCAAATTGACCAGACAGGTGGTGGTCCCGGAGAGGGCCAGGCCGGCAAACTTGGTGTAGCCTCGGAGCCGGGAGGCAAACTTGGGATGAGTATGCCCCGGCTGGGTCATGGGGAAGAAGTAGAACTCCAGGGGCACTCCGGCTCGGAAGCCCATGAACCGGGCATTGACTTCGTAGGATTGGTCCAATCCATCGACGATGGGGATCACGTAGTCCAGATCGTCACCGGTGACGTATGCCAGACTGGTCCGGGTTTTCTTGCTGTACCAATCCTCGCCTAACAGCCCCTCCACTTTGCCCAGCTTGGTCCAGCCTGCAGGAGTGCGCCGCCGGTCGGCCAGGGCGGGGGTGGCAATAACAATGAACAGAAGTAGTAGCGTTAGAACCGGGACGACCCTTGATTTCAAGGGTTCATGCCTCCGCCGGTGCGTCCTCTTCTCCGCCGGTCGCCGTCTCCGAAGGGGGGAGCTGCCAATACGCCCAGAGAGCGCTTGTGTTGACCGTCGATCAACACTTCCACGGAGTAGGCTCCGGGGTTCGGTAGGACGACTTGCTGCAGCGGCACTACCAGGGGAAGGATCAGGGTCTCTCCAGGTCTGCCGCTCTCCGGGTCGGGCGCGATGGCGAAGTCGGCACTCACGTTTCCGATCTCTTTGCCATCGGCGTCGATCATTACCACTTCCAGGGTGTGCTCCGAGTCCATCTCGGTCGGGTGAACCTCAAATAGAAGACCCAGGGTCACTCCCAGGGGCGCAGGATATTCTTCCCGCCAGAGCCGGTTGATACCACCACCCAGAATATGGAGCAGTCCTTCCCGGACTGTAGCAAAATCACATAGCATCGCGTCTAATTTCATCCGGGAAAGCTTCCGCCAAAGAGAATAGGGATCCTCCATGCAGGATCCCTATCCGGGCCTGAGAACCCGCGCGGATGCCAGATTGCCTTTCATTCTGCCAGGGCCAGCGCGTGCTGGCACCCTCGGAACCTCAACTCGGGTTGGGGGTTGTAACAGAGTGTTCCGCACGCCGGATAACCGTACTCTTTCCGAAAGCTGACATCAGCCGCACCTACAGCACCGATACCTCAGCCGTGCTCCGATATACGGTTAAGGTCGGAGACAGTTTGTCCACCGCCGATGGAAAAGAGCACGAGGTCGAAGCGGTGGTTGAAAAGGAAGGCCTGCTCTACTACCAGACAGTCGAAGGTCGGGAGATCTCCGAGATTCAGCTCTCCGTGGAACTGAAGCATTCCGATCCGTTAGCGGGCCTGGCCGTGGGAAAACCGGGACGGCCGGCAGATTTCGTAGCGCGCCGCCAGGCTTATTCGCTGCGGGCCCTGGGACGCGCGCAGAAGCATCGGGGCGTGGGGGCGGCCAGGGTGGAGTTGTTGCCTCACCAACTCTATGTCACCGAGCGAGTGGCTCGGATGTGGAGGCCGCGAGTCCTCTTGGCCGACGAAGTTGGCCTGGGCAAAACCATTGAAGCCGGTCTCATCGGCGTGCGATTGGCAGCCTTGGGCCGGGCCAGTTCGCTAGCAGTGGTTGCCCCGCGAGCTCTGGTAGGCCAGTGGTTAGCGGAGTTCTACCGCCGTTTCGCCCGGCCCCTCACCCTGTTTGACCCGGAGCTCGAGGAGCATCCTCAAGATTTGTTGATTCCGGCCGATGATCTGGAGTTCTTGCCGGCGGGCTTTAGCCGCGACCTCTTGATCGTGGACGAGGCTCATCACTATTATGAAAACGAGGAGCTTCAAGTCATCGCGCAACGCTGCACAGCCGTCCTTTTTCTGACAGCCACGCCGTCTCTGGGAGGGGAGAATAGTCTGATCAGCCTCTTGCACCAACTCGATCCGATCCGCTATCCCAGTGCCGGCAGCCTCAAGGAAAAGCACGAGGAGTGGGCGGCGGTGGCCGACCTGGCCCGGCGAATCGAGCAGGGTGAAAAGATCGCAGAGGACCTGGACCGTCTCTTTCCTGCCGAAGAAGATCTCCGCGAATTGGCCGAGACCGGTAATCAAGAAGAGCTTCTCCAGCGCCTGGTGGATCGCCACGGTCTAGGGAGAAGCCTTATCCGAAATCGGCGAGCCCGCCTGCAGTCGCTATTTTCTACCCGGCAGGTCCAATCGCACGACGTCTCCGCGGAAGACTTGCCCGATTTTCTGGTGGAAGAACTCACCGGATTTCGAGATCAAGGCCTGAAAGCACTCGTGATGGTTGAATCGACCGAAGAAGTGAGCAGGCTTTGGAACCTCTTGAAAGAGCGCACCAGTCTATTGGTGGCCCGATTCGACGAGACCATGTCGTTGCTCGAGCGAGATCGCCAGGCTGCCTGGTTTAACAGAACGTCGGCCGGCCCCGGTGAAGAGAATCCGGCGAGTGTGCTGCTCTGCTCGGAGATCGGTGGGGAAGGCCGAAACTTTCAGGTGGCCCACCATCTCTTCTTACTCGGTCTACCTCGCCATCCCGACAAGTTAGAACAGCGTATCGGACGCCTGGACCGGATCGGACAGACCGAGACGGTTACGGTGCACGTACCTCTGCTGGACCATCAGACTCGGGTGCGGTTTGCCTGGTTGCACCAAGGCCTGAACGCCTTTGCCAGACCTCTCACCGAGGGCCAGATCGCTTATGAGCGGTTCTTGAATGATCTTGAGCGATTTGAAGCAGAGGAGCTGAATCTGGCCTTCTGGGTGGAGGGGGTGCGGCAATGGGCTGAGGCAGCTGAA
>JBAYRN010000018.1:0-62989 GCA_041676625.1 Vulcanimicrobiota bacterium
CAGGAAGACGTGGCCCGGAAATTGGGCAACCCGGATTCGGAAGCGCAGGCTCAGATCTTCCTGGGTTTCGGAGAGTTGCACAACCGCAAGCTGGGCTCCGCGCTCTCTCACTGGGAAAAGGGACTGGCAATGGCCCTGACCCTGCGCAACAGCCCCTACAAGGCGCTCTTGATCCGGAACCTGGGATTGATGTATCTGCTGGCGGGCAACGCCGGTAGGGCTCGAGAACTGTGTGAGATCACCAGGAAAATTTCTACCGAGTTGAGCGATCGACCGGGGTTAACCCAGGTGAGGATGGTGATGTGTGCTCTGGAACTCCACGCAGCCAATTTCGAGAAGGCCCTGGAGCACGCCGAAGCCATGCGGGAAACCGCTGATGATGCGGGTTTGCCGGTGTTTCAAGCTCTGGCCTGGTCGTATCTGGCCCGGGCCACCGCCCGGGGAAGGAGAAGCGGAGAGTCGCTGGGATTTCTGGCCAAAGCCGAGGAACTGGGCCGGGGCATGAAACTGCCTTACGTGGATATGCTGGTCCACATAGCCCGGGCCTGGACCCATTGTGATCTGGGCTTAGATCCGGAGTGCCAGCGGGCCGTAGAGGAGGGACTGGAGTTGTGCGAGCGGATCGAATCCTTACCCTTCTATACCCTGACGCTCCGCTGCGCGGGTCTATGGTCGGCGGTGGAGTCTCGGAGTGTCGAGCCCGGAGCTCTGATGAAAAATTTGGAGACTTTCCAAGCCGATTGCCGAAATTATCAGATTACCCAGTTTGTGATGATAGCCGATAGGTTGATGGCAAAACTTTCGACTTGAAAGCCCGGTAAGAATCACGGTACTTTAACGATTGCTCAAGTCCAAAGCGCTCTAAGCCATAGGTGGCAATCTCTAGCAGGTCCTCAGCCGCGAGACGGCTCAGCCTGTAGCTAGCCATTCTGTGCTTTTTGTCGGCGTTGGGCCTCTTCCCAGATGCTGTCTACTGTATGGTCGCTGGAGCCACTCTGTTCCCCCAAAATCAGGGATTGGCGAATGGTTTGAACTTCCGCCTCTCTCATGCGTTGGCGTATCAGATCTCGGAAAACTTCACTCTCATTGCCGTAATCGCCACTAGCTATTTGGTCTTTGAGCCAAAGGTCTTGCTGCGTCGTAAGAGTGATACTCTTTTTGACCATAGGCATGCTCAACTCTCCTTTCATACTATAAAGTAGTATAGAATGCGAATATGGTCGGCGTAAAGCCCGTATTTACCTGAAAAGTACCTGAGTTAGGCTCTGGTCATTCTCTTCAAGTAATACAGTAACCCTCCGTTGAGGGTCAGGCAGAGTACGCTTACGATGGCGGCGGGAAGGATGACGCTGTAGTCACCACCCAGGTAGGATTCCATGGTGGCTGAGAGGAGCCACAGTTGCAGGATCAAGAGCAGACTGGCGAAGGCCAGCATCCCGTCGATCACGATGATCTGCTGGGCGGGAGTAAAAAAGCGCTTCATGTCATCTCCTTGATCACGCCCACGGCGTAAATGGTGTTGTTGTCAAACTCCAGTTCGATCTTGGGAAGGGGCCGGCGGGGTGGCCCGGCCAGGGGGCGCCCGGTTTTTATATCGAAATAGCCGGCGTGGCAGGGGCAGTGGAAACGGTTCTTATCCGGCTCCGGGACCACCGCGCAGGCCAGGTGAGTGCACTTTTGACTGAAGGCCACGTACTCGTCCTGCGAGGTCCGTACCAAAAGACAACGGTCGTGCTCTTCGGGGTAGCTAAAGACCAGCGACTCCCCAACCCCCAACTGGTCCGCGCGGGCCACCTCCACCCGGGGATGCTTTTCGCCTCGTTTCTTCAACGCCAGTCCACCGATCCAGAACTGCCCGGCGGCAAAGCCGGTGCTCACCACCACCATGAACCGAAGCAGATTGCGCCGAGAGACGAGTTGGTCTTCCGGCCAATCGATAGGGAAATCTCGTCTCCAGCGCGGTTGCTCCGAGGCCCGCCCACCGTCGGGGAATGAACTCATGGCTGATCCTCCTCATACAAATTGTCAAGTAGCATATCGGCTGACTCCTCCCTTTCGGACTCCAGTATTCCGGTCACCGAGAGGAGAGATTCCTGGCTATGCCGGGGAACCATCATGTAGACTTTGGTCTGGATGGTCTGGCGGCCGAACTGAAACTGGTTGATCGGCCGAGAGCGGGGTCGTAAGCGCTCGATCTCCTCGGCGGTTCCGAAGAAGAGCGCCTGACTTGGGCAGACCGACGCACACATGGGCTTTTTGCCTTCGCTGGTGCGGTCGTAGCACATATCGCACTTCATCATGAGCTTAAAGTCGCTCTTCATCTTTGGCACTCCGAAAGGACAGGCCAGCACGCAGTTGTTGCAGGCGATGCAGCGGGGCTTGAGGGCGGTCTGCACGACCCCGTCGGCGGTCCGCTTGATGGCATCGGCCGGGCACACCTCGGCGCAGGTGGGGGAGTCGCAGTGCATGCAGACCACGGGCACGGTCTGGACCGTTTCGGCGCGATCCATAAAGTCCAGGTGGATCATGGAGTGGCCCTTGTGGGTGTCGCACTCGCTGCAGGCCTGCACGCAGGCCTCGCAGCCGATGCAGCGGTTGGGGTCGATGTAGAAATTCAGATTGTCGGGTACCGCCATCAGCTCTCTCCTTTCCCGGCCACGAAGAGGTTGGCTGCGCAGGCCTTGTACTCGGGGATCTTGGAAATGGGATCCTGGGCGGCGATGGTGAGACGGTTTACCGAACGCTTGCCTGCCCAGTGGTAAGGGATAAAGAGGGTATCGGGGCGGATCGTTTTGACCACCTTGACGGGCAAGGTAATAGTGGCTCGCCTGGTTTGGGCGGTGGCCAGGTCCCCGTTTTTTAATCCCAATTTTTCGGCTAGGCGAGGGTGCACCTCGATCCAGGGCTCGGGGTGCTGGTCCACCAAGGGGCCGATCCGCCGGGTCTGAGTGCCGGATAGAAACTGGCTAACCACCCGGCCGGTGGTCAGGATGTAGGGATATTCCTGGTCCGGGACCTCCTTCGGCGGGGTGTACTCGGCCACATTGAAGCGGGCCTTACCGTCGGGGAAGAAGAACGGTCCGGCGCCGTTTGCCACCGAGTTCCAACTGCCGGGCTCGAACAGGCGAGGGGTACCCGGGTGCTCTTCGGAGTAGCAGGGCCAGCACACCCCATAGTTCTTCTCGATCTTTTCGTAGGTGATCCCGAAATAATCGGCCACTCCGCCTTTGCTGGCGACCCGAAGCTCGTCCCAAATCTCTTTAGGCGAGTTGAATTGAAAGCCGTGCTCGCGGCCCAGGCCCCGAGCGATTTCCTGCATGATTTTCCAGTCCTGGCGAGCTTCTCCGGGGGGATCCACGGCCTTATTGATCTTGATCACCCTTCCTTCGATCTGGGTCACCGTTCCCTCGTCTTCTTCTTGCAGGGCCGAGGGAAGAACGACGTCGGCGTGGTGGGCGGTTTCGCTGAGGAAGAAATCCACGGCCACGTAAAAGTCAAGTTTGTCCAGCATTTTGGCCACGTACTCGCTGTCGGGAAGGGAGACCTTGGGGTTGAAGCAGAAGGAGATAAGGCCCCGAATCGTACCCTTCTCGATCAGTCGAAACATTTCGTAGCAGTCCACACCCGGCTGGGGGAGTTCGTCGGCAGAGACCCCCCAAATCTCGGCGATGTGCCGGCGATGCTCGGGATTTCCCAGGTCTCGTCCGCCCGGCAACTGATCGCACTTCTGCCCGTGCTCGCGACCGCCCTGACCGTTGGCCTGGCCGGTGATGGTGCCGTAGCCGCAGCCGGGACGGCCGATCCGACCGCTGGCCAAGACGATGTTGATGGCGCCCAGTACGTTTTGCACCCCGTGGCTGTGGTGTTCGATCCCTCGAGCGTGCATGAGAAAGCTAGTGCCGGCCTCTCCCCACCATTCGGCGGCCTGTCGGATGGCCTTCTCGGCCAGGCCGGTGACCTGGGCGGTCCGAGAGGGGGTCCAACTCTTGACCGCTTCTGCCACTTTTTCAAAACCCACGGTATGGTTTTCGATGAACTCCTGGTCGATCCAGTCGTTCTCGATCATAAGGTGTAATACTCCGGAAAAGAGCGCGACATCGCCCCCGGGCTTGATGGGTAGAAAGAGATCACAGGTGCGGGCGATGGGGGTCACTCGGGGGTCAACCACGATAATCCGAGCTCCCCGCTCCCGAGCTTGCCACACGTAGTGAGTGGTGATGGGTGCGCATTCGGCCACATTGGCCCCGCTGATCCAGACCACTTCAGCATTCAGGATGTCGTTCCAGGGGTTGGCCGCCCGGTCGATGCCGAAGGCCATTTTGTTTCCGCACCCGGCGCTCACCATGCAGAGGCGGCCGTTGTAATCGATGTAGGGGGTCTTCAGTCCGAGGCGGGCAAATTTGCCAGCCAGATAAGTTCGCTCGGTCGTCATGCTGGCCCCGCTGAGCATGCCCACCGCCTGGTTTCCATGCTCGGCTTGCAGGCGGGAAATGGTTTTCACGACTCTATCGAGGGCGCTTTCGTAGCTGCACTCCCGAAATCCGCCGGGACTCCCGGGGTCCCGCTCCAACGCGGTGACGAGCCTATCGGGATGAGATCCTTGAAGGTAGCGCTTGACTCCTTTGGGGCAGAGCATCCCCTTATTGAACGGGAAATCGTACCAGGGCTCGAAGCCGATCACTTCCTGGTCTCTCACCTTGAGTTGGATCCCGCATTGCTGGCCGCAAAAGCAGCAGTGGGTTTTGACCAGGCGATCCGGCTGGGTACCGGTCTCTAGTCTCTGGCCTGTGGCGTAGTTGAGGTGGGGTCCGAACCTGTTGATGATCTCTTCTAGCGCGACGGGTTTTTCGCTCATAAATCCTCCCGGGGCTTTAAAGGTTGTACCACGTTGGGCTGGGGGGTGCCCTGACTCCACCATTGGGAGCCCTGAGCCAGGGCTACCATACGGCGCCGGCAACCGGGGCAGATCCGCTGATAATGGTCGATCTGCCCTTGCATCTGATAGTTATAGCCCAGCTCCTTTTCCACCGTGATGAGGTCGTCGATCTGCATGATCGGGGCAAAGGGTTGCTCGCACCGGGCGCACGCCGCCTGCCCCTCTCGCGCTCCCACCTCCTGGTAAAAGGCCACTCCCAGCTGAGCCGGCCTCTGGAAGATGTGGAAAAACTTTCCGAAGGGGAGGTAGATCAAGGTGAAGATCACGGTGATGGCGTGAAGCACGGCCAGAAACTCGAAGCCGTGCCCCTTCATCCAGGTATAGCAGGCGGTGAGCATCAACCCGGTCACGCTGACGGCAAACAGAAGCAGCAACGGCAAGATGTCGGAGGCGAAACTCTGCACCGAGGCTGCGCCGTGCTCTCGCATTCGTCGGCGCATAGCCAGCATCACTCCTGGTATTACCAGAAACGAAGCCCAGACCAGGGCGTGGAAGATGACAAAGGCCAGGATCGAGTGGACCGGGAAAGAAAAGGTGGGGAAGCCGAAGATGAAGACTCGGTACCACTCCATATTGGCTTCCACCGTTTCGAAATGGATCCACCCGAAGACCAGGGGGAAGGTGACCGCGGCGGCCAGGATGCAACCCCACATGATCAGCAGGTGAGCCATCCAGCGAGCTTTGTCCCGGTGGCGGATAAAGCGGTTGGAAAGAAAGTCGGAGCCGACCTTTTTAAACCACACCCCGATGTTGTGAGCCAGGTGTTTTTGGCGGAAGAAAACTTGCCAGCCTCGTCTCCAGTACATGGCGGTAGGAGGGCGCTGGAGCCACATGCTGTAGCGGTAGGTCACCCCGTAGGCGGAGAACAAAGTGGCGAAAGTGTAGCCCACCAAAACGGCGTCGAAGTTGGCCAGGTTGCGCGACCCTACCAGGATAAGCACCGCCAGGGAGCCACTTATTAAGAGGCCCCACAGGGCCGCGATCTTGACCTCTCGGCGTACTTTTACGTCATCGTTCATCCAGTCCAAATCCTGTTTAGAGGCTTTGAAATCCGACCTGGAGAGTCCTTTAATGTCTTACTTCGAGTTAGGACTTGGCCCGTAATAACTTCCCGTTTTTGGCCGCCCAGTCATCCCCTGTACCTGCGTCGGATTTCGCTCAAGTATGGTCGAATCAGATCTCGAGTTCTTTCATTGAGTTGCATGGTGGTACTTCTTCCTCTTGCTGATTTAAGGTTGTACGAACGAAATGGAGTACAGATGGAACGAGCGCGGACGATTGTAAAAAAAATAGGTATAGACATTTTTAAGGTCGTTGGTGCACAATAGGCCCATGGGATTTATCAGGGATTTCGGGTCGAAGGTACCCCCAAGGACCAGCCCTCCGCAGACCCCGGCGAGTGCGCCGGCGTCTGAGGCCGCGCCTACGCCCCGGCCCAAGAAGCGGGGTTTTTTCGCTGATTTCAACCCGGAAGCGGCCCTGGCCGCAGAACAGCAGCGAGACGCCTTCGTACCCCGATACCAGGAGCAGGCTGCGGCCGAGTCCGCTCAATCCGAGTCGGTTGAGCGGGCCTGGAACAGACCCGAGAGACCTGGATATTCGAACGGCCCCCTTTTCCAGGAGAACGAGACAGCACCGACGCGTTCCGAAGGGATGACCTTTGGGAGCAGTCTGGAAGTGGCTAACCTGACCAACGAGATTCAAAACGTGGCTGACAAGCTGCGGGGGCTCTCCTCATCCTCCTTTGGAGGTGGCTGGGAGCCCGGGGTGGGCCAGATCGAACAGGAGATCGGTTCTACCCGGCAAGCCATCAGCCAGGCCAAGGATTCGGTGCAACAAAAGCGCGCCCGTATCCAGCGCTTGGAGCGCTTCTTAGAACGCACAAGGCAGATGGTCAGCCGTCTGGAGATGCGGATGAGCGGGTTCGACTCGGGCTGGACCCGAGGCTACGGAGGGAACCGGTGGCATCGGGGTGGCGGCGAGTTCCTGTATACTCGCGGCGAACTGCGGGGTCCTGAAAACGCCGACGAGCGCAAAGCTCAGATGGCCCTGATGCTGGACTCCCGGCGAGACCGGGTTTGGAAATTGCAGGATGAGTTGTCAAGTGCCCGTTCAGGCTATAGCCAGGCTGAGTCAAAGGTGAAGGAGCTTGAGTACAAGCTCGGTAGGCTCCAGGATAAACTCTCCAAGACCCGTGACACCAGACAGAATCGGCAGGAGCAAAAGGCGAGCTTGGAGTCCAAACTCGAGGATCTCAAGGCCCGCTATCGCAAGCTTACTGGTCGGAGCTACGGCCAGTTCTTTTAGGAGCTCCTAAGGCTCCTAAGGATTGGGCAGGCGTTCTTAAAGTCGAGGGTCCACCGGTGAGCTTTCCAGAGCCAGTACACCGAACACCGCTCGATGCACCTCATAGAGCGGTCCGCCGTTCACAAAAGTCTCCAGTGCCTGGAGACCCAGAGCGAACTCTCGCAAAGCTAGACTTCTCTTTCTTGACATGGCGCGTTGGCGAAGGGCGGGTAAGTGGCGGGTATAATCCGGGCCGTAGATGATTCGAAGATACTCCCGGCCACGCACTTTGAGCGCAGGTTGGAGAAAACCGCTTCTCCCGTGGGTGAGAAGTTTCTCGGGCTTGACCACCATGCCTTCTCCTCCCTGGGCAGTCAGATTCTCCCACCAGTGGCAACCCTCCAGAACCTGGTCGGGGTCGGAAGGGTCGATCTCCAGAGTTTGGGTAGGATGAAATAGGGCAGAGTTTCCCAGGTATGTCTGAAGTTGCGCCAGATGCCAGCGGTGAGTTTCGTCATGGTTGACCTGGCCGAGCGTGGCCAGTAGGTGGAACGGGGCTATCTTGATGCCCTGGAGACCCTCTGTTTCCCAGCAGTATTGCCGATAGGCCTTCCGAAATTGGAGCGCGTTGGCAAGTCGGTCTTGAAGGCGTTTTTGCAGGGCCTCCAGGGCGGATGAGTCTTCCGGAGCCCGGGTCTGCTCTAGCAACTCGACCGCCTGGGGTAAGACCGCAGTGGCCGCTGAAGCTACCGCCGCATACTGAGCCTGCAAGAGGGCCTGGGCTTTGGCCGACCAGGGCATTAACTCGGCATCGAGTACCACGAAATTGGTCTTGTGAGCGGTCCAAAAGCCATTTGTGGTCAGGGTGTTGACCAGACTCTCTACCAATTCCCTGGCCAGGGGGTCGGGGAAGAAGGCCCGGCCTGTCCGGGTCATGCACCGGCCCTCACCGTTTCGCTTTAGAAATAGCACGGCCCGAGAGCCCATGTGCTTTTCCTGCAGCATCACCCGGTGAGATCCCCGCTTGGCGTAGAACTCAAATGCCTCGGTGGGGTACTCCAGATAGTCGTCTCGCGTACTGGCGGTGCAAGGGGCCATGGTGGGCGGCAAGTAGACCAGCCATTCTGGAGCTACCGCGAAACGACTGATGGTCTCCAGGGCGGCTGCCGTAAGTTCGGGAGCCAGGGTGATATTCGGGATGAGACGGGTGGTTACGATCTGCTTTCCGCTCAGGTCGCTCAGTTTGATTTCGTCGGGGCTTCGTTCGGGGGCCTGCGGTGCCCGCTGAACTGGCTCATAGTAAGTGCGTTCGGCGGCCTCCTGAACAAGTTCCATTTCAGGATAACGAAGCGCTGTTAACTTTCCCCCGAACACACAGCCGGTGTCGATATTGATGGTCCGGTTGATCCACTTAGCCTCGGGCACCGGCGTGTGTCCGTACACCACGTAGGCTTCTCCCCGGTAGTCGGCGGCCCAATCCAGCCGTACGGGAAAGCCGAATTCATCGATTTCTCCGGTGGTGTCGCCGTACATGCAGAAACTACGAACCCGCCCCGAGGCTTTGCCTTGATACTCCTCTTTGATCCCGGCGTGGGCCACCACCAATTTGCCTCCATCCAGCACGTAGTGGCTGATCAGCGATTCTAAGAAATCTTTGAAGACGGCTTTTTCCTGGTCCGGGAGCGGGTCTAACTCCGCCACGGTTTCGGCCATGCCGTGAGCGATGGTAAGCTTTCGACCCTCCAGATAACGCTTCAGCTTTTGATCGTGGTTTCCGCAAACGCAGAGAGCACCTTTGGAGACAGCTTTTCTGACCAGGTTCATGCAATCCAGGTTGCGGGGCCCGCGATCGGTGATGTCGCCTACAAACACTAGAGTGCGACCGGCCGGGTGAAGTAGTTCCTGGTACCCCAATCTATCCAGCAATCGTGTAAGCTCATCGGCGCACCCGTGGAGATCGCCGATGATGTCGAAGGGGCCGGTCAGCTCGCTCTTGTCGTACCAGAGCCGGTTGCGTTCGATCTCCACCAGATCTTCAGGCGTGATTCGGTAGACCCGGTGGAATCTCTCTTTCTTGATGTTTCGAACGGTTTGTCTGAAGAGACTTGTGTGGCGGTCGATCACTCGGGAGCTGAAGTTGCGGTCAGGTCGGCTCGCATTTCGCTCTTTGCATATCTGGCGAGGGGTGTCGAAAAGAATGGCAGTGCAGAGAGTGTCGTGGGAGACCGCCAGATCCCTCAGGCTCTTGCGGTCTTCGGGCCTTAGATTGGTTGCGTCCACCACCGTCATGCGGCGATTTCGGAGCCGGATCCCCACCATGAAGTGGAGCAATTCAAAAGCCAGGTGGGTAGACTTCTGATCGTTTTCGTCGTCGCTCACCAGCCCCCGGCAGACGTCTGAGGAGACTACTTCGGTGGAGAGAAAATGGCGCTGGGCGAAGCTGGACTTACCAGACCCCGAGGAGCCGACTAAAAGCACCAGACTTTTTTCTGGTAGTTTGAGATTCATCTTCGGAAAACCGCCATCTGACTGGGGCTTCCATGCTCGGGGTGGGCCTCTCCTAGCCCCTGGAGACTCACCTGGTAGTCGTGTTTGACGGAGTGGGCCCAGGTCGCAAACTCCTGACGGGTCCACTCAAAGCGGTGATCGGGGTGGCGAAAATTACCTGCCGGGAGGGATTCCCATAAGGCGTTGTACTCCCGATTAGGGGTGGTGATGACCAGGGTCCGGGGGCGGATGCGATGGAAAAGGTTGTGGGCTACCCGGGACAGCCGATCCGGCTCGAGGTGTTCGATCACCTCCACCAGACAGGCTGCCTCTACTTCCTGGAGGCGAGGATCGGTGTAGAGGAGAGAACCCTGAACGAGTTCGACCCTCTGTCGTTTGCTTTCGTGTTGTCTTTCCAAGGACTGACCCGCCCTTCGCAAGGGATCCATGGAGACATCCATAGCTAAGATCTGGGAAAATTGAGGATGTTTCAGGAGCCGCCGGAGCAGTTTGCCTTCGCCGCAACCGAGGTCGGCGACTCGCACGGCTCCAGATTTCAGCAGCACCTCCACTACCGCCTCCAGGCGCTGTTGGTGCAGTCCGAGCTTCTCTTCGACGGTTTCCTCGGCTTCCTGGTCCCGGGGGCTGTCGTCGCTGGCCAGCACATCCAAGGCCTGGCGCGCCAGGCCTTTCTGGTGCTTTAAGTATCGAGAAACGATAAGTTCGCACAGAGGATGCTCGGCCAGCCATTGCTGGCCATTTTCCAGAAGTTTTTCGATCTCTCCCTCTCCCACCCAGTAGTGCTTTTCGTTGTCCAGTACTGGTAATAGGATGTAGAGATGACGTAGCAGAGTGAAGAGAGGGGAGACGATCTTGAGCTTGCAATGGAAGTAAGCCGAATCACCCCAATCGGGAAATTTTTCATCCAGGGGAAGGCGGCGCGCTTCTACCTGGTATCCCAGCGGTTCGAACAGGCTGCGCAACAACCGGTCCCCGCCCCGCACCGGTAGGGTGGGGATCACTGCCTCCAATTTCATAGGGGTAGAAATCAGCTCGGGGCGCTTGTTGCAACGTGCGGCCACCGCCGTGCGAAACATCTGATTGAGGGCCACGCTCAAGAAAGAGCCGGCTACGTAGCTGCGGTCATTGACGTAGGGCTTGAGAGCGAAGGTATCGGCTCCCCCTCGCCGGGTCAGGCTCAGGGGATCGATCTCGATTAATAGGGCCACTTTGGTGGGGCGGGGATAGAAGGCGTGGGCCAGGCCGAAGCTGATGGGCTGGCTGTGGAGTCGGGCCGGATGCTTGTGCAGCAGAAAGCTCATCTCCGGATGATCAGATTCAATAGTAAGCAGCATCTAGGGGTTAAAAGTTGTTCATAGAAGCCCGATCGCCTTTTGGAAACTCTGGATAGGAAGGTATAGGGTCACAAGTATACCCCGGTCTCCTACCTCTGAGGAATAGATTTCAGAATCCCAAAACATATAATGACTTTACAAACACAACATCCCCCAACACTGAAGACCGGCTCCCACCGGTCTTCTTCTTATTTAGGGGTCAAGCTTTCCAGGACCCGGTCTCGGAGTGGCCTGGTCAACTGGGTGGTGGCGTAGAAGTGAGCCTCCCGGGCGATCCGCTGAAGCGGATGGCTGCAAAGGTGGGCCTTGCCGCCCACCGAGGCGTAGGCCGCCCCCACAACCCGGGCGGCCAGTTGGAGAGCTTCAAAACGCAGACCGGTGGAGCGCTCGGGGTCGGGGGCCTGGTCCCAGGCGTCCATCGCCTGGTGATGATGGGCGATCTGCTCCAGCACGGCTCGCTCTTGGCTCTCGGGTAGATACCGGGCCGCGGCCCGAGCTGCCCCCAGACTGCGAGCAGCCTGGAAGACGGTGGAGTGCACATCTTGCTCAGCCAGGAGCTGGGCGTTGTTCCGAACCAGCAGGTCTTTCGATTCGACTCTGAGCGCGTTGAGATCGAGTCCCACGGTGGCGGTCGCGTTCATCACGCTCAAGCGCTCGAGAGGCCGGGCCACGATCTCCGGTTCGTCCATATCGGCCAGCCCCATCAGAAAGTCCCCTTCGCAGGCTCCACCCACCAGCACCTTTTGCATAATGCCGTATCCCGAAAACCAGGGGCCATGACCACTGAAGACCACGTGATCTTTGAACTCCAAGGCGCTCACCGGGGAAGTCTCTCGGCGCAGGTGGGCAAAACACACCCCGAACCAGACTTCTCCGCTCAGGGCGCTTTCCAGCAGGGGGTGCTCCGCCTCCCGGAGCCTGCGGCAGACACCCTCATGCTGGGTGGAGAGAAAGGCCGTCACTCCACACCCGGCGCTCAGCAGATCCAGTGCTCGGCGGCGTTGCCCCGGAGAGGCCTCTACCACCAGGCGATAGTACCCGGATTGGGCGATGGCTTCGAGGTTTGGAGCGGGGAGGAGGATCTCCTCATCGACCTCTTGAGCTCGCAAAAATAAATGCTTGGAAAGCTTCTCTGTTACCGCTAAAATCTCTTGGGCCAAAGAATTTCCTTTAGACATAAGGCATCAGCTTTCAAACCTCAAATCCATTTGGCCTGCGCACAAATTTGTTGACATCCTCCCTCGGATACAGGCGGAGAAGCAAATTTAGGCGAAGTAGATCGAGAGTACTTAAGACAGGAGTGGGAGTCGCTGAGCAGCGTGGGAGATAAGCAGACTGTTCCCCATAGGGATTGGGCCCTGTCTATTGGCTTATTCGTCGTTCTTGGCTGTCTATTGATCGCCTTCGGTTGGCTACTCATCTTCAAGGTGGTGGCGGGACTCCTTTTTCCTTTCCTCTCCGTCGCTCTCATGGTCGGGGTACACGCTCTCGTAGGCAAAGTTCGAGAGCAGGCATTGGACCAGCAGAACGTGGCCATTCAACTCGCCGTGATCGGCGGAGGCATACTGTCGGTTGGAGCGGCCTTCCTGATCGACAAGAGTCTCTCTCCCGTCGTCCTCGCCTACGCCGGAGGCGGCATGGCGCTGCTGGCGTCTATCACCATCTTATTGGAGCAAGCCCGGGTGGCATCCAAGCGAAAAGCGGCGGAAAAGGCCCTGCGCGATGCCGAAGAGGCGCACCGGTTGGCCGACGACGGGGACACCAAAACCGCCGAGGAGATGTTTAAGGAAGCGCTCTTGACCACCGAGATAGCCTACGGCTCCAACCACTCCCAGATCGCTACCATCGTCTTTTACATGGGCCAGCTCATGCAAAGAATGGAACGGGATGAGGCAGCCTCCGTACTCTTTCGCCGAGCCGTGGATGTGCGTACGGCAATTCAGGACGGCAGTGAAAAGTACGTACTAAATTTGCAGGCTTGCGCCGACCACCTGAGAGATGTCGGTCTGCACGAAGAAGCCTTGAGTTACATCAACAAGGCCGTGACAGAGAGCAAGAAGCTCGAGAATTCGAATGCCCTCACCGGGCGCTGCTATCTGACCCAGGCCCGGATTTTTACCGCTCAGAAGAATCTGCAAGAGGCTTATGACGCGGGTAAGGCGGCTGTTCATCATCTGGAACAGGGTCAGGGGAAGAGCCACCCCGAGACCCTGGAGGCCAAATCGCTGATGGCCAGTCACTGCGTCGGCCTGGGTCGCATGGCCGAGGCCGACCGGATCCTGGTCGAAGTGATGGCTGATAAAGAGAAATTGGGCGAGGACAAGGATTCGGTCTACGTCGACCTCTTGCTTGATCTATCCAGCGTGCACAGTAAAAGCAAAGTCGAAAAATCCAAAGAGTTCCTCTTGAAGGCCGCCCACCTGTACCGGGGCTACGTGGGCCCCGAGTATCACCGGGCTGAGGAGTTGCTGTCCAGGCTTCCTTCCCAGTTGGCCGAGGGAGTTCATCCGGACTTAAGTGAGTTTTTTGCTCAAATGTTTACCGGCCAGACCAGGGCAGCTTCAATAATTCTGGAAAGCAAGCCGGAGTTGGCGAGTCTCGTCGATGCTTCGGGCTGGACCATCCTGCAGTGGGGGGTCTTTTTCGATAACTCGGAGATCACTCGGATCACCCTTTCCCAGGGCGCCGATATTGAGGCCGGCAAGGAGAGCGACTTTCCACCACTCTATATCGGAACGCGCTGGGCCAACCGGGCCGCCCTTTCGACCCTCTTTCGCAAAGACCCGGATGTGGAGATTCAGGCGGTCGGGGGTAGACGCCCTATTCACGCCGCGGTGCTCAGTCGAGATCAATTGACCTTCGACCAGGTTTGCTCAAAGAAGGCGACCCTGGAAGTGGCTGACCAACTCGGCTGGACTCCCCTTCACCTGGCTGCCTTCAAGGGAGATCGTAAGTTTCTCTTGCAACTGATTCCGAAGGGACTGGACGTAAATTTTCAGGCGCCCACTTCCATGCAGACCCCGCTCCACGCCGCCGTACTGGGTGGGCATCGAGGAGCAGCGGAAACCCTGATCCTCAACGCCGCTCACCTGGACCTCCAGGATGCCGAGGGCCACACGCCCGCGGATCTTGCCGTCAAGAAAGGCCACCAGGACATCGTGGAACTGATCCAGGGTTACGACGTGAAGGAGGAGGAGCCACAACCCGTGGCCGAGGAACCCCCGCCCGAAGCTTCGGTTCCTGAGCCGGAGGTTGAAGACCAAGCAGGAGAGCAAGCTGAAGTGCAAGCTGAAGGCGAGCCCGGTCCGGCTGCGGAGACTCCCTCTGAAGTGGAGCTTGAAACCGTGGTGGAAGAGAGCAGGGAGGGCTGATTGTGGCAGGTGTAACTGAAGTCCAGGAGCGCATGGCGACTCTCAACACCCAGCTTCGATTTGGTCGTCACCAACAGGCCTTGATCGAAGCGTACAAGTTTCGAACGTTTCTGCAGCTCGGTGGGGTGAGAAGCCAGGAGGCAAAGTCTGCCCTGGTCAGGGTTGAGCGAGCGATCAAGGCCCTGGAAGGCCAGCGACTGACCGGTATCCAGAAGCTCGTGAACCTAATCGTTCGAACAGTAAAGTCCTCTTTAAACCCCACCGAGGAAAAGTTTGATGGAGACTCTTTGCTGGACCGGGTGGACGAGCCCAGTCCCACATCGGAGCAACCAAAAGTTGAAGTCGAGCAGGAGGAGCCGGTCCTCTCTCCCTCCGGTAGGCAAACCGCCATTCGGGAAAAGCCCCTGGGAGAGACGCCTCTTGGGGACTCTACACCGGGCTGGTAGGATTTCTTTGCTGCCAGGCCATTCTCAGATGAGATTGGTGAGCCCTGGCGTAAAATGCATCCCACTCAGCTTCCGCGGGCCAGCGGCCTCTCAATTCATCTAAACTGGTGGCGTGGAGGGCCGCTTCTTGGAGTTGGGCTAGATAGGCGAGGTTGGGTCGAATCCGTGCTACCCCTTTCTCGGGTGTGGCGTGATTGGCCAGGACCCATTCCGGCTCTAGCTCCAGGAAGCGCTGGAGGCTCTGTTTGAGCTCTTCGATGGTGCGGCTATTTTCATCACTGTCCTCATCCACCAGGGGGATTGGATCCTCCACGCAGTCGCCCGGTAGCAGGGTCTTGATCTCTGGTAGATAGAGAGACAGGTGATCGGGGCGGTGGCCGGGAGTAAACAGCAGCCGCACGCTGAGATCTCCGCCGTAAAGAATGGCTTCATCGGGGATGGCCACGGTGGGGGCGGCCAATCGGACGCCGCCATAGCAATCGGGATGCTCGCTGATTTTGTGCTTTAGCTCCTTTTGTCCCACTCCTGCCATCACTCGTTCCACCATGCTTTGAGTTCCGATGATCGGTTCTGGGAAGCACATGTTTCCGAAGTAGTGATCCCAGTCGGCGTGGCTATTGACCACCAAGAGTGGCCGTGAGTCTGCCAGTTTCAAGGCTGCTTGCCGCAGCAGTTCACCGCTCTTCGGCCCTAGCAAGGTGTCGTAGACCAGCACGAAGCGCTCGGTCTTGAGCAGGTAAGAGCGAACCAGGTTGCCGCACTTCAGGCAGACGATCCGGGGATCCCAGCCGGCGTTTTCTTCTACTGAAAACTCGAGGTTTTCCTCCACCCGCGTCATCGCGATGGCCCCATAACTACAAACCAGCGATAATGCTTATCGATGAGTTTTCCCTGGGAATCGGTCTTCAGGGACTTCTTACTCACCGAGTCCTGGACGTTGCCTCCGATGACGTCGATCTCACCGGGGCGGACCGCTACCACCAGATCGGTGTGGGAAGAGTAGACGGTGGGCTGGTAATCGTAGGTGATTCCACCCTGGCGGGCGTAACCGACCAGATCGCCCACCTGGGGTGCCCGCTCGGACAGCCGGTAACCCCAGTAGGCGGAGTCGACACGCTCGGCCCGGCGAGCCAGGATGCTTTCCCGGATGTAGGTGGCGTGCCACTCCGAATAGGGAAACCGTTCTCCCATCCCGGCTTTTTTCATGACCCAGGACATAAAAGCGGCCGACCACGGCTCGTGGGTATCTTTCCCAGTGAGATCGAAATTGACCCCTTCCTTCCAGTAATCGGCGACCCGCAGGTAATGATCGTCGTCGGCTTCCCGGCCTCCTTTATGGGTGAGGTTGCCCTCGATGTCGATGGTTTGGCGGCCGAATCGCTCCCACTCTTGACGGGCGATCTCCAGGGTCTTTTCGTAGGGAGTTTGGGCCGAGCACACAGAGAGTAGGCTAAGTAGCAAAGCAAGGAGGGTTGAAAACCGTTTCATAGGAAGGGGTTGCACGGCGAGCGGTGGCCCTCCTTTAGAGGAAGCGCTCGGTCCCCTGGGTGGACGACGAGCGCTCTTCGGAAAACTGATACTCCGCCGGTAGCAAAGCGTTGATCCGCTCCATCAGCTCACCGGTGAGTTTTTCGAAGGTTGCTCCGTGGTCTTGGGATGCTCGAATGGTTAGAGGAACAAAGTCGGTAGGCGCGTGAGGGGCTGCGCCGGGGTCGAAAGGTGTTCCGATGCTATAGTGGACCTTGCCCCCTTTGGAAAACGGGTTGTCACCGGGGTAGCACTGGTCGGAACCGGTGACCCCTACCGGCACGATACGGACTTTCATGTGAAGCGCCATCTGTACGATCCCGGAAAACCCACGGGTCAGCCGGCGATTGCGGGTACCCTGAGGGAATATCAAGGGCCGGTATCCGTTGTCCATCGCCTCTCGGTTGATACGGACGACGTGTCCGGTCAACCCTTCGAAGTGTTCCTGAAACTCTTCGAAAAAGGTGTCGGGGGTGCCGCCGGGTGCCTCCCGCAGGTACTGCTCTACGGTGGGTTCTAGGGGCAAATCTTCGGTCCAGGCACCATCGCCCAGCAAGCGGAGTTGGCGATACTCTTTCTGGTCGGGTCGGCGGCCGGTCCGGGCCAGCCAATCCAGGGTGAGCAAGAACCCTCGAGAGGGCACGGGGATACAGGAGGACCAGCCCAGGAATCGGCTCAGCCATTCATTTTGATAGTATTTTCCCTTGACCCAGGGAGCCACCGGAGGGTAGCCCTGCTGATCCAACTCCCACATAAACGGTAAGTAGTTGTAGCGATCGGTGTGATTCATGGCTAACAGCATCGGTTCGTCGGAAGCGACATGCTCCAAGCCGTCGATACTGATTCGGGTAGGGCGGGGAAAGTGGAAGTTGCTACCGAGTACCAGGCGAGAGACGACGATCTGTACGTAGGGCACCGGAGGGAGTTGGAACTCTCGCATCTTGTCCAGGACGCCCAGGGTGCGGAACCTTCGGTTGTCCATTCGGGTGGTTATGGTGCTGAAAGGCCCTTAAATAAAGTCGAACGGATCGTTATCGGAACTGGACTGAAAAAAGGTGCCGAGGAGCAAATATGTGGGCTCGTTACAATCAAGTAGTGTATCTGTACAGGTTATCATCATACTTTTAGCTTATCGGAATCGTTATGGAAAGTATGTGGACAGAAGGTATCCGATGTAAAAGTTGTGTGAACAGTTTATTGCTAATTGTAACTTGGCGAGAGTAATATTCAGTATTTTTTTGAAGGAAATTCCTCTGCTGCGGAGGCAGCACGGCTATTTTTTGGTATCTATCCGATATGAATACAGCGGAAATGCGTTTACTGACAGTACCCCAGTTTGCCCGGAGGGTCTCTCGCACCGAAGATGAGGTCCTGGCTCTGATTCAAGCGCGCGATGTCAAGGCGTTGAGACCCGATCCCGAAGGGGGCTACCGGGTCCTTGAGAGTGAAGTGGACCGATTGCTACAAACCCACGCAACTCGCATCAAGCCGGTCTCCAGACGAGAGGGCGTGGTGGAGACCACGGTGCCGCTGGAGACCCATCTGGGTCTGGTGACAGCCCTGGAGTCAGAGCGGGATAGAAACGCCCGCTTGGAACGTCTGAACTCTTCGCTGCAAAAAGAGCTCTTCAGTTACCGCCGACTTCTGGATGAGACCAACAAGGAGCTGCTCGAAGTGAGAACTCGAATGCGGGCCACCCACGAGCGAGTGCTGGAGATGGAAAAGGATCGGATCGTGCGCCACCATCGCCCCTGGTGGAAGAGGCTATTCGGCTAACCTCTCAGCGATGTAGTGGTCGACCAGGTCTTCCAGGATGGCCAGTGGGACCGCGCCGTGGGTCAGGATCACATCGTGGAATTCACGAATGTCGAACTGCTCTCCCAGTTTCTCTTTGGCCCTGGCTCTCAGCCGCAAGATCTCGTTCATACCCACTTTGTAGGCGGTGGCCTGGCCCGGCATCACCACGTGCCGGTCCACCATCTTCTGGCAGTCCTCGATGGAGTTCGGGGTGTTAGTCCGGTAGTACGAGAGAGCTCGCTCTCGATCCCATTTTTTGGAGTGGATACCGGTGTCCACCACCAGCCGGCAGGCTCGCCACAACTCCATAGCCAGGCGACCGAAGTCGGAGTAAGGGTCTTCGTAAAATCCGTACTCCCGGGGCAGCAATTCGCAATAGAGCCCCCAACCTTCGATGTAGGCGGTGTAGTGACTCAGGCGACGAAAGCGAGGGAGTTCGGTGAGTTCCTGAGCGATGGAAAGCTGCATGTGGTGGCCCGGGATCCCCTCGTGATAGGCCAGCGCTTCCATCTGGTATTTTGGCATGCTGGGCATGTCGTAAAGGTTGGCGTAGTAGATCCCAGGACGTGAGCCATCCAGGGCGGGAGACTGGTAGAACGCCTTCCCGGCCGACTTTTCTCGAAACGGCTCCACCGCCTTGACCACCAGATCGGCCCGGGGTTTGGTCTGAAACAACTCGTCCAGCCGGCCCTTCATTTCCTCGACCACCGCCTCGGCCTGACCCAGATAAGCTTTCCGCCCGGCGGCATCATTGGAGTAGTAAAATTGAGGGTCGGTTCGCATGAACTCGAAAAACTCTTGGAGCGTGCCCTGGTAACCCACGGATTTCATGATCTCCCGCATTTCCCCGTGGATGCGTTCCACCTCGGCCAACCCCAACTGGTGGATCTCGTCGGCACTCAGTTCGGTGGTGGTGGTGTGGATCAGGGCCTGGGCGTAGTACTCATCGCCCTTGGGGAATTTCCAGGCGCCGTCCTCGGTGGTCGCTCGACCACGTTGTTCTTGGAGCACTTTCTCGAGTTGTCGATAGGCTCCGGCAAACTCCCGGCTGACGGCGGAAGCCCCCCGCGACAGCAAGTCTTTCTCTTGCTCTGCTGAAAGCCCGAGAGCTTTGATCTTCTTCTGGAAATCGCTGTAGACCGGGTGCTCACCGGAACTGGTGATGGGGTAGCCCTGCAGCAGGTTGGCTACGTCTGAGAGCACGTAGTCAAAGACAAACCGGGGGGGAAGAATCCCCTTTTTCTCTCTCCGGATCATCCCTTCGGAGAGTTGCTCCATAAGCACGGGGAGGCGCTCCAGTCGAGTGATATACGCTTCGGCCTCCCAGGCGTTGTTGATCTGATGGTTGTTGATCAGAAAGGCTGGAACCTCGGCGTGCAGGCCGAACATCTGGTTGACCGGGTAGTCGTAATCGACGAAGCGGTGTCGGGCCGCTCGCCTCTCTGCGTCGTAGAGAAAGAGCTTCAGTGACAGCTCCGTCTCCGGGTCGAGCGAGCGGCCGGCCAGCTCTTCTTTCAGACGCCGGGCCCACTCTTGATTGAGGCGGAAGCGAGCTTCCACTTCCTGGGGGCTCAGGTCGTCCCAGCGATCATAAAATTTGCGAGACCCCAGGCGGGTCAACTGCATGGGACGTCGCTCCACTTGTTCATCGAAAGCTTGTTCGAAGAGCAGATGGGCCTTCTGGCTGTTACTCACCACGTCCGGGGTCGAGCGGGTGGGCATACCCAACGGTTCGGCCCCTACGGCCTGCGGCCCAATCAGCCACAGTCCGGTGATCATCAAGGCGGATAAAACGGTCTTTTTCATAGTTGGGGGCTTACTCGTTTAGTTTCGGCGAATCCTTTGCGGGGGACAGGTAGGATGATGAAACACATCTTAATCCTCTCTCCCTTTCACGGAGAAAGTAGCCACGCCGCCTGGGCCGAAGGGCTCAAGCAGCATTCCGGCCACCGGGTCACCATCCTGGAGTTGGACGGTCAGACCTGGAGTTGGAGGCTCATGGGTGGGGCTTTGCCGCTGGCGGAGAAGATGAAGGAACTCTGTGAGCCGGTGGACCTGATCCTGGCCACCAGCCTCACCTGCTTGAGCAGTCTCTTCGGATTTCTCCGACACAACCCGATGGCCTCGCTCCCCGTTGTGTATTACATGCACGAAAACCAGCTCACCTATCCGATTCGGCCGGACGGCCGCCGGGATCCCCAGATGGTGTTGCGCCAGTTTCACTCTCAACTGGTGGCCGATGAGGTCTGGTTCAACTCCCATCACAATATGAAGAGCTGGTTCAAGAAACTGCCGGGTTTTTTAGGGCGGTTCAAGGACCACCAGGGCCTGGAGCACCTGGAGGCGTTGCAAGCCCGCTCCCGGGTGGTCCCGTTGGGGCTTGCCCTGCAGAGCGGGGAGCCCGAACTCTCGGGCGACCGACCCATCTTGCTGTGGAACCAGCGGTGGGTCTGGGAGAAAGGGATCGATCGCCTGGTGGGGCTGATCAAGAAGTTTGAGCAGCCGCTCCCCTTCGACGTGGTTTTGCTGGGTCAGGAGGTTCAGGACCCCCTCCGGATGGAGCTGGAAGAACTGCTCGGCCCTCAGCTCTTGCACGCGGGTTGGTGCAGCAGAGAAGAGTACTGGCAATGGCTTTCTCGGTCGGCCTTCACGGTTTCGGTGGCCCGCCACGAATTCTTTGGCATTTCGGTCCTGGAGGCCGCCGCTCGAGGGGTGATGCTGTTCTTGCCGGGGCGCCTTTCCTACCCTGAAATCCTGCCGACTGAGCTCCACCAGACCTGCCTCTACACCTCGGCCAGAGATCTCTATCGGCGGGTTCGAGATTTCCTGGAGGCTCCCCAAAAGTACCTCGAGACCCGCCGAAAACTGGCGGCGGTGGCCGAGGGCTATCGCTGGCAAAGCAAGATCGCGCTCTACGACCGGGAGCTTACTCGGGTGCTGAAGACCCCGACCGATAACCGAACAGTTTCAAAGTGACCGGCGACCTGCCATTCAGGCTGTAGACGCGGTGGTTATCCGGTTCTTGCCCCGGGCCTTGCTACGGTAAAGGGCGTCGTCGGCTCGCTTGAGGCAGCCGTTCGGCCACGGCTTCGGCTCCTTCGGAGTCTTGATGGGGAAAGACCAACAAAAATTCCTCACCACCGAATCGGTAGCAGGCATCGGAAGCTCGGGATTTATTAGCGAGGGTCTCGGCCACCGCTTTGAGGATTCTATCACCCTCCAGGTGCCCGTAGGTGTCGTTGAACAGTTTGAAGTTGTCGATATCGCAAAGACCCAGAAAGAACTCCCGATCGTAGCGTCGCCGTTCGTCGAGATAGCGGCGGATATCGTCTTCGAAGAGCAGCCGGTTTCCCACTCCGGTCAAGGCGTCTCGACGGCTCTCCATCCTCAATTTGTTGCTCAACTGGAGGAGCTGGCTGTTGGCCTGGGTGAGTTCGCGGTGCATGGCTATCACCCGCTCCGCCGAGATCAGGCGGCACTCCAGCTCCGTCGTGCTCACCGGTTTGGGCAGGTAGTCGTCGACCCCCGATTTAAACCCCTCCAGAATCTGCTCGGCCTTGGTGCGAGCAGAAACGATGATGAAGTACGTGTAGTCCGAATGGGGGCTCAATCGAACCTTGCGACAGAGGTCCCTTCCGTTCATCTCGGGCATGAGAAAATCGCTGATCACGACATCAAAGTGGGTTCGAGCGAAAGTCTCCCAGGCGAAAGTACCATCGGCTGCCTCCACCACCGTGTGCCCCAGGGCCTTCACCGCCTCGGTCACCGGCGTTCGTTCGTGAGCTTTGTCACCCGATATTCAAGACTGCTCCATGCTTCAAGCTTTCTCGATCGACCCGAGTTTTCATCCTGGAGGGGGGCGGGGTTTGAAAGGGCTATTCGTAAACAGTTTGTTTCCACCGGTCATCTCCAGACGATTCGTGATAAGATGGGCGTGATGAAAACTATTCGCTTTGCCCTATCAGTATTAATGATGTGCCTGCTCACCTGCACGGTCGGCCTCTCGGATTACCCGGCCCTGACCAACGTTACCGTGATCGCCCATTCTTACTACGATTATTACGCGATGCCCGACGCGGAGAAGTGGAAGAAAGTCAAGAGCGTGCACATCGTAGGCCAGAATCGAGCCGGCAGCACTCAGGTCTATCAGTGCGGACCTTACAGCCAGATCCAGGCTACCCTCTACGACGTGTCGGTGGCCTCGGAGTATCGCGTCACGGTGGTCTGGGAGGATGGTGAGCAGATTTATAGCTCCTTTACCGCGTCTCCCCAGCGCGAGGTGATCCACAACATTTATCAGCCTTTTTAAAACCGTTCACATGGTTGTTACCAAACTGCGACGAGCTTTGCCTACGATGAGAACATGCTCATTAAAAGTACTCGTCGGCCCTCCGTCCCGGAGCTTCGCATACCTGCGGAGCAGCCGGCGCCTGCGCCCGAGTCTGCGTCCGACAACGATGACGATCTCAATATCGGGTTACTGGCAGGCACCGCCGGCGACCGAATCGGGCATTTCGTGCGGGGGGTCACCCAGGAGTCTCTCCAGCATCTGCGCTACATTTCAGCCGCCAACGCCTTCCAAAACGTAGGCAGCGCCCTGGGCTCTCTGGCCCTCACTCCGCTCGCTATCCGATTGGCCAGCGACAATGCTCCGCTGATCGGGGGACTGGCGATCGGAGGTACGGTTGCAGCGGGCGCCGTAGGAGCCGTCCTCGGCTACGCCTGGCTCTATCGCAAAGATGGCAAAGACGAGCACAAAGTCAAGGAGTTTTCCAAAGCCGCCGACACGGCCCTGTCAGTGGGAGCGGCCCTGCAATCGCTTCCCAAGTTCGTGTATCCCAGCGTGGTCGGGGCCACCGACGCCCAGATCGAGACGATTTACAACGCTCTGGACAAACTGCCACTGCACCAGGCCACCGCCTCTTCCACCATGCAGGTCATCCCCGGCCTGGTCAAGACCGGCATTTCCGGGATGGCCCAACCCGGAGATTCCCACATTCACGTTCTGCTCGACGAATCTTATATCAATAACCCTAACCGGGCTGAAGGCCTGGTGCTCCACGAGCAAGCCCACGCGGTGGACTACAGCGGGGGCTTTGGATTGCTGGGTGCCCACAACTGGAAAGGCGGCTTCGGCACAGGGCCTTTCGTGAGCGGTTACGCCGAGACCAATCGGTACGAAGATTTTGCCGAATCGTTCGAGGCCTACCACACGGATCCCGAAGCCTTCCGCCTGGCCTTTCCAGAGAAGGCAGCCGCCATTGAAAAGATCTCTCACGCCGATCCCCTATCAGCGGCCGCCGACCAGGCCGGGGTGCGCAGCGCCGGGCGCAGGATCGGAGCCACCCTCGGCAAGGTCCCCTTGCTACGGACCGGACTGGAGATCGCAGGCTCTCTGGTGGGCCCCATCCAGACTCATCGGGGCGCCAGCAAGCTTATCGAAGGTTTGGAGTCAGGGGACCAGGCCCAGCAGTTGGATGGGAAACTGAATCTGGCCACCGGATTGTTTCTGGGGTTACCCGGAGCACGGCCCCTGGCACTGGCTACCGGGATTGCCGGTAGCGCCCTTCGCCTGACTTCCCGGGAGAACAACGAAGCTCACATGGAGCAAGCCAACAAATGGGCCAATCGAGTTTTAGCGGTTTCGGCCGGACCGGTGGGAATGACGGTGGGTGCCATCGTCGGGGAGATGGAAGCCAACGGTCTGAAGATGGATGAATCGAAGGGCTTTTCACCCGACGGCTGGCAGTCTTCTCGACCCGGTAAGGGCGCCATGCTGAAAGGGACTCTGGCTACGGTAGGTGGAACCATAGGGGGCGCGCTGCTGGGAGCCGCTGTGGGAGGAGCCCTGTCTGGGACCCCGGGAGCTTTCCTGGGCGCTTTGTGGGGACAGGCCGCAGGCGGGGTGACCGGGCTGGCCGGATACTCCATCCATCGCACTCTGAAAGAAGCGAAAAAAGAGGGCGACCCTCTGGCTCTCACCTCCAGCGACAAGCAGTTCTTGAAAAAAACCGTCGGGGGAGCCGTGGTGGGCGCTGGAGTCGGCACCGTGGCCGGAGCTATGGGCGGGCGCTTGCTAGGCCAGATGGTGGGGCAGGCTTTCGGCGGGCCCGGTGCGGCTTCCGTGATGGGTTCGGTGGGCGGTTGGGTGGGAGCCCTCTCGCTGGCCTACGGCGGCGGCAAGCTGGGTGCCGGTATCGGCTCCGGGCGGATCCTGGGTAAGGAGCCGCTTCAATCCCCCGAAAACCCTGGACTTCAGGCCTCCTAAAACAATTCGAGTTGTCGGGGCCGGTCTTCCTCTTCCAGGGACCATTCGCGCCAGGCCTTGAGGAGAGGAAAGTAGAGCCCCATCTTCACCGGTCGTCCGTCCAGGCGCTTTAAGAGCCGGGCGTAACGGTTGAGTTGCGGCCGGTACCTTTCCACCTCCTGATCGAGAAACGCTTGCTGTTCGGAGCCTTCGTGGGTGCCGGTCTTGTAGTCCACCACCCAGCGCACTCCCGACTGATCCACGAAGGTACGGTCCACCACCGAGCGGACCAGCCGCCCGCCCCACACTCCGCTGACCGCGTACTCACTGCGGGCTTCCCGGTGCTTGGGATCTAAGATCCAACGACCGCGTTTGCTGGAGAGGGTCTCCTTCAGAGCGGTTTGACAGCGACTGACCGCACCTGGCAGGGCGTCCGGTGGGACTCCCGCCGCGGAGAGCTTGGAAAGCAGGTACGGCTCCAGGGCCCGCAGCCTGTCGGCGTTCCAGCGGGGCAGCCCCTCTCGACCGATCTGCTGGAGCACTCGGTGAACCACCGTGCCCACGTGCTTGACCGTTTCTCCGGCCCAGTCGAAGCGGGGTTCCTCGGTTCGTTCGTCGTCCAACATCTCAATTTTGGGGACGGTCATGTCGGGGGGGAGCCCGGGCGCTGCCCAGTCCTGGTGCAGACGACGGACGGATAGCGACGGCGGTGAGAAAATCGGTGCTTCCGAGAGGGGCGAAGAGGCCCCGGCCGAGTGGGAAAACTCCTGCTCCAGGACCGGCCAGAGCAGCTCCAGGAAGGTGCCCTTTCGAGGCGGCTTCAGTTGGCCGTGGTCTTGAGCCTGGTCGGGTTCTACTCGGGCAACCAGATGTAGGGACTTCTTGGCCCGGGTGGCGGCCACGTACAACAGCCGAGCCGATTCGTTCTCTTCCTTTTTCTTCTCCAGGCTGCGCACGAAGTTGTAGACCGGGTCGCGCTGCTGCCCCCGGGCCGTGACCGGTGCCAGCAGGAGCTCCGAATCGCCGTGCGGGTCGTTCCACTCCAACCAACTCACCAGGGGCTCTTCGATATGGCGAGGAGGATTGCTCAGACCCGGGAGGATCACCGTGTCGAACTCCAGCCCCTTGGATTTATGAATGGTCATGATCTGCAGTCGCCCGTCGGCGGTCACGTCGGGTTGGGCAAAGAGCTTGCTCATCTTTCTTCGGAGCAGCTCCAGGGGGTCGAGAGCTCCTGAAGTCTCGACTTTGTCCAGCAGATCGAGATAGGTTTGGCAGTCGCTCAAGGCGGTGGGCGATTCCAGTCCGGCCGGACCTCCCAGGGCCAGCCAGGTGGATTCGACCCACTGCCGCCAGGGCAGGCGCGCTCGATTGTCCAGGGCTTCGGCCAGGATCGGATAAACTCGGGCCAGTCTGGCGCGACCGTCCGAACTCAGCGCGCTCAGGGACGGAAAGTCGGCCACCCCGGCGAGCAGGGTGGACCGCGCCGAGGCTTCGGCTAGAACCAGCAGGTCGGCGGTCTGCAGGCCGGCCCAGGGAGCCCTGAAGACGGAAAACCAGGCCAGACGGTCGCCAGGCCGGCTCAGAGCTATGGTGAGGGAGTGCAGATCCCGGACATCTTGCTTTCGACCCAGGGGCTCGAGATCCACTCCCTGAAAGCGGTGGCCCCGGGCCTTGAGCAGAGGAAGGATCTGCTCTAGATGGCCTCGGCTGCGCACCAAAATGGCTACCGAGGCTTGGGGGTCCTGGTCCCAGGTCTCTTCCAAGATCTCCAGCACGGCCTCGGCCTCGGCTCGCTTGTGGTCCACAGGGTCGCCTTCCCCCGCCACTCCCCAACAGTGCACCGCGGTGGCTTGAGGATCCCGGGCGGCGACCGCCCGGGCGTAGGGGACCGAGCCGTCCCCCGGGTCTTCGATCCGGGGAAAAACCTGTGAGAAGGTCTGGTTAAACCACTCCACCAAACGGGATTGCGAGCGGAAATTTGAGGTAAGGAGCAGCGGCTCCGGATTGAGATGCCCCAGTCCCAGCTCTCGAACCTGCAGAAAGAGTCCGACTTCGGCGTCTCGAAACCGGTAGATCGACTGCATGGGATCGCCCACCAGAAAGAGGGTACGCCCCTCTCCCGGGATCCATTCGGCGGTAAGTCGACGCAACAACTGCAACTGGCCCTGGGAGGTGTCCTGAAACTCATCCACCAGCAGGTGCTGCAGCTTTCCGTCCATGGCCATGGCCAGATCGGAGGGCTCATCGTCGCTACCGAGCGCCTGTTCGGCCCGGTGGGAGACCTCCACGAAATCGCTGATGCTCAAGCTGCGAAAGACCACAGTCAGCTGAGCGGCGGCCAGCCGGGAAACCTCCAGCAGGGCTTGCAGCGTCTCCCACTGTTCGTCGGTGTAGCAGCCCGGGGGGAGGCTGTCCACGTCGCTCAGCAGTTGCTTCAGGGCGTCGTCTCCGGTGAACTCGGCCAGGATCGTCTCGAAGGCGCGTTTGGCTTGCTTGCGCTCCGCTTTGGCCCCTTCCCCTCGAGCTTCCGCGGGGCGGGGGAAACCCTGCTTTTTGCTCACGCTCTTGCGCCATTCTCCCTTGTGGGTGAGCAAGAGGTTGCGCAGGGCCTGCCAGTGGGGCAAGAACTCGGGTCTGGCCGTGGGAGGAGAGGAGAGAGCTTTCCACGGCTCCAGAAAACTGTCCTCACCTAACTGGCGAGCCGCAAATGAAACCAGCGGGGTTAGCCGTTGCAGGCTCTCCAGGCCCAGCTGTTCGAGCAGCGCTGTCAGTTTCGTGGAGGTCACGTTTTTCAAGGTCTGTTCCAGGGCAGCCCGCAGGCTCTCCGGACCGACTTGCCTCAGATCGCCAAAGAGCCGGACCAGGGGGCGCATCCACTTGTCCCGCCGGGCCAGCATGTCGGCCACTTGCCCCTGGACCCTCAAGAGGTCGTTGTCTAGATGAAGCAGCAACCGGGCCACCGCCGGCGAGTGGGCGGTATCGTGCACGGCTCCCAGGGTGAGCCGGGCCGCCTGGAGGTAGTACTCGGAAGCATCCTCGACCGCCTGGGGGGCCGCTCCGAACTGGGACAGGATCGGCAGACCCCGAGCCAACCGGGCGCACAACGAGTCGATGGTGAGGACTCGCAAGCGGGCCGGATTGTCCTCCAGGTTCCAGCCCCGCTGATCGTTTCGCGCCAGGGCCTGGCGCCCTAGAAGCCAGGTCTGGCGGGCGAAGGGATCGTCAGGTTCGGGCCGAGAGCGGGCTTCCTCCAGGGCGTGCACGATCCGTTCTCGCATTTCGCCTGCTGCTTTTCTGGTGAAGGTGATGGCCAGGATCTCTTCCGGTTCGGCCACTCCCGCCAGCAGTGTGAGAAAGCGCTGGGTGAGAAGGCTGGTCTTGCCGGAACCGGCGGGAGCTTGCACGATGAAGGAGCGGGTGGGATCGAGAGCCTGCCGGCGAGCCTCTTGATCGCTACTCCCTTCGGTGCGCGGTTGGCACTGCTCAAGGTTCATCGCCCACCAACCCCTCTTCGACCCTGCACAAACCTTCCAGCCCGCAGTACCGACAGGTCTTGGGCCCTTCGGCCGGGTCTACCACCGCGTGTCCATCGTGAAATTCCTGGGCCAGGGCTTCCAGCCGGGCGGTCCATTCGGCCTTCCGCTGCTCCCAGGTTTTGAGACCGTCTTCGGCATACTCCGAGGCCTGGACACCGGGTAGCGCTTCGTCTACCGAACTCAGGCCTCGAAACTCCATGTTGCCGGGCTTTATCCGGGCGAAGCAGATGGTTTCCACGGGGCGAGGATGACTCACGCTGTAGAGCGGTAGCTGGGGTTCCCGAGGCCTTTCGCCCAGCCAGTCTCCCACCTGGGGGCTCCCGGTTTTGTAGTCCAGCACGGCCAGACTGCCGTCGGCCAGTCGATCCACCCGGTCCACGGTGGCCTTCAGGGTCAGGCCGGCAAAGCACAGTTCCACCTTCTCTTCGGTGGCCACCACTTCAAACTCGTCTCGGGTCATCTCCAGTTCCATCCACTCGGCCAGCAGGCTCAGCAATCGCTCCTTCTCCAGTTTCACCATCAGACCCCGGAGCACGTCCGGCCGCTGCCGGCGCATGCCTTCTACGGCGTACTCCGCACTCTCTGAGAGCCACTGCCGATGACGATTCTGCTCGGCCTGCATCCAGTTCTGCCGGGTTCGAACCAGAGACCAGAGCTTTTCCAGGGCGGCGTGGAGCATGGTCCCGCGGTGGCGGGGATTCAACCCTTCTTCCGGAGTTTCCGTGGGACGTGCATCCAGGCGGAGGTAGGCGTAGGCCCGAAACGGGCAGGCCGATTGGTGAGTGAAGAGGCTAGTACCTCCCCGGGTTTTTTCTTGCTCAGAGACCGGAGGTGGCCCTGGGTCTGCGATCGTCTCCAGCAAAGAAGAGGCCAGCAGTCGCTGCTGCAGGGTGGGACTCTCCAGCAACTTGAGATCGGTCGAGTCGACCCGGGGTAGGTCTCGGAGCAGGGGGCTGGGGCGGCAGGCCTGTTCTTCGGAATAGAGCGGATAGCTCATCACCCCCGAACTTGCCGCCCGCACAAGTCGCTCGGTGATGAGGCGGGCGAACTCAAGCTCTCTGTCGGGGGTGCTGTGGGCCACCCGTTGGGCCCGCTGCAGGGTAAACGGCAAGTACGGATTGGGGCGCGCCGCCGAAGGCCAGCGGGTGTCGTCCAACCCGGCCACCCATAAGCGATCAAATTGCAGCCCCACAGCCTCCAGAGTTCCCATAACTTCCAGTCCGCCGCGGGAGAGCTTGGGCTGGTAAATGGTCTCGTCGCTGATACGCCGGAGAGCGGCGTAGGCGCTATGACGATCCACCGGCCCCAGCAGACTGTCCAGTGATCCGAGCCCGGCCAGGGTGCTCTTCCAGCGAGTCACGGTTTGATACTCGGGACTGTTTAGCTTGCGCTCCCCGGGCCAACCGAGACTCTCCAGGAGGTCGGAGAAGTGACCCGCCCAGGCGCTGGGAAGCTGCTTGTGGGGTGCTTTTTCGATTTCCGCCTGAGCCGCCTTGAGTCTTTGGAACAGGGCCGGGGAGCGGTAGGGCTTCTCTTCTTCGGCCTGGGCCAGTTGCAGGATCCGTCCGACCCCCACCAGGTAGCGCCCATCCGACTGCAACTTGGCAAAGAGCAGAGCTCGGGAGTCGAACTCTTTTTCTGCTGCTCCTAAAAAGGGTGAGAGTAGAATCTTCCAACGCGCCAACTGGCGGGGTTTGTCGCTCCAATTCAAGAGTTCCAGGGCGTCTGCCACCAGCGGAAATCGGGCCAGGGGCAAGCCCATGGAAAAGTCGCAGATCGGGGGGAGGTCGCTCCTGGGGTCGCTCAACCGGCTGGGCTGAAACACCTCGGTCAAGAGGCGGTGCACTTCCAGTCGGCGGGAGGCCAGGTCGGGTAGGACCAGACCTACCCTGAGTTCCATTTTTTGGTTGCTCTCCAACTGCTCTCTCAGCCAGCGTCCGGCGGATCGGATTTCGTCTTCCTGGTGGGCGCAGGGTAAAACAGACCAGTTTTGCTCGGAGGCTCCGGGAGGATCGGCCAGAACCACTTCCACTCCTTTACTCTCCAGCGCTTGAAGGAGCGAGCGAGCGGCCGGGGTCCACTCGGCAAATCCCAGGAATCGGATGGATTTAGGCAAGGCGGTGGGGGGCAATCGGTCGTTGGTGATCACCTTGACCAGTTCCGACTCCAAGCGGCAGGCAGGTAGCCACCCACGCTCCCGACAGGTCGCCTGGAAGGCTTCCGCCCAGCCCATAAAGACCAGGGTCTCCTCCGGCCAAATAGCCCCCACCGCGCGCAGTTCGCGCTCTAGTAAGTAGCTGTTGGTCAGCCTCCAGGCTTCGGCCGCCAGGCGAGCCGCCGCGGGCAGGTTGAGCAGTCCCTCACCGGAGGCGGAGTTGGTAAGCACCTTGATCCAGAGGAAGCGCTCTTGCCATTCATTCATCAAGGAGAGCGGCTCATCGGAAGGGCTGCCGGCCAGCCAGTATTCCTCGTGGAGAGCCCGCAAAAATTCGCTATAGGAACAGACGGGCAGAGTCTCCCAGGCACGCTCTCCCCGGCTCTGGTGGTCCCGAGCGTCGGCTTCCCAGAGGGCCAGGGCCTGGCGTTCGTTGGGGCATACGCAGATGGATCGTTGGGTGAAGAAAAGGGACATTTAGCTCTTCAACAACAACTTCACGACCTTTTTGGTGTCGGCGGAAAATTCACGGCGCTCCATCCATTCCAGATAGCCGCGCCGCTTTTGCACCGGGTCTCCCCGGTGCTGGCCAAAATTAAAGCGGACTACGCCTTCGAGGTCGCGGTAGAAACGGCGATCGTGGTCCAGATACTCTTTGAGTTCGTGGCCGGCCAGTTTTTTGATTTCATCCGAGACCAGCCGATGGGTTTCCGCCGGTAGAAAGTCTGGATGTTGTCTTTTTTGACCTCGCAAGACTTCGATGGTGGCCAGGGTGTCGGCCTCGGCTCGATGGGCTCCCTCGAAGGTCCGGCCGGTGTAGCGACGATAAGCGGCTTCCAGTTTGTGGCTATTGACGTACCGCTCGATCAGGAGGGTATCGATCATGGGATGGCTGGGAGTCAGTCCGGCTAGTTCGCAGCGGACCAATTCGGCATTGAGGATCGCCATATCGAAGGCCCCGTTGTGGGCGATCAAGGTGGCTTGCGAGAGCAGGCTCTGGATCCTCTGGGCGTGGGCCGAGAAGGCTGGAAGACCTGCCACCTCGGCATCGGTGATCCCGTGGATTTCGCTATTTTCAGGAGGTATGGGGATCTGCGGATCAACCAGAGAGTGATAGCGCCCGGTGATCTGGAGATCCGGAGTGAGTGAGACAAAACAGAACTCGATGATCCTATCTTTACCGGCATCCAGGCCGGTGGTCTCCAGATCGAAGGCTAGGAGCTTGTCGGAGTAGTCGGGTGTGGACATCAAAGGGTTCTCCCGCTACCCAAACCTACCGAACTCAGGTACGGGTTTGAGCTTTTTGTTTGGGCCCCGGCAAGCTTGAGAAGCTCCCCGAGGTAGGCCAGGTCGTCGTCATCCACTGGAGGCAATTTGAGCTCTCTTTCCATCCTGCTGGTGCGAGAGAGTAGACCCGCCTCGGTGGCGGCGCTCATCAGGCCGGAGGCCATTCTCCGGCGGGTGTTTTCCTGCCAGTGTCGGGCCGGTGCTCGCCGGCCCAACCAGGCGGCTGTTTCGTCGAGGCTGAGCGAGCCGCCGCGAGCCCAACATAGAAGTAAGAAGTGGCCGGTGTAGTCCCGATACACGGGATCGGCAAGCTGCAGGTGCCAGTGGCAGACCAGGGCGTTCTTGCGGGGCTCCGGCCGGGAGCGAAACTCCAGCAGCCTTCTGGCCGGGTAAGGGAAGCGCTTTTGCAATTGGGCGACCAGGTACTTCACCCGGGAAGGAGTGGAATCCCCGAACCAGCTTTGCTCTTCGGCCACTCGGCAGAGCTCTCCCAGGGAATCGTCAACAGTGGCGCGGGTCCAAAAAGCCAGGCTGTGGGCAGTCGCTAAACCCAGTCTGAGCAGGGCGGTATGGGGGACGGAGACCTCGTTCATGAAAGGTGAGTGTACTTGAAGGAGACTACTCGGGCAATCGAACGGAGATTCGCCGTTCTTAATTTTTGGCGAACTTAAGGGTTGGAGCGATCTGGTCCCACAAGCCTGCGGCTTTCTGCCTTTGCCCCACCGGATAGTTAAGGACGAAGACGTAAACCGCGTTCTGCCGTTGGTTGAACACAAAGAGCGACTCCTTGCCCTGGGCCACCCCTGCCACCAAAAAACTGCAGGCGGGCCGCTCGGCCAGTGTAGAGGTCGTGGTTCCGTGGATCTGAGCACCGTTGTCGAAGAGCATCCGCTTCTGTCGATCGGCATACTCAGTGGGGTCCATCTCTACCGGATCACCCTTCTGGGCAAACAGGCTAATCCCCGAACCAGGCACCTCTACCGCCAGGATCGTGTTGGCCGGTGGATCGCTGGCCGGTCCGAATCCGGCTGGGAGATCGACCCAGAAGCTGCCATCGGAGGAGGAAAGGGTTCTGGAGAGGGCCGGTACACTCACGGTCAGAGTGAAGAGCAGGGTCAATAGAAATAGAAGACGTTTTGTCAAGCGATGCACCTCGTTAGCTTAAACTTAAGAATTCCTGTGAAGTCGCGGGGATCCCCCTTTTTTACCAGGGGATTTGTGGGGTGTGGAGCAGAAATATTAATAACAGGTGGAAAAGCAGCTTTCGATACTGAAAATCTGGGCCGCGGTGGGCTCCAAGATCGCCTCCAGTGGGCTGCAGTGCGGGCTCCTTGCTCTCCTGGCTTTTTTGCCGATCGGGGGGTTGGCGTTACTCAGCCCCCAGCAGGTCGAGTCCGACGGTAGCAACGAGTTTATGTTGGCGGCGGTTTTGTTGTCTCGATTTATGATGCCGCCGGTGGCCATGTTGATCGTGGCCTATCTGGCCCGCAAAGACGCCCGCTTGTCCGGGGAGTTATCGCTGGCCCGGGCCTTTAAGAGGTGGGCCTTTCCTTCCATCGGGTTGGTGCTGGCGGTGATGGTCTTTGGACTGTTTTCCAGTTTGTTCTTTCTGCTTCCCGGAGTGGCATTCTTTTTGGCCAGTTGTGTGGTGCTGCCGGTGCTGGTGATGGAAGGGGTCTCTTCTCCTATAGCCGTCAAGCGAAGCTGGGAGTTAACCAACGAAGTCCGGAGTACGGTCCTGAGCTTTTTCACTTCTTACTTCCTGCTCTGCGGGATCGCGGTGGCTGTTTTGATCCGGGCTACCTCCAGCAGGTTGCCCGAGTTCATGGAGCCTCTACCGTTTGTGCAGACCGACGCCTTTCTACCCCTGGTATTCGTTGGGGCGCTCGTCTACTCAGGTATGGTGATAGCGACTTACGAGATCTACGCTCAGCTGGTAGCCGGGGAGAAGCAAAGCGAAAGCCCGGTACAGGAGTAGATCATTCTCTGGATTTTCGGCTACGGATCGCTTATCTGGAATCCTGGGTTTGCCTACACCCAATCGGTGGTAGCTTGCCTTGAGGACTGGCAGCTTCGCTTCTGGCAAGCCTCCGAGGACCACCGGGGTACCCCGGAGTTTCCCGGCCGGGTCGCAACCGTCGTGCCCCGGGCCGGTGCCCGGGTCTGGGGAAGAGCCTATCTTTTGCCGGGCCAACGAGAGGACATTCTCGCCTATCTAGACCACCGAGAAAAAGGCGGGTACGAGCGGCTTCCCTTACGAGTGATCGCCGAGTCGGGCGAGCCCCTTTCCGTTCTGAGCTACGTAGGCTCGGCCGTCGGGGGGAGCTACGTGGGGCCGGAAGAGGAACCGAAGACCGCCTCCATCATCGGCCGGGCGGTGGGTCCGAGTGGAAAGAATATCGACTACTTGAGAAACCTTCATCACAGCCTATCAGAGTTGAATCGTATGGATCCCCATGTGGATCGTCTCCTATCCCTGGTAGATTTCGACACGCCTGACTGATGTGGATAGTTTGGGGATAGACTCCCTGGAGCACGGGTCGACGGGCTTCAAGAGGGCTGTTCGAACCTTTTTTCGACAAACGCGTGTTCGCAAAATTATACAAGATATAGTGTGATTCGAAAAAACAGTGGTCAAGATATTGACATCCTGCTGGGAATCAGGCATTACTATTAAGGCCTCTCGATGCAGGTCATTTTTAATGGCCAGACCGCTGAAGCGCCCGCCGGCATCCTCGATGAGGCGACCACAGAGATGAGACAAATGAACCAGAAGTCGGGTGGTCGCGGTCATCAAGATGAAAAATATACAAACGAAAGTGAATTCAATGAGCAAGGCTACACTTGAAAATACCTCCCCCTCTGCCGTCCGTCTTCATACGGACCCCGAGAACGAACTCTCCCCTCTGGGTGAAAAGATCTTTCTTGATCGCTACGCCCTGAAGGACGGTGCTAAAGAGAGTCTGGGGTTGGGAGATACGGTGGTCGTAGTGGTCGACCAGAAGACCGGCCAACGCGAGATCGGAGTGGTCACCGACATGCGAAGCAATCCTCAAGGGGATTGGGATATCGTCACCGTCAAACTGCGGGACGGTAGCGAGGTGGAGCGCGCTCTGGAGCACGTGGACAAACCGTTGGAGACCACGGTAGAGCAGTTAATGGATCGGGTCGCTCGAGGAGCCGCTGCGGTCGAAAACTCCAAGGAGGCTCGGGATTACTGGCAGCAAGAGTTTCGCTATCTGCTGCAAGGCTGGAAGTTTACCCCCGGGGGGCGGATCCTCACCGCTTGTGGCACGGATCAGAATCTGACTTTCTACAACTGCTATGTGATTCCGAGCCCGCAAGACAGCCGGGACGGGATCTTTGAAACCCTCTCTCAGATGGCCGAGATCATGAGCCGGGGAGGCGGAGTGGGCATCAACCTCTCCACCTTGCGCCCTCGCTACGCCTACGTGAAAGGTGTGAACGGTCGCTCCTCGGGGTCGGTTTCCTGGGGTGGTCTTTATAGCTTCGTGACCGGTTTGATCGAGCAGGGTGGTTCGCGCCGGGGCGCCCTCATGCTGATTCTCAACGTGTGGCACCCGGACATGCTGGAATTCATCAACTCCAAGCGGGAGATGGGCCGTATCACCAACGCCAACATTTCGGTAGGGGTGACCGACGATTTCATGGAGGCCGTGGAGCGGGATGAAGATTGGGAGTTCTGTTTCCCGGACACCAACGACCCGAACTACGCCACCGGATGGACCGGCAACATGAAAACCTGGAAGGAGCGCGGGGGGTCCGTGGTGGTGCACAAAACCGTGCGGGCTCGCGAAGTTTGGGACACCATCATCGAAAGCGCCTGGGCCTCGGCCGAACCCGGCCTGTGGTTCGTGGACCGCTCCAACCAGATGAGTAACTCCTGGTACTACGATCGGGGTGATCTCATCTGCACCAACCCCTGCGGAGAGCAGCCGCTGCCGGCCTGGGCGGTGTGCAATCTGGGTCACATCAACCTGAGCCGGTTCACCTCCAAGGGAAGTGTCAGGTGGGACGACCTGGGCCGAACTGTGCGGACCGCCGTGCGCTTCCTGGACAACGTGATCGACGCGACTCCCTATTTCTTTCCCCAAAACGAGTCCCAACAACAGGATGAACGAAGGGTGGGTATGGGTACCATCGGCCTGGCCGAGATGCTGATACGTCTGGGGATCCGCTACGGTTCCGAAGATTCGGCGGCATTCATCGAGAAGCTGTACAGTTTCATAGCGGTGGAAGCGTACAAAGCCTCGAGCAGCATCGCCGAGGAGAAAGGGAGCTTCAAGCTGTTCGAGGCCGACCAGTTTCTGCAGTCCGGGTTTATGAAGCAGATGCCCGCCGATGTGCGAGAAGCGGTTCGCAAGAAAGGGATTCGTAACGTAACCCTGCTGACCCAGGCCCCCACCGGCACGGTGGGCACCATGGTGGGAACCTCCACCGGGATCGAGCCGTTTTATTTCTGGAGCTACTTCAGAAAAAGCCGCCTGGGCACCCACGAAGAGAAAGTGGCCGTGGTGGAAGAGTGGGAAAAGGAAAATCCTGGCAAGGAGCTTCCCGACTACTTCGTGGCCGCCATGGACCTTTCGCCAGAGGAGCACGTCAAGGTTCAAGCCGCTACTCAGGAATGGGTGGACTCGGCCATCTCCAAGACCTGCAACTGCCCCGCCGATTATACCGTGGAGCAGACCAGAGAGCTTTATGAATTGATGTACAAGCTCGGCTGCAAGGGCGGTACCATCTATCGCGACAAGTGCCGGGATGAGCAAGTGCTGCATCTGAAGGAAGATCTCCAGGAAAAGACTGGGGAGCAGAAACCGGCACCCGTTGCCGAAGAGAAGCTGCAGCCCAAAGTCCGTCCTCGACCCTACAAGCGTTATGGTGCCACGGTGTCGAAGGACACCCCGGCCGGCACCGCTCATATCACCATGAACGACGATGAGGCGAAGCGCCCCTTCGAGGTGTTCGTGGACATCGGAAAGGGCGGAAGCGATATCAAAGCGATGGCCGAAGCCCTGGGTAGGCTGGCCAGTCTGGTTCTGCGGGTGTCCTCTCCTCTCACCCCTCGAGAGAGGATCCAGGAGATCGTCAACCAGCTCAGCGGGATCGGCGGTCCGCGCTCCACCGGCTTCGGTCGAAACCGGGTGCGCTCGCTGCCTGACGCCCTGGCCCAGGCTCTCGAAGAGCAGTACTTGCTGGAAGATTCAGGAGAAGATGAATACGCTGTAGTGGCTGTTGAGCAGGTCGATTCGGAAGTGGCCGTTCCTCAGAGCGGGGTCCAGGCGGATCTGTGCCCGAGCTGCGGAAACACCAGCCTGGTGGCCATCGAAGGTTGTCAGAGCTGCTACAACTGCGGGCATTCGGAGTGCTAACTCTCGGATAGCCGCAAAAAAAAAGCGCCCAACCGGGCGCTTTTTTATTTGCCGAATTTTGCTTTGAGGTTTTCTAAGGTTTGAGAGACGGTTTCGGAAACGGTTTTGCCGACGCGCCCCAGCCAATCGCTTTCGTGGGTGAAAGCGGCCTGCATCTCTTCCAAACTCATATCTTCCAGGGGGGTGGTGTTATTAATGTAGAGTGTCGCCATATCGGGCCTCCTCGGATGAATTGTAAGGAGTCTAGCCGGTTATAGCATCGGCCATCTGTAAGGTGGGGCACATTGTGACGCAGTTCACCGGAGTACCGGTCAGGCTCCTAGGCATTAGGGACTGGTAACAAGGTGTTATGCAGGTAGTAATAAAAGCTGATAGGAAATGATCATAACGTAGGATACCTTCACTCCATCAATTCTTTTCTCGAAATGAGGGAGTTCATGCAGAACCAACCTATTAGAAAGCGTTTCTTTAAGCTGCTGGGGATCGCCCTGGCGGCCCTTCTCTGGCAAGGATGCGGCGACTCGGAGCAGTTCGTCTTTACCAATTCCGGCCAGACCCCCCGTCCGGGGGCGGCTCCCGTGGCGGTGGACGATGCCTTCCCGGCTCTGGGCAACGCCACCCTGAACCAGGCAGCGCCCGGCGTCCTGGCCAACGATACCCTCAACGGAGGGGCGATCACCGAGTTCGATGCCACGGGCAGTGCCGGTGGTACCTTGCAAC
This sequence comes from Vulcanimicrobiota bacterium, assembly GCA_041676625.1. Taxonomy (GTDB): domain Bacteria; phylum Vulcanimicrobiota; class Xenobia; order Xenobiales; family JADMJV01; genus JAEXNA01. The sequence goes on from JBAYRN010000018.1 coordinate 37,544, forward strand.
TGAATCTGGACGGCAGCTTTACTTACACCCCGGCGGTAGGCGTTATAGGTGCTGAGACCTTCGCTTACACCATCGCCAACCCGGTGGGTGAGGCTACCGCTACTGTCACCCTGAGCAGCACCGGTCTGGGTCGCTTCGTGGATAACCAGGCGGCGCCCGGCGGAGACGGCAGCCAGGCCAGTCCGTTTAACACCCTGGCCGCGGCTATTGCCGCCGCTCAGCCCGGCGACACCATCTTCGTGGCCTTCGGAGACGGGACCAGCACCGGCCTCTCGGGTGCCATCAACCTGCCCGCCGGCGTGGACCTGATCGGCGAGGGTGCCGGGCTGGTAGCCCAGTCCATCGTACCGGTGGGCTCCCGACCCACCATCACCGGACCGGTGAACTGCGGTGGCGACAACACCATCTCCGGGTTTAATATCGATGGTTCAGCGACTTACGGGATTTTGATCAAAGAAGTCGCCGATGTCCGGGTCGTGGACAACGTTTTTGGTGGCAACGCGGAAGAGCATATCGTTGGCGATGAGGCCTCTGGCACGGTGGAGATCCTGAGTAACGTGTTCGAAGCTGCTCCCACGGATACAGACATCGACTACATTTACCTTGAAAACGGCGACCTGAATAACACCGTGACCTTCAACGTCAACGACAATACTTTCTTGAACCTGACCTCGGTGGAGCATGATGATCTTGTGGAGTTTGATATCTCTGATGGCAATAACGTCAGTATTCAATGCAAGGGGAATCGCTCTGAGGGAACCTCCCCAGGTATGTTTGAGTACGGGTTCTACCTCCAATCCGACTATGGTGCCAAAGTAACGGTAGATATTTCGGACAACAGGCTTATCAATCACGACGGCTTTGCCATCGGTCTCTACTGTGATGAAGACTCTACCCTCGGTGGCAGTGTTGTTGGGAACGTTGTTGACGGAGGGACTGGAATCGTTCTGTACGTCAATGATGACACCTTCACCGTTGACGGTAATGAGATTTCCAATGCTCAGTACGGCTTGGACCTGTATCTGCGTGGTGGCAAGTTTTTGGTGCAGAACAACACGGTGTCAAACGCCGATTCTGACGGGATTTACCTTGCCGGGGGTACGGACATGGTCGGCTCTGCGGTAGCAATAATGAACAACGTTATCAACGACAGTGGTGATGACGCTCTTTATGTATCCTGGTTAGGGGCCGGACCTCTTTGCTTGACTGTCACCGATAACACCGTAAACGACGATATGGATATCAATATCAATGGAACCGGTGCTATCAACTTGTTTCAGAAGGACCTGCTGGCATCGATCAACGAATTTCAGAACGGTGCATCGCCACAAATCGACGATGAGGTCAACAACACCACTGAACCCTGCCAGGTCCCCTAGACGAGACCGTTGCAGATAAAAAGAAGGCCCGCTTGCGGGCCTTTTTTATTTCCGCAACCAGCCCAACTTCTCCGGCGGCGGCAGGCATCGGACGAATCATGAAAAACAAGGCGCCATGATACCTAAGAACTTAATACGAGCACTTCCCAAAACCGATCTTCACGTTCATTTGGATGGTTCTCTCAGGCTCTCCAGTCTGATCGAGATGGCCAAAGAGCGCGACGTCCAGCTTCCTTCTTTTACCGAAGAGGGGCTCAACGAATTGGTGTTTCGCGAGAGCTACGCCAACCTGGCCGAGTATCTCCACGGCTTCCAGTACACCTGCGCTGTCATGAAAGACGCCGAGGCCATGGAGAGGGTGGCCTACGAGTTGGCCTGGGACAACATCAACGAGGGGGTCCGCTACATCGAGGTACGGTTTGCGCCTCAGCTCCATACCCACCGGGGCTTTGCTCTCAAAGATGTTCTGGTGTCGGTCAACAACGGGCTGAAAAAAGCCGCCGATGAGCACCGGGCTACCGAGCCGGTGGCCTCGGGGGCCGAGCCGCCTTTCCACTACGGCATCATCGTTTGTGCCATGCGGTTTTTCACCGGAGCGTTCAGCCCCTGGTTTGCCCACATCACCGACATCTTTCAGGACGCACCCCAGGAGCAGGTCCTTTCCATCGCTTCCCTTGAGATGGCTCGGGCAGCGGTGCGGATCCGAGACCAGGAGAATCTCCCCATCGTGGGCTTCGACCTGGCTGGTCGGGAAGACGGGTTTCCGGCGGGGATGCACGAGCCGGCCTTCGACTACGCTCACCGGCACTTCATGCACAAGACGGTGCACGCCGGTGAGGCCTACGGCCCCGAGTCGATCTTCCAGGCCATCACCGATCTCCACGCCGACCGGATCGGCCACGGCTACCATCTGTTCAGCCCGCACCTCTGCGGACCGGACGTGAAGGAACCGGAAAAGTACGTGGAGCGCTTGATTCGCTACGTGGGAGACAGCCGTACCACCATCGAGGTCTGCATCACCAGCAACCTGCAGACCATGCCCAATCTGAAAGACGTGAAGGACCACGCCTTCGGGAGGATGTTGGAAGAGAAGCTATCGGCCACCCTCTGCACCGACAACCGTCTGGTCAGTCACACCACGGTCAGCAATGAGATCGAGCTGGCGGTGAAGGCCTTCAATATGGACTTCAACCAGTTGAGAAACACCATCATCTACGGCTTCAAGCGTAGCTTCTTCCCGGCGGCCTATACCGACCGCCGAGCTTACGTTCGGCAGATCATCAACTACTACGACAAGTTGATCGATCACTTCGAGGAGACCGGAGAGGTTTTACCTTCCGGTGTAAAAGCTGAATCTTAAAGGTTCGCACCCCCTTGAGTGCGTAATCATTCAAATGGAAAGGGCTGTTGCATGAAATTCTCACTTGCGCTGCTCTTTTTTCTTTTTCTGAGCGTATTGGGGCTGGCCCAGGAGGCTCCGGTTCTGGAGATCAGCGAAGAAGAGCGGTTGTGGCTCTCCCGGCACCCGGTGATCACGGTGGGGGTGGACCCCCAGTTTCAACCCATCGAGTTCATCAATCGGCAGGGAGAGTACGAGGGGATCAGCGCGGATTTTTTGGCTCTCATTGAAAAGCGTCTGGGGGTGACCTTCGAACCCCGGGGAGACTTACTCTGGGATGAACTGATCGCCGCAGTCAGGGATCGCAAGATCGACATGATGTCGTCGCTTGCCATCAGTGAAGAGCGCAAAGATTTCATGCTCTTCACCGAGTCCTACCACAAACTGGTGGTGGTGATTTACGGGCGTGACGACCACCCCTACATCACCGACCTCAGCGAAATGTCCCACGGACCCACGGCGGTGATCAAGGGCTACTCCTTTCTCGAGGATTTACGACGGGACTATCCCGGCCTTGAGATCGTAGAGGTGGCCAGCGCTGAAGAGGCGCTCCAGAAGCTGGTCTCAAGACAGGTGGAGCACTACATCGGGGACCTTTTGACCACCGATGAGAAGATCAAAAAAGAAGGCTTTGCCAGCGTGCGGGTGGTGGGCGGGACGCCCTTCAGTTCGCCCATGCACATGGGTGTGCGCCAGGACTGGCCGGTGCTGCAATTACTCTTAAATAAGGCTCTCCGCTCCATCACCGAAGAGGAGCGACACGAGATCTTCGCGCGCTGGCGAAAGGTGGAGGACGACCGCGTACTCAGCACGGAAGACCTCCTGAAGTACGGGGTGCCCCTGGGGCTCTTGATCCTGGGAGTCTTGTTGTGGAACCGGCGTCTGGATCTCGCGGTCAAGCGACGCACCTCTCAGCTTTCGGCCACCACCGAGCGACTGGCCCTGGCTACCCAGTCGGCCCAGATCGGGATCTGGGACTGGAACCTTTTGAACAACGCCCTGGAGTGGGACGATCGGATGTACCTCCTCTTTGGGGTGGAGCGCGAGGAGTATCCCGACCCCCAGTTGGTCTGGCGAGAGCGCATCCACCCCGACGATCTGAAGCGGACCCGCCGGGAGCTGCAGGAGGCCCGCAAGGGGGTGGGCGGAGGCTACAACGCCGAGTTTCGGGTCCTGGGGCCCGACGGGGAACTCCACTACATCGAGGCTCACGCCGACGTCTACCGGGACAGTAAGGGCCTGCCGGTCCGGATGATCGGGATGAACTGGGATATAAGCGCCCGCAAAATCGCCGAGAAGAAGTTGATGGAGCACCTGGACGGCCTGGAGGGCACCGTACAAACCCGCACCCGAGAACTCCAGGCGGCCCTCAAGAAAGCCGAAGCCGCCACCGAAGCCAAGAGCGACTTTTTGGCCAATATGAGTCACGAGATTCGGACCCCAATGAACGCCATCATCGGGTTGAACCACTTGCTCTTGAAAGGGAAGATCCGCCCCAAGGAGCGGGGCTACGCCGAGAAGATCGGTAACGCAGCCCGAAATCTCCTACGCCTGATCAACGACATCCTGGATTTTTCCAAAATCGAAGCGGGCAAGCTCGAGATCGAGTCCACCGAGTTCGACCTGCTGGAAGTCTTCGATAGTCTGGCCGATGTCCTGGATATGCGCGCTAGGGATAAGGGACTGGAGCTTGTCTTCGAGACCGCCGATGGGGTGCCCAACTGCCTGCTGGGAGACCCCTTGCGTTTGAACCAGATCCTTTTGAATCTCTGTGGCAACGCCATCAAGTTCAGTGAGTCGGGAGAGGTCAAGGTTCGAACCTCGGTGGTGGAACGAGACGAACTGGGAGCGACCATTCGGTTCGAAGTGGTGGATCAGGGCCCGGGTCTGACCCAGCAGCAGCAGGAAGGCCTCTTCTCGGCCTTTACCCAGGCCGATGCCTCCACCACCCGCAAGTACGGTGGCACTGGGCTGGGACTTACCATTTGCAAGCGTTTGACCGAATTGATGGAGGGAGACATCGGGGTGCAGAGCGAGCCCGGAAAGGGCAGCACCTTCTGGTTTGAGATCCGCTTCAGGTTCGGCGATCCTGACTCTCTGGAGCGCTTTCGCTCGGGGGGCGGGTTCAGCCTGGAGCACATCAAGGGGTTGGACGCTATTCGGGGGGCGCATCTGTTGCTGGTGGAAGACAAGGAGGTCAACCAGGAAGTGGCCTGCGGGATCCTGGAAGGGGAGGGTTTTAAGATCTCCTGCGCGAGTAACGGGCGGGAAGCCCTGGACCTGGTGCTGGCTCGAGGTCACGACTTTGATCTGATCATCATGGACCTGCAGATGCCGGTCATGGATGGTTACACCGCCACCCGGGAGATTCGAAAACACGAGCAGTTCAAAGAACTACCCATCGTTGCCATGACCGCTGACGCCCTGACCGGGGTGCGGGAGCGCACCGGGGAGGCCGGGATGAACGGCTACGCCACCAAACCGATCGATCCACCGAGCCTTTTCGCGGAACTGGTTCGCTGCATCGAGCCCAGCCGACTGAAGAGTTCCGACTTCCAGCAGCGACCGGAGCGCCCCACCAGCACAGAAGAGTTTCCACCCTATCCGGGTTTAGACGTGAAGCGAGGGGTGGCCAGGCTGCAGGGCGACAGCGCCCTGTACCGGCGGGTGTTGCTCAAGTTTCGCCGCCACCAACACGACGCCGGGGAGCGGCTCAAGGCCGCTCTCGGTGGGCAGGACCTGGCCGAGGCCCGACGGCTGACTCACTCTCTGAAGGGGGTCGTGGGAAGCATCAGTGCGCCCGACCTTTTGAGCTGTGTGGAAGAGATCGATGAGGCTCTTCAGCGAGGGGAAGCGCCTGGCCCTGCAGTCGAACGTTTTTGCCGGGAGCTGGAGGTCGTCTTGCTGGGCCTCCAAGAACTGGAGGAGGACGAACCGAGAGGAGAAGAGCTTGAGCCAGGCCGACTGCAGGAGCTTTTGGATCAACTCGAAGCCAGGCTGCGCGATGATGACACCAGCGCTGTTGGCCTCTTGAACCAGGTCCGTACTCACTTTCCTCCCGAGCAAGTTCAGGAGCTGGAAGTGGCCATCGGCGATTACGAGTTCGAGAGCGCCCTGGCTCTGCTGGACAAGCTACGAGTTTAATCAATCGCGTTTTTGGGGTAGTAGGCACGAAGGAAACCTTCCTGAGTTGAGTGAGGGGCCTGATGACGGAAACAGTCAACAAACAAACCATCCTGGTCGTCGATGACATGCCTGCCAATATTGATGTATTGGTTGGTTTGCTGAGCGACAAGTATCGAGTCAAGGCCGCCCGCAATGGGCGCAAAGCTCTGTCCATCGCTCGCTCCGAGAACCCCCCGGATCTGATCCTCATGGACGTGGTCATGCCGGAGATGGACGGCTACGAAGCTTGTCGCCGCTTGAAGGCCGAGTCGGATACCGCCGCCATTCCGGTGATCTTCGTGACCAGTCTGGCCGACGATGAGGATGAAGAGAAGGGCTTGAGGTTGGGTGCGGTGGACTACATCACCAAGCCCTTTCGCTCGGCCATCGTGAAGGCCCGGGTGGAAAACCACCTCAAACTCAAGAGCTATCAGGACCTGCTCAAGCGCCAATCCAACCTGGACGGCCTCACCGGTCTGCCCAACCGCCGAGCCTTCGATGAGCTTCTGGCCCAGGAGTGGCGGAGGGGAGCGCGCTTGGAGAGCCCACTGTCTTTGATCATGCTGGATATCGACTGTTTCAAGCAGTACAACGACAACTATGGGCACCTCCCGGGCGACGAAGTCCTGAGACAGGTGGGCAAAGCGCTGGCTTCGGTGGGGCGCTCCCACGACTTCGTGGGGCGCTACGGCGGTGAAGAGTTCGTCTGCTTGCTTCCTCACACCGACGCACCCGGGGCCACCCAGGTGGCCAGGAAACTCCAGCAAGCGGTGGGCGAACTCAAGATCAACCACGGCTACTCATCGGCGGCCGACCACATCTCCATCAGCCTGGGAATAGCCGGCACCGTGCCCCGGGCCGACTCCGATCCCACGGAACTGCTGGAGAAGGCCGATGCAATGCTCTATCAAGCCAAAGAGCAAGGCCGAAACCGCTACTGCCTCGCCGAAGAATAGGCCTCAATCCGGTTGGATAGGAACTCGGACCGGGAGACCGCTCGTAGCTCCTCGAGTAACCGTACGTTCCGTTCCATCTCTTCTAAGAGCACTTCGATGATAGTCTTGCTCAAGTCTCCCTGGCCAACCTTTCCTTAAGAGCCCTTGTGTAGAAGGACTGGATGTGCTGATAGTCCACCACTCCCTGTGACTTGAGCTTTTCGATCAGAGCTTCCACATCGCGATCCTAGCAGAGCCCGGCACCCCTGTCGAACAAAGCTTTACTTCTCCGGGTTCAGGATCTTCTCCAGGTTCTGGCTGCAGTCTTCCAGGTGGGCCCGCTTTTCCAGGCTCATCTCCTGGTGCAGAGAGGCGTCCACCTGTTTTTGCAGGCGCCCGGTCAGAAAGCGCAGCATGCTCCTGGCTTCACCCGGGGTGCTGCTGTCCGAGAGCTTACCGGCCACCAGGTCCACGTATTCCCGTTGCAGATCTCGGCGAGCCTGGGAGATCTCTTTGTTTTCACCGACTTCCGACCAGATGCTGTTTTGCACCGTGTCGTAAAGCTCCGACAGTTTATAGACCGGTGCCTCTTCCGACAGCTTTTCGGGGTTGTCGATCAGGCGCTGGGCGATGTCGTTGTCGTAGAGAGCCTGCAGCGCTCGGGACTGGGTGGCCAGCACTCGGGTGCCCACCTGGTAGTTTTGGTTGCCCCAGTTGCCGAAGCGCTCCTGAGCCAGGCGGGAGACGAACTCCGGCTTAAACTTGAAGCTGTCGGGGCTGAACATGGTGTCGGCGATGAGATTCACGGCTTCCCGCTGCTTCTCAGCCGGGATGGGTTGATAGATCGGATTCTCGGTCCCGGCCCGGTCTCGGCGCAGGGAGAGTCCGCCCACGTAGCGATTGGCCAGGCGCACCGCGCCCGCCACCTTGGAAAGACCGCTGGAGAAAGCGCGGGTCAATTCTTTGTAGCTGGTATCTTGCGGCAGTTCCTGAGTCTGAGCCCGCTCCCACAACTCTCTGGCCAGGGTGATCTGCTTCTGGGCGAAGCCGAGGGGGTTACTCCCCAGATCAAAGCGGCTGACCTCGGGATCCATGCCGTCGGCGGCTTCGTCGGTTTCGTAAGCCAGCAGCGGATCGGTGGTGGTTCGGCGAGCGAGCTCGTTGAGCTTGTCGGCCTCCTTGCCCTCCTCCAGGGGGGCGTAGGCGTACTTCACCGCCAGGTAGTCGTAGGGTCCTAGAGTGGACATCACGTACTCACCCTGTTTTTCACCCGGCCCGGCCAGGTTGTAGGGGTGGTAGTCCATGACCGAGGAGCCGAGGCCGTTTTTCTTGGTGAACTCGGCATCCTGCAGTTGCTCGTCGGTATAGACCGTGGAGCCCTTGAAGTTGTGGCGGAGCCCCAGGGTGTGGCCGACTTCGTGCATGACCACGTCCTTCACGTAGGCCTGGGCCAATTCTTTGGAAGCTTTCTCGTCGCCGCCCCGGGCCTCTAAAAGCTTGGAGGCAAACTCGTGCTCTCCGGCCGCGTGCTCGTGGTAGTTGCAGCTATGGTGATCCCCGTGGATGTGGCCAAGGTGCTCGTGGCTGTGCTCCTGCACCTCAGCGGAAGTGGCCGGAGGGTTGTCTTTCAGGAAGCTCTTGGCGCCCCGTCCGAACACATCGGCCATTCGGATGTCGGCGTCCAGGATCTCACCGGTTCTGGGATCCACGTGGCTGGGACCCACGGCCGACCCGACGTCGGCGGCGGTGTACCAGCGCACCGAGGCGTGGCGAGCGTCCATGGTGTCAAACTTGTCGTTGGCTCGCTGTTGGCGCACCTTGATGGCGTCTTTGAAGCCGATCGCTTCAAAGGCCTTGTTCCACTCCTGGATCCCTTCTCTTACGGCCTTGCGATACTCCTTAGGCACGTTGTTGGCGATCCAGTAGGTGATGGGCTCTTTGGGCTCGGAAACTTCCGCCTCCGGGTCTTTCTTCTCAAGCCTCCAACGGTTCACCATTCTGACCAGTCCGTCGCCCTCGTCACTGGTGTAGTCTTTGCGAGTGGTCACGAAGTGCCCGATCCGTTCGTCGGCCATGCGGGGGGTCATGGGCTCTTCGGGCAGTTCCAGGAAGTTGTAGCGAAACTCGGTGAGCAGGCTGTTGCGAAGGGGCGTGGTGGAGGGGCCGGGGGCACCGATGCCGGCCTGGAAGTGAGCTTCCACTCCGAAGCTGGTTTGCTCTTGATGGTTGTCGATCTGGGTGAAGTGGGTGTTGGCCGTATCCAGGGCGAAGTTTGAGCCGTAAACCCGGTTGAGTCGCCCTTTGTAGCCTGCGATATCCTGGAACAGCAGGGCTTCGGCAGAGACCAGGAGTTCCTCGGAGCCGCTTTTGGTTTTGGTTAGGGGAGCGCTGGAGATCAGGCTGTCCGAGTAGTCTTCGGAGACGAATTTTTCTTGCGGAGTGTTGGGTTGGGCGTAATTTTCGGTGTGCAGCGCGACCAACTGGATCCGGTCGTCCACGCGCCGAAACTCGGCCAGATAGGAGGCTCCCATCTCGGAACCCACCAGGCGGTTTTCCCCCACGCTCCGAGAGACGTTGCTGGAGAAGAAGAACGGCTTATTCAGTTGCTCGGGCTTGATGGAGAGCCAACTCTGGTTATCCTTGCGGTAGATCTTAAAAAGGCCCGGTATGCTTTCGGCACCTTCGATAGGGCTGGCAGCCTGGGAGGAGGAGACGGCTTCGGCAACGGCCTGGCCCACAGCTTTGGAGATGGTGGCGGTATCCAGGGTTTGGATCGGGGCGCCCGAGTCGGTCTGAAACTTGACCGTCCTGTCCTGGGTGGTGAGCCTGGCGGCTGCGGGCTGGTGGTTGGTGTTTCTGATTTGCATGGGGGCGTTATGAAAATCCTTTCCTGGTACTCCCATTGTAGGCCGGAAGCTCCCCTCGATTTGTAAACTCCGTGTTACACCGATCACCCTTTGTGACTTTTTTAAGGGCTGTCCGATAGATTGAGGGTATGAACAACGGAATTGCGATCTCTTATCAAAAACACCAGGCGGTTCAGGCTTCGGCGGTGCTGATGGCCACCATCAATACCCAGATGGCACAGGCCGCTCAGTTAGACGACCAGCCCGGTCTGGATACCTCGCTCGGTCGGGGTAGCGTTCTCGCCCAGGATCAGGATTCGTTCGTTCAACTCGATTACGATCCCCAAACCCAGACGGCCCACAACTTTAGCTTCAAGGCCCACAACAATATTGTGGGGCCGCAGGGAGAGCTGGTCGTTCCGGCCGGTTTAGAGACTTCCTACAACAGAGGTGCTGACGGCAAGGCGGTTTACAGTCAGAAGGCCTCCGACGGCAGCACCCAACAAGCCCTGGTCGACCCCCAGTCGAACACCATCGAGTACGGCGGGGAACGGATCACCGATCAAGACACCCAGGTCTCTTCCACCGTCAACGCCATCGTCGGCACCGTCAACGGCCAGATCAATAATTACGCGGCTCTGGATGAGCAGCCAGGAGTCGACACGGCAGCCGGGGTGGGCAGTGTGCGGGCTCGGGACGAATCGAGTTCGGTGGAACTGGATTACGACCCCTCCACCGGGGCGGCTAGCCACTACCGATTCGAAGCCCACAACGACGTGAAAACTCCCGATGGCCAGGTGCTGATCTCCAAAGGAGTCAAGACCGCCATGACCCTCTCCCAGGACGGCCTGGAGACTTACTCCCAGACCCTACCCATGGCCGACGGCGGTTCCTTTACTCAGGAAGTCTCCGTCAATCAGGCCACCCAGACCATCTCCTACAATGAGTGGGTACTCAAGCCGTAAGGCTGGTCCTTAATCGAAAGGCCTGGCCTCCTCCGACTTCGAAGGCTCAGGGAAGAAAACTTCGGAGGATAGAACCTTGCAGACGAAAGCAGCCGTAGCGCTGGCCCCCAACCAGCCGTTGTCGATAGAATCCATTGAGATCGGAGGGCCCCGGGCCGGCGAATGTTTGGTGGAGTTGAAAGCCACCGGTATTTGCCATACCGACGCCTACACTCTTTCCGGCAAGGACCCGGAGGGGATCTTCCCTTCCATTTTGGGTCATGAAGGAGCCGGGATCGTGCGGGAAGTGGGGGAGGGAGTCACTTCCCTGAAGCCGGGCGACCACGTGATCCCGCTCTACATTCCGGAGTGCCGGGAGTGCAAGCGTTGCAAGTCTCGCAAGACGAACCTGTGTGGTGCCATCAAGAACACTCAGGGCCAGGGCCTGATGCCGGATGGAACCAGTCGCTTCACCTTGAATGGTGAGCCGCTGGCCCACTACATGGGCTGCTCCACCTTCTCCAACTTCACGGTGGTTCCGGAGATCGCTCTGGCCAAAGTGAGAGAAGACGCCCCCTTCGACAAGATCTGTTACATCGGATGTGGTGTGACCACCGGCCTGGGCGCGGTGATGAACACCGCCGGGGTCAAACCAGGTGACAAGGTGGCGGTTTTCGGACTCGGGGGGATCGGCCTGAACGTGGTTCAGGGCTGCCGCATCGCCGGGGCCGATATGATCATCGGGGTGGATATGAACCCAGGCAAGAGGGCGATGGCCGAGAAGTTCGGTATGACCCACTTCGTGAACCCCACGGAGGTGGAGGGGGAACTGGTCCCTTACATTCAGTCCATCACCGACGGAGGGCCGGACTACAGTTTCGAGTGCATCGGTAAAGTCGAGATCATGCGAGAGGCCCTGGAGTGCACCCACATCGGTTGGGGGGTCTCGGTGATCATCGGGGTGGCGGGAGCCGGTGAGGTGATCCAGACCCGACCCTTCAACCTGGTCTGCGGCCGGGTCTGGAAGGGCACCGCTTTCGGTGGAGCCCGAGGCCGCACCGACGTGCCCCGGATCGTAGACTGGTACATGGACGGCAAGATCAATATCGACGATCTGATCACTCACAAGCTCAGCTTGGAGGAGATCAATAAGGGCTTCGAGTTGGCCAAAGCCGGTGAGTCCATCCGCAGCGTGGTGGTTTACTGAGGATCTGGTGGATGCCTTAGACCTTTATCTGGCTCGGCAGTCCGAGGGCGGTACTCGCGATTCGGAGGGTGTTTTTACCATTTCCGCCGAGCGGGCCCTGGATAAACTTGCGACCCACCAGTTACCTCGTACCTCGGCCTGGATTTTGAAGATGGTCCAGGCCGGAGTGGTGGCCAGCGCCTCCGGGATGTGGGTCACTCACGGCACGCGAAATTGCAAGCTCCGCTACACCGAAGGACGCTTCGGAAGCCTGGAGCAGATCCGGGAAGCCTGGGTGGAGCCGGTTCCCATCTCAGAGCAGGTGCACCGGCATTTGTCGGTGGGCCTGCGCACCGTGGCCTTCGCGCGTCGCCGTCCGGTCTTACTGGTTCATAACTGCCCGGAGCAGGGTCTGCGCTCCCTCTTTTGGGACGGTTCGAGCCTTTCCAGGATCGGGCCGGCAGGAGACCACGTCCGGGACCATCTTACCCCCGGAGAGTTTGTGGTCTACGTCTCTGGCTCTCCTTTGGGGAGGGACGAAGCCGTGAAAAAAAACCACGGAGTCAGCAGCGACACTGCCTCGGAGTTCAAGGAACTCACCAACAACGCAGTTTGCTGCCCGGTGCCGCTGTGGGCTGATAGCCGCCCCATCAGCCACTTCGGGGTGGAAGACGTCTCCATGATTCGTAAATCCCTGGCTTTTTCGGCCCAACACAGCATCCCCGGCCAGCCATCGTTGCTACTTCCGCCGCCGTTGAGCAAGTCGTGCGGTTTCCAGCAGGCCGGTCTGGCCTGGACCCTCTACCACTCGACCCGACCGGAAGTCAGCCGCCTCTGCTGGGTGAAAGATGGGGTCGTGTGCGAAGAGGAGCACCTCTCTTTGTATCCGGCGAACTTTCAAGTGCGGCTGTTCGCGTCGGCCGACGATCTGGAGGCCGACCTGACCGAATTGCAGCTTAGATTTCCTGGCCCGGAACTCAGGCAACAACGCACCGCTGCGGCGGTCCTGGGGTTTTGCCAGGAGCTGAGCCCCACCAGCCAACTCCTCTCGGAAATTAGCAAGTCCCATAAAATCGAGTCGGAGGGCAACTGGGGCATGGCTACCCTTCTTGTTTTAGGGGGCCTTCTCTTTGCTCCCGTGACTTCCGGCTACAGTTTTCTGATTTCCCTGGGCGTAGCGGCGAGGCAGGCTTTCAAGCGCCCTGAAAAAATTAAAGTGGCTCCTGAACTGGTGGGCTTCGTGACTCAACTTCAGAATCGCTATCACAGGCATGAGTGAAGGTCTCGTTGATCAGGCGGGGGAAGAAAGCAAGCTTCTGCGAAGAAGAATGAGGTAAAGTTCAGGGGGCAAGGATCGGCATTGCAGGAGATTAAGGGCGCTAAGCATCAATCGGGCACACACCAAACCTGGGTAAGGGTGGCCTGGCTCTACTCCAAAGGGTTCCGGCGGTTCGCGGAAAAGCTAGCCCCGGTCGGGTTGTCGGTGGCTCAGTACGACCTTTTGGCCTGCCTGGTAGCGGCTGAACCCCAGAGACTTAAACAGTCCGACTTGGCCAGCCGCCTTTTGGTGACCAAAGGAAACATCTCCGGAATGCTGGGACGAATGACCGAGCAAAGCATGGTGAAAAGATCCGATGATCCCACCGACCGGCGGAGCAAACGTATCGTAATAACCGAAGAAGGCCGTGCTCTTTATGAGAGGGGACGGTGCGCTCAGGAAGCCCTGATCGCAGAACTTTTCGGGGATATTACCGGCGAGAGATTAAGGCTCTTCGAAGAAGTCGTGGAGCAACTTTGTGAAAAATTTAAGAGCGAGGAAGAGCCCAATTGAAGAATCTGACCTGTCCCAAGTGTCTTCAGGGAATGGATGTTTTTCATCAACTCGGGGTCGAGATCGACCAGTGCAACAACTGCGGCGGGGTGTGGCTGGACCGAGATGAGTGGAAAGCGCTGACTCGTAGTCGGGGGGCCGACGCTGTTCAGTTAGAGGTGATCCATCTCAAGCCTACCGAGTTCAAGTGTCCGCGCTGCGGCGAGCAGCTAAAAGAAGGGCACCACGCCGAGTACACCGACTTTATCATCGAACACTGCGCCCGCTGCGGGGGCGGATTTTTTGATCGAGGAGAGATGAGCAGACTACTGGCTCGTTAGGTCGTGTATGCCGAGAGAGCTGGGACAATGCCCCAAATGCGATGTCTTGATGGACACCATGCGGATGCTGGGAGTGGATTTCGAAAACTGTCCTTCCTGCAACGGGGTGTGGCTGGACCACGGCGAATTGGAGACCTTGACCCGAAGCCGTGGGGGGCAGGCCCTTCACGTAGAGCTCAAGAGCAACAAGCGAACCAACTGTATGTGTCCCAAGTGCCGCCCGGCTGCCGTCTTGTTTGAAAGCGTCCACAACCTCCAAGAAGACTTTACCCTGGATGTTTGCGGAACCTGTCAGGGTATCTGGTTTGACCGAGGGGAATTCCCGAGCCTGCTCCAAAACAGAAAGCACCCATGAAGCAAAGCCACGTCCGAAACTTTTGTATCATAGCCCATATCGATCACGGAAAGTCGACTCTCGCAGACCGGATTCTTGAATTGACCGGGACCCTTTCGGCCAGAGAAATGGCCAATCAGGTTCTGGATTCTATGGATTTGGAAAGAGAGCGGGGGATCACCATCAAGAGCCATCCGGTGACTCTCAACTACACGGCCCAGAACGGGGAAACCTATCAGCTCAATCTGCTGGACACCCCGGGCCACGTGGATTTTACCTACGAGGTTTCCCGCTCGCTTGCCGCCTGCGAAGGAGCCCTGCTGGTGGTCGATGCGGCGCAAGGTGTAGAGGCTCAGACCATGGCCAACTACATCATGGCCATGGCTCAGGATCTCCACGTCATCCCGGTAATCAACAAGATCGATCTTCCGGCCGCCGATCCAGATCGGGTGAAATATGAGATCGAAGAGGTTCTGGCCCTGCCTGCCGATGACGCGGTCTTGATCTCGGCCAAGAACGGGATCGGGATCGAAGGAGTGCTGGAAGCCATCGTGCACAAGATTCCTCCCCCTTCCGGAGAGCCCGAGGCCCCTTTGCGGGCACTCATCATCGACAGCCACTACGATCAATATCGGGGGGTCATCCCGCTCTTTCGGGTGGTCGACGGAGAGCTGAGAGCCGGTACCGAGGTCCGCATGATGACCACTCAGAAAGAGTTCAAGGTCGATGAAGTGGGAGTGTTTGCCCCCGCTCAGAAGCCGGTGGGGCAACTGCTGGCCGGAAGCGTGGGGTACCTGACGGCTCAGATCCGAGAGATCGCCGATACCCGGGTGGGTGACACCATCACCCTGGCCGGCAAGTCGGCGGCCAGCCAACCGCTACCCGGTTATCGAGACGTAATTTCCATGGTTTTTTGCGGGCTCTATCCCATAGACTCCAAGGATTATGAAGACTTGCGAGAGGCGCTGGGCAAACTGAAGCTCAACGACGCGGCTCTAGTCTACGAACCGGAAACCTCGGTGGCACTGGGTTTCGGCTTTCGAATCGGCTTTCTAGGCCTACTCCACATGGAGATCATTCAGGAGCGCCTGGAGCGAGAGTTCAACCTGGACCTCATCGCCACCGCACCTTCGGTGATCTATGACGTCTATCTGAAGTCAGGCGAGATGGTCAGCATCCAGAATCCTTATGATCTGCCTTCCACCGGTGACATCGAGCGCATCGAGGAGCCCATGGTAGACGCCACCATCATCTGCCCCGAAGAGTACGTGGGGGCGGTGATGGAACTCTGCCAGCAACGCCGGGGCGACTACGTGACCATGGAGTACCCCAGTGACGGTCGCTGTAACCTCAAGTACCGCATTCCCCTGGGTGAGATCATCACCGATTTCTTTGACCAACTCAAATCCCGCAGCCGGGGCTACGCCTCCTTGGATTACGAGCTCAGGGGGCGGCAAGCCGCCGACCTGGTGCGACTGGATGTGCTGGTCAATAAGGAGAAGGTGGACGCCCTCTCCACGATTTGTCACCGGGACAAAGCGTTTTACGTGGGCCGAGTCCTGGCCGCGAAGCTCAAAGACGTGATCCCTCGTCAACAGTTTGAGGTGCCGATCCAGGCCGCCCTGGGTACCAAGGTCATCGCTCGAGAAACCGTCAAAGCGTTGCGCAAAAACGTCCTGGCCAAGTGCTACGGCGGTGACATTTCCCGTAAGCGCAAGCTCCTGGAGAAGCAGAAGAAGGGTAAGGAGCGGATGAAGCGAGTCGGCTCCGTGGAGATCCCTCAGGAAGCTTTCCTGGCCGTTCTTAAGGTCGGATCCGAGTAGGAAAGAAAAAAGGCCCCACATTTGCGGGGCCTTTTCGTTTCAACTACCAGACGTAAGGGTCGAAGTCCGAGGGACGGTTGTCCCAGGCGGCTGATACCTCGAACTCCATCGGCGGATCCAACTCGAGGAGAGGTCCGTTGTTGGTGTTGAGGCCGGTGTAGACCCGCACCGGACTGGTGTTGACCCCTTCGGGGAACACCGTCTTGCGTTGGCCGTCCACGATAAAATCGCCTCCGCAGCCTTTCTCCTGCCAACTGGGCTTCACGAACTCACCCAGTTTCTCGCCCGCTGCCACCCGATGATCGTGGAGTGTCTTGGCGTAGCTCTGCATGCGAGAGACGGCCGGAGGGAGCGACT
This sequence comes from Vulcanimicrobiota bacterium, assembly GCA_041676625.1. Taxonomy (GTDB): domain Bacteria; phylum Vulcanimicrobiota; class Xenobia; order Xenobiales; family JADMJV01; genus JAEXNA01. The sequence goes on from JBAYRN010000018.1 coordinate 54,063, forward strand.
CACTAAAACTGTCGGGCTTGCCTCCGCGACGGGGGTAGTACTGCTCGGGATCCACCAGGTCTACCTGGATGGAGGGGCCCTGGTTCATAGCCTTGACCCACTCACTGGGATCCATGGGCGTCTTGGAAAAGCCCGGGTCGATGATCTTGGCTTCGGGATTGCCCTGGCCGTCGTCCACGAACACCAGAGGAGCCACGTGGTACCACCAACGGGCTTCCATGTGCCGGTTGCTGGCGGCCAGATCGCCGCGCACGAACATCTTGGCGTAGTTCAGGCCGTGTTGACGGAAGCTCTCATCCATCAGGTGGGCCCGGGCGTAGCAGCCGTCCTTGATGTATCCGAACGGAATCCCGGATTCATCCTGAAACGACTCGATCATGGCGGTCAGTTCCTGGTTGGTGGCCAGACGGCCATTGAGCCTGGAAAACGGATCGGTGTGAAGATACTCGATCTTGACCTCGGGTAGCTCCTGGCTGAGTTCGGATTGAACGTCTTTGATATCGACGTTGGGTGGAGTTTGCGGAGCAGCGGTTTGCACCAGTTTGGTAGCGGCGGTCACTGCTTGTTGAGCGGTCGGGAGCCCTGTTGAGGGTCCCGCAGGGGGCGGCGTGGCCGATGAAGGCTGAAACGAGTCCCCTTTGATATCTGATATCGGGGCAGCCGATGCGGTCGAACTCTTGGCTCGACTCACCGCAGGGAGGCCCCGGTTTAATAGTGTTATATTCATACGAATTCCTTTAACGTCCGACACATTCAGTGGGACAGAGCTCCGGTTGGATGAAGGCTTTCGCATCAGTGTCTCGCTGAGCGTGACAAAGCCCCCCCGTCACACCTGCTTGAAGTGTTTTCACACCCCAGTCGGTTCGTCCACACACTATTCTTTCCGGGGGCAGGGAGTTCTTAACGAACTGTTACCGCTTAGACAAAGTTGTTAAAGCTAAAATCTTTCGGCGGTGGGACTCCCGACATTCGGGTCGATTGAGAAGCTTTTCGGCATTGAGCTGAACCAGGTTCTCCTCACCCATCTCCGCCATCCAGCGCAGCTTAAGAAGCTTCAGGTCAAATCGGAGCGGGGGAAAGGGCCGCAGCCTGCGCTCTAAATTGGCCCAGTGCTCTTTGCGCAGATCGCAGTGCCGGTTGGCGACCAAAAAGCTTTCCGTACGCCGCACCCGAAAGATACAGTTGAAGTAACGCAGCTCATCCATTTCGCGGCATTCCTGCAGGCCCCGGTCGCAAAGCTCGATGGCTTTCTGGCCGGCTTCCACGGTGCCGATATTCATCTGCTCGGCCAGGGCCACCCGGGTTCGTATGGTGACCAGATAAGGAAAAGCTTGAAACTGCTTGTCATCGACTTCGGCCATGAGCTCTCGAGCTTCTTCGGCACGCCCCAGATGATACAGACAGATCGCCAACTGACAGCGGTTCAATAAGAGATCTCGCCGGTTTTCCAGAGCCGTTGCCAGGTGGTACCCTTTCCAAGCCGCTTCTTCAGCTTGCTCAGGGCAGCCCAGGGACTGCTTGATCGCCACCATCATGGAGTAGATCAGCGGTAGGGAGGTCAGGTGACCGATCCTCTCGGCTTCTTCCGCCGCTCTTTCCAGAAGTTCTAGGCCTCGCTCTGAGCGCCCGGCGAGGTGAAAGAGGTAGCCACAATCTTTGAGCAACTCCAGGCGGGGAAAGGAGTCTTCGGCCGCCAGCACTTTGTCGGCTGCTTTATTCAAGAGGCGCAGAGACTGAACTTGCCAACCTTTGGGCAAGCGCAGACAGAGATATCCTCCGTTGAAGTCCGCCTGGGCCGAAGCCAGACTCGTGTCGTCCTCGGAGAAGAAGTGACGGTTGACCTGTCGCTGGACCAGGGCGACCTCCACCCCTTGCCTCACCCAATAGCGTGGCCGAACAAAAAAGAGGGTGCGCTGCAATTTTATCGCCAGTGCTCCCACCTCCTGAGCCTCCGATTTGCTCAGTCGCTGAATTTGTGAAGCGCTGGTAAGTCTGAGCTCTCGGGCCGTTAGCGCTTTAAGCAAGGTGGTGAGCTTCCACTGCCCGGTCAGAGAGTCCAGGGGCTGCAGGCCCAGCTCTTCCCAGGCCTTCTTCAGGATGTCCAGACAGGCTGCCGGATTGCCCTGGGCGTCTAGAATGGAAGCGAGTTTGCGCTGCAGCCTCACTCGATGGAGCCTTTCCATGATCTCATTGGAACGGAGTAGGGCGCGAAAGGTCATCTCGGCTTGAGCCAGGTCTCCCCGGTGCCGCAGGGCGTCGGCCTCCTTTTCCTCGATCTCGAAGCGTTTCACCCCCAACCGATCCAGGTGCTCTTCCTCGGCCAGGACTTCTCTGTAAAGGGCGGCAGCCTGGGCGAAGGAAAAGGAGTGGAGCGCTCGATCCGCGCTGGCCAGCAGATGCCGAACCGCCTGTACCTCTTCGCCGGCTTCTCGGTAGTGCCAGGCTAGCCAGAAAGGGTCGCTCCCCTCGGGGTCTCTCCCCAACGCCTCCTGGCAGATCTGAAGATGCGTCTGGCGCTTTTCGGTGGGGGTCACGGAATCCAGCAGTACCACCGGGATGACGCTGTTGCAGAAATCGAAGGTATCGGTTCCTCGCCCCTCTTTTAAAAGCCCTTTGGAGGAGAGATGAAGGAGCCGGTTTAGGGTCTCGGACTCGGGTGCTTTCACCAGCCCGGCCAACAGATTGAAGTTGAAGCGCAGACCCAGGAAGGCGGCTTTTTTCAGGAGCTCGCGGTCGTCGGAGGAAAGCGGCTTCAAGCGTCTTGAGACGACGCTCTTTAAAGAATCGGGAATCTTGCTGGAGGCCGTGCTGGCCTCACTGGCGTGGGGGAGTTGGAGTTTCCAGACTTCCCGACCGTTGCGCTGAGAGCGCTGCAACCGTCCTTCCTCCAGAAAGACCCGGGTCATCTCGATGAGAAAGAGCGGATTCCCCTCGGATTGGCTCAAGAAGGCTCGCAGGCTCACCTCTTCGAGAACTCCGCCTCCCACCATCGAGAGGACCAGTTGGCGGACCGAGTCCGGGTCCAGGGCTCCCAGCTCGACCCGCTCCACCCCGTCGCTGTGTACGGTCTGGGCCAATCGACCGGTCAGCTCGGAGAGGTCCTCACCGGACCCTAGCGTGGCCGCTATCAAAAATCGGTGCTCTGCTCCCAGGTCCTGGCGCTGCCGCAAGAAATGAAAAAATTCGAGGGTCTCGTCGCCCGCGTACTGGATGTCTTCCAGGGTCAGCAATGTGACCGGCTCTTCGGACTTGCGGCGGTCGTGCACCAGCACTCGGCGCATGCCTTCAAACAACCGATAGCGCCGCATGGGATGCAGTTCGGGCTCGATCTCCTGGTCATCATCCATCAGCTCCGGCAAGATGAGGCTGAGTTCGGCCTTAAAAGACTTGAGAGTCTCCGGGATGCCAAACTTCAGACTGGCTCTCAACGGTTCGAGCAACGGTTGAAAGGGGAGGGTGTCGAGAGGGGAGGCCACCGTCTGGAGAGCTTTCCAGCGCTGGCGCTTGGCCCAATCCCGGAGCTCTTGGAGTGCCCTCGTCTTGCCCATTCCGGCGGCCCCGGTAAACAAAACTTTGAGTCCCTGGCCGCCTTCATCCAGGAGTCTTCCCTGGGCTTTCTCCATCAAGTCTCGGCGACCCACGTAACGGGGGGGAAGGGGCAGCGCATCCAGAGCCGGAGCTACCATTTCCAGTTCGGCGCTATCGGTAAGCTCGGTAAAGGTCGCTTTCCAGAGCCGGCGGACCTGGGCTGCCGAGGCTGGTCTCTCGTCGAGCTCTCGGGAGAGGAGTCGCTCAACCAGTTGGATCGCTGCTCTGGGCAGGCTCAGGCGAGGAGCCAGGGGAGGTACCGGTTCGTGAAGGATCTGCCCCAGGACCCCCAGCGGGTCGGGTCCGTCAAACGGTAGTGAGCCACTGAACCATTCGTACAGCATGACCCCCAGAGCGTAGAGGTCCGAACGCACATCCACCTCCCCGCCGATGACCTGCTCAGGAGACATGTAGTGAACCGTCCCCAGCACCGCCCCCGGCAGAGTGAGCCGGGAGCTACTCTGCACCTCCTTGAAATGGGACGCCAGTCCCAGGTCTAGAAGTTTGGCCCTGCCGTTGGTGTCGATGAGCACGTTTTCGGGTTTCAGGTCCCGGTGCACGATCCCCGATTCGTGCAGGAGTTCTAGACCGGCCAGGATGTCGTCGATCCACTTAACGGCAACGGACGGCAATTGAGTATCGGACTCTTCTTTGAGGGCTTTCTCGAAGGCGCGATTGATGGGAAAACCCTTGACCCACTCCATAGTGAAGTAGGTCGTGCCTCGATACGATCCGAACTCATACACCTTTACCAGATTGGGGTGATTGAACTGACTGGTAAGTTGAAACTCCCGCTCGAAGCGCAGGCGGTCCACCTTGGAAAGGTTGGAAGAATCGATCACCTTGAGTGCCATAGGACTGGCGGTCGGATCGTCGTGGGGCAGAACTCGAAAGATCTGACCCATTCCACCTCGACCGAGAAGATCGAGGACTTTGAACCGACCGAACCTTTCGCCCACCACCGGCAGGTGACTATCCCCCCCGGTGTTTTCTCGAGTCTCGGTGATCATATATCTCTAATGTAAATCGGGTCTCTGAAAAAGAACTCAAACCAGTTCCTAAGTTTAAATCTCTGCAAGGGAAAACCTTCGTTCCGCGAAAGAGGCTCCCACGATCCGAGATGGAGGATACGATATATGCTACTAGGTCTTAGAATGATGGAGGAGTCCGCTAAGCAGGCTTTCCTGGAAGAGCTGGCTCTGAAGCCTACCGGCGATACCGATCAGACCTTGATCGAATGGATGGGCCGGGCCTCTCGTGCTAAAGGTGATTCAGCCGAAGAGATCGAGCTTTCGGTCTTGCGATGGCTGGCGACTCGCATCGGATGCCAGGGCTTCGAGAATCTGGAGTTGGACGAGCTAGAAGCTTCGGTGCGGCGCAAAGTCGCCGAGGACTCCCACGATTTTCTGTTCCCGTTTATGGAAGTGGGTTCGGCCATCGCTTATCTCGGACCGCTGGCCGTGGTGGAGCCTAAACTGGAGCTGCTGGAGGCCTCTACCGTGGGGTTGATCCCCAGTTCCTCGGCTCGCGACCGCATGCGCCAGTATTGGAAGGCCCGAGGGGCCAAGCTGCTCCAACTCGGAGATGTCATTCAGGCCGACGCCCTCCTCAGCCATCTTCAGGAACCTCTGGAGATTCTGGTGCACTGCAGCGACGCCACCAAGGCGGCGATACTCAGCCTGAGCCAGGTGGTAGCCCTTTCCGATGGGCGATACGAAGTGGAGGAAGAGCAGTTTTCGAAAGGGCTTGCCGAGCGACTCGGTGTGCCCTTTGAGAAGCTTCAACAGATCTCAGCGGAGATCACCCAGTGGTTTTGGAAGCACCTCCGCGAGCTTGAGGGCACCTCGCCCAAACAGCGCAACACTTCTGAAGAATTGGCCCTGAGTTTACGAGCCGCCCAGCTAACCCTGGAGTCGGTGGGCAGCCTGGCCTCCTTTTCCGATGTGGTGGAAAGGGGCTTTGTGGGCTCCATTCACAACTCCATCGGCAAGACCAGGAAGAAGCGCGGGAGTTTCACCCTCGGCTTTGCCACCGGCATGCTCTGCTTCATCCGAGACAAGTGGCGCTCCGACGACCACGAGACACTGCTGAGACTGGCCCTGGCTGCTCTTTATCGCCAGCACCTTCACGTGGCAGCAGAGCAAGCCGAGATCACCAGTTCTGATGTCAAAGAGTACATCGAGGATCGCCGGGTGGAGAATCCGGCCGACACCCTGGCTGAGACCATGGTGGGGAGAGAAAAAATCCAAAACGTGAGAAAAATCTCCCTGGATTGAATTGATGAGTCCCACTAGCACAAGGGAACCTTATCGGTTAGAATCGGTTTGGATATACTGAACGTGGAGGCGTTTAAGAAATGATAAAAGTTACAGATTCGGCAAAAAGTGAAGTCAAGCGTATGTTTTCAGAGCATGATCTGAGCGATTCCGTCCTGCGCATGGGGGTTCGTGGTGGAGGGTGCTCAGGTCTGTCCTACACTCTGGGTTTTGATAAGGAAATCTCGGAGTACGACAAAGTGTTTGAGATGGAGGACGGCGTGAAAGTCGTGGTCGACATGAAGAGCTTTCTCTATCTCAAAGGAACCGAACTCGACTACACCACCGACCTGATCGGTGGCGGATTTAAGTTCAATAATCCCAATGCCCGCAAAAGTTGCGGTTGTGGTAGCTCCTTTCAGGTTTAGATCGGGTGCCGTCGGACGCGAGTCGTGGAGCTGACAGGGGGCTGTCGGCTCCTTCTGTTTTAAGGGGTGGCGACAGAAAGGCCCTGAGGTTCTTTGGAGAGTTCAAAGAGCTCGCCGAGAGGCGTGATTATGAGTCGGAGGTAGTCTCCGAGGAACATAGGTTGACCAACCCCGTATGCGGAGACGAGGTTTCTCTGGAGGTGGGACTGGAAGGAGAACGGATCGTGAGTTTTGCTTATCGAGCTCGGGGCTGCTGGCCGGTCTATGGCTGCTTGCAGTGGCTGGGAGATGAGTTCCTGGATGAGAATATGACAAGGGCCTTGAGCTTTTCTCTTGAAGATTTTTTCCGGGTGATCGAAGGGGTGCCGGCCAGCAAGCGCCACGCCTTCAGTCTGACCCATCGGGCTTTGAAGCGGGCCATCACCCGGGCACTGCACCTGCAGTATTCCTCGGATGGCCCCTCCGGGAAAGAAAGGTTATAATACACGCAGATGAGAGAAGCCCACATTCTTCGTAAGCAGAAAGCGGCCGAGGCTCAGGAGCTCAGGCAAAAAGCGCTGGAGCCCCAGGAGCGCCACTGCTACATCATGAAGAAAAAGGTCAATATTCTGGTGGAGTACCTCGATTACAAGGACCCTCACGACAAAGGGCCCGAGGGCGCGATCTACTGCGAAAATATTCTAGAGTGCTACCAAAATAACGTACGCTGCCGGTACAGCGGCATCTCTCCCCTTTTCGACGATCCTTTCATCCCCCGGGGCGATGAAGATGAGGAAGAGAGCGACGAAGAGGCCGCAGAACCAGAAGAAGAGCTTCAGGAAACCGAGCCGACCGAAAGTTAACATGGGGGCCTCTGGACGGTCTGAAGGAGATTCCCTAGCCCCAAAAAAACCTCCCTCCACATCAATCTAAATGAAAGTCTTGATAGAAGACTTGGGAGGATTCTACTTTGAGTAGTTTCATAAAATCGCTCAGGAAAAGATCTCCGATGCGCTTGCTCGCATCGTTTTTTCTTTTAGCATTTACGACAGTTGTTACCGTGGGGTGCGGTAGCAGCGATGATTTTGTTGCCACCAACGGATTTACGCCGGCATCGAATACCGGTGACCTGGTGTTTAGAACCTTTACATTGGCCTCGGCCCAGACCATCGAAGTGCCTGCCGCTACTACCGATCTGGATTTCGAGTTTTTCGACGCCGCCAACAACAGTGTTTTTACCTACACTCAAGGGTTTGCCCCCGAAGTGATCGTGAAAAACGTACCCACCAGCGCCAAGCGTGTGGTGATCACCGCCCGCGGACCCAACGGACCTTTGGCCACCATCGAAGCCAACGTAGCCGTGACCCCCGGCGGACAAACCGTAGTAGACCTGTCGGGCGCCACCATTACCCTGCTGGGTCAGTTGATCGTGGAACCGGAGACCTTGCAATTTGCTCCGGGTGGGTTGATCGGGTTGATTGAAAGCCTGAACATAACCGCCATTGGTAATCAACTAAACAGCATTGCTCTCTTCCGGGCGTACTACGTGCCTCCCGGGGGAACTGAGCGCATCGAGGTGACCTCCCGAGTCGGAGTTCGCTTTGAAAACGCATCTCCTAGCGGTTTTAACACCGATGGCTTTGCCTACCTGAACATTCTCGGTGACGGCATCGCGGTCACTTTCAATCCCTTGAATGGTGACCAACTTCCCTGGGGTGCGACCGCGGATATGGTCGTGGTCTACATTGCCGACGGCCAGGTTTATACCGACAAGGTGGGTCTCGTACTTGATAACCCCGTATTCACTGGCATCGAGGTCCAGGATTTGAGTCTTCCGGCAACGGGAGTTACCAATTTCCCCATACTATCCTTTGCGAAGTATAGCAACGGCCTCAAATTGCCGATCATTTACGATGCTGATAATAACGGTGGAACAGCTTTGTTTCCGGGTTCACTCAGTTCTATCGATACATTCAAACTTGAAGTTCAAACTGCTGCTTCAGGCCTGGTGCTCAACCCTGAAGGTCTCTTGAGCACTACCGGTGGCGGCGACGGAACGACTGGTGTTTTTAGTGTCACCCGTACCGGTGGAGAAGTGGCGAACTTCAACGTAAATCTGATTACTGGTGCAGTAACAGAGGTGGCGTTGAACGTGGTTGATACTGATGTCAATCCCACGAGCTCCTATTCCGTGGTCGCCACATACCAAGATGGCACAACCCAGGATCTGACCCCTTGGTGGTTCGAGTTGGAAATAGAGCCGGGGACTCCCCCTGGTTTTGTTTCTCCGCTCGGCTTGGTGGACACACTGAGTCAGACCTCGAGTGGTCGTCTGCTCGGTTTAGGAAATGGCTTAGTCACCTTCAGACTGGCCGATGGAACGACAGCAGATGTGACGACTTTTCTAAATGGGCCTCTCGGTCTCGGTCTACCTGGCACAGACACTCTGGCGACAAATAATTCCGTGGAACTGAATGTTCTTTCCACCGTACCTCTGGGTAGTCTTCTCGCAAGCCTACCTTTCCCTATCCCTGGCCCGTAGTCTCATAGGAGAAACAAAAAGAGCCCGGCTAACCCCGGGCTCTTTTCATTTGCACCCCACTTCTCGGCCCCTCCATCCACCTAAATCTTCCTCCTTTTCTCCAAAACTAGAATGCTTTCCAAGCATTTGGCGGGC
>JBAYRN010000019.1:0-62537 GCA_041676625.1 Vulcanimicrobiota bacterium
CAGCGAACCCCGGGCTGCGGCACTCAAAGCTTACATAGTGGGAACTATGCGCGCTTTTCGCTTCTTGCCCGGAGCACGCTGGACAAGAATCTATCGAGACAAGACTTCCGAGAACTACTCTAGCTGGTCCTGCCGCCTCAACCCAGGGCCTGTTAACACGGGTGCGAAGCCATGAATTCTCAAAGAGTCTTCTGGATTACCGGCGCCGCCACCATCTTGGTTCTGGTGCTCATAAGTGGTGCCCTGGTGGCCCGCTCCGAAGCCCCAAAAACGGCTCCCTTCACGGTGGCGACCAGCCCCTCGAGCGAAAACGAAGTGCTGAGAAACGAACTTGCTCAAGCCTATGCCGACCTCGACCGCGCCTATCGTGACATCGAACGGTTGCAACAGACACCCGGCTCTCAAAAAAAGCATCACGGAAAAGACCACGATGAGGATGACGACGATTGAAGCGCGTCCAGCCAGAACAGTGGTGGAAGGTCAACCTTCTCCTGCTAGCGGTGGCCGGTACCCTCACGGGTGCCGGTTGGTTGGCTCTGACCGAGCCGCCTTCGACCGCTCTTCAACCTCCGGACTCGCCCCGCTCCGCACTCAGTCGTCCGGCTCCCCCAAGTTGGACGGTGACCACCACCCGAGCCTCCTAAATCAACGGCGATTCCTGGCCATGAGCACCGAAGTTGGGATATGGATCTTCGGTGACCACCCCCTCGCCACGTCCGCCCTAGAAGAGACTCAAAGCTGGGTGGAGAGAGCAGAGCAAACGCTGAGTCGATTCCGAGAAGACTCGGAACTGAGCGGGCTCAACCGGGCCGCCGGGCGAGGCCCCAAAAAGGTATCCTCTCTCCTGCTGGCCTCGGTGGGTTCGGCTCTCAGCCTGGCCCACCGGTCCCAGGGCCTGGTCGACCCCACCGTCTTATCCGCGCTCGTTCGCGCCGGCTACGGTCCAGGTCCGAGGTGTGGTCGCATCGACTATACTGCAGTCCATGTCGACACCGAGCACAGCACCATCACCCTACCCGCAGGCATCGCCCTAGATTTGGGGGGCTTTGCCAAAGGCTGGTTGGCGGACCGACTGGCCTCTCGGCTGGCCAAGTACGGCTCAGTACTGGTCGACATGGGGGGAGATCTAAGAGCAGTAGGCCCCTTGGTCTGGCCCCTAGGCGTACAAAACCCCTGGAGTCCCCAAGAAAAACTTCTCGACTTGGATTTAGAAGAGCAGGGGGTGGCCACTAGTAGCATTCTCAAGCGGAATTGGGGCCCCGGACAGCACCACCTGATCGACCCTCGCACCTCTCGCCCCTTAGTCAACGACCTGGTTGCCGCCACCGTGATTGCCCCCAGCGCGACCCTGGCCGAAGCTGCGGCCAAGGTCGCACTTCTGCTGGGTGGTCAAGCGGGACGGCGGTACCTACAGAAAGAAGACCTCCGGGGGGTCTTGTTCGGAAAGAACGGTTCCATCTTATGAAGACCGACACAGTAGTATATGCAGCCATAGGAGGCGCCGCCGTCGCGGCCGCAACGTTCACGGTAGCAGCCGGGGCCCTGCGGCTCACCCCGGACACTTCCCTATTTTGGTATCTCTCCCGCTCCTCAGGACTGGTGGCCTACGCTCTTTTGTGGCTCAGCACTCTAGCTGGTCTCCTCATGAGTGGCCGAGCACGTCTTCTGCCGGGCCGTACCGCCATGGAGTTACACAAAATGGCGAGCGGTACGGCGCTGGCTTTCGCCTTGTTTCATGGTCTCGTGCTCAGCGGAGACCGTTATATGAACTGGAGCCTCAGCGACCTCTTAGTCCCGCTGACGACCTCTTACCAGCCTTTTTGGCTGGCTGCCGGTCAACTCTCCTTGACCTTTTCCGTGGCTCTGCTGGCCAGCTCTGCACTGCGACAAAGTTTGGGGAATAAAGCCTGGCGCGTGCTGCACTACATAGCCTTTCTTGCCTACTGGCTCGCTCTGGGTCACGCCTTGGTGATGGGCAGCGATACCGGCCATCCCCTGGTCAGCGGCTTTTACCTGCTCAGCGGTGGCTCGATCCTGTGGCTCACCACCGCCCGTATATGGATCCGAGAGGGTGGTAAACATGTCTGAACGGATCCTGCTAGTCGAGGATGACGCCATGATTTCAGATGCTCTGAGCTACAGCTTGAGCAAAGAGGGCTTCGAAGTGCTGCAGGCCTTCGATGGGCCGGAGGGGTTGAGGTTGGCCAAGGAGGCCGAGCCACACCTGATCCTTCTCGACCTCATGCTGCCCACCATCGGAGGTCTGGAGGTTTGCCGCGAGATACGTCGCTTCAGCACGGTCCCTATCTTGATGGTCACCGCTCGGGGAGAGGAAACCGAGCGGGTCATCGGCCTTGAATTGGGTGCCGACGACTACATCGTCAAACCCTTTGGGACTCGAGAGCTGATAGCTCGAATCCGAGCTAACCTCAGGCGCGTCGGTTTCGTGGAGAAAAAAGAGACAAAATTCGGCACCATCGCTATCGACTTTTCCAAGCGAGAAGTGACTCGCAACGGAGAACCTGTTCATCTTCCTTTCCGAGAGTTCGAACTTCTGGCCGCCTTAGCGGCAGCCAAGGGCGCCGTGGTGGAGCGTTCCACACTCTTCGATTCTGTGTGGGGCACGGACTGGGTGGGAGACCACCGCACCCTGGATGTGCATATCCGTTGGCTGCGAGAAAAATTGGAAGAGCAGCCTGCCCAACCAAAACTCATCCTCACCATTCGTGGTGTTGGTTACCGACTGGTCGCAGCCGAGGAACTCAAGTGAAGTGGCCCTGGCAGCGGAGTATCCAAGCACGCATCGTTTTGATCCTAGTGGGACTGCTCAGCGCCGTTTTGTTGATGGTAAATTTTGGAATGAGCAAAGTCCTCAGCGCCGCCCAACTCGAAGAGACCGCTAACCACCTCCAGATCCAAGCCTTACTGGCGGCAGTCACCCTCCAAGATCCCCTTTCCGGCTATCAACAAGAGCTAGAAGACGACGACGATGACGATGACGATGACGATGACCACGACCACCACCGCCGCCGCGACAAAGGGGTCCGCCGAAGCAGCGAGCGGCTGGCCAAATGGGCCAAGACCTACGCCGAGGAGAGCGGAGTTCAGGTCGTAGTCACCGATAGATCCGGATACTCCCTACTGAAGGGGCAAAAACCGCTCACGAAGGACGAATTGAAAGAAGCCCGCCGAGGCATCTCTTACCATAGATGGACCTCGGACACCATCTATGCCAGCGCCCCCATCCTTCGGGGAGACGATCTTCTGGGAGTCATCCGGCTGGCCAGCCCCAGAGCCCAAGTCACCGCTCGCAGCCGCACGCTCAGTTTGCAGCTGGCTCTGGCCAGCCTGCTGGCTTTGGGGTGTGCTATCGTCGCTGCCGTCTGGCTCAGTCGTCGCTTGGTGAAGCCTCTTCGGCGCTTGGAGAGCAACGCGCTCCGAGCCAGTCGTGGAGAGTGGGACCAGGCTGTAGTGGTGGAGGGTCACGATGAATTAGCTTCTCTCGCCCTAGCCTTTTCTGCCATGTTGTCCGAGCTCAGGTCGGTGTTCGAGCAGCAGCGTCGCTTCGTGAGCAACGCAAGCCATGAACTACGCACCCCACTGACTCGAATCAAACTGCGCACGGAAGCGCTCGTCGACGGAGGACTGGCAGACCCGAGCATTGCCGAGAAGTACGTACGCGAGGTCGACAGCGAAGTCGACCGACTGGCTCACTTAGCCAATTCTCTATTGGACCTGACCCGGCTCGAAGAGTCCCCGGAAACGGCCGAAACCTCCGACGCCGTGTCCGTTTTACGCGCCGCTGCAGCTGCCACCGAACCTGGGGAAGTGAAGTTTCTCACCGAGATCCCAGACTCACTTCCACCGGTCCGGCTCTCTCCCGAGAGCCTGGAGTTGCTGGTGGTCAACCTGCTAGACAACGCTCTCAAACACACTCCCAAAGAGGGTGAGATTCGCCTGAGCGCCCTACGTCGAGACTCTGGGCTGACCATCATCGTCGAGGACAACGGTCAAGGGATCGCAGCCGAACACCTACCCTACATCTTCCAGAGGTTCTACCAATCGAATCCGGCCCGCTCCCGAGGCGGCTCGGGATTGGGCCTCGCTCTGGTCAAGGCCGCTGCCGAATCGGCCGGCGGGCAGGTCTCGGTGACCAGTGAACTCGGCCGGGGAAGTCGCTTTACTGTAGAGTTGCCCGCCTGCTAAAGGAGCTGCTTTAAAGCTCCTTGGAAAGATCGAAAGTCGCCTCGAAGCGGGGCTTTCCGTCACGCTCAAGATAGTAGTAAAGAACGTTCCCATCAGGCGAAAGACGCAGGCTCCAAACGTTTGTCGCAGCTGGCGGTAAAAGAGCTGCGGTCTCTTCGTCGGCGGGAAAGATCAGCTGCCTACCGAGCAGTTGATGAGTGTCGACTCCTCCGTAGTTGGTCAACTCATCCGGGGTACCGTCTTTACCTCGATGATCGTGCTTCAAGAGTATCGAATCCTCGATCCTGGTGAGCATCCAAACGCGGGAATTGTCGTTGCCCACTCTCAAGGGTATCCGAATATGGTCATCAGAGATCTTAATAACCTCGATCCGCATCGGCTTGTTCATGGGATCGTCAGGCTTGTCGGCCGGGAAGGTCATCTTGCCGGCATAAGCCTTGCCGGCGTGACCCTTCAACTGGTCAAAAAGGGGTAGGTCTTGGGCCAATGAGCTAGCGCTCAAGAGAAAAAGTAGCCCCAGAACTCCAAGTAAAGTGGTGGTTCTTACACGTTTCATACCCAGAGATTGACGAAATTCTGACAAAGGCCTTCAAGGCTTAAACCCAGGCTCCAAAAGCAGTCCCACGAGGCCCTACTTCGGCCCCCCGGAGGTCACCGTCACCAAACCGTCCTCGATGAGAAAGATACGGTCGGCCTGTTGTGCCAGCCTCTCATCATGGGTCACCATCATAAAGGTGACGTTCTGCTCTTTGGTCATCTCCCGCATCAATTCAAAAACTTCCTTAGAGGAAGCGGAATCGAGGTTCCCCGTCGGCTCATCGGCTAGGATCAGGGCAGGTTGCTGGGCTAGAGCCCGGATAACGGCCACCCGTTGCTGCTGTCCCCCAGAAATCTGGTTAGCCTTTTTGGCCTGAATGGAGGCGACTCCCACTCGCTCCATCAAGCCCAAAACCCGCTCTCGTTCTGCTTTAGTAGCGACGCCGTTTTTGATCACGATCGGCATCAGAGCATTTTCCAAACAGCTAAATTCTGCCATAAGGTGATGAAACTGAAAGACAAGTCCCACTTTCTCGTTTCGCAAAGTGGCCAACCCGTTAGAGTCGAGTTCGGAGATATCCACCCCGGCGATGCTCACCAGACCGCTGGTGGGCTGATCGAGTGCACCCAGGATATTGAGTAGAGTCGATTTGCCCGAACCGCTCTGGCCTACGATGGCCACAAACTCGCCACGGTCGACGACGAAATCTATGCCCTTGAGAACGAACAGGCCCGGAAAGAGGTCGCCCTGGGAGATGATCGACTCTCCGGCCTCGAATCGGAGCTTTTCGGTTCGACTCCTCAATAGTTCTTTCTGTTCCTGGCTGAGAAAACGGAAGAGGTGTTCAAAACTTAGCTCCTTCCCTTTCCAGGGGTTCTCCAGCAAGCGCTCGTCGGTGGCCTGGATGTGCTCCTCCATCGATTGCTCGAACAGCGCCGATTTGTCGCCTTTCTGTACCAACAGACCGGTAGAGACGTAGCTGTTTGAGGAATCATCGGCCTTGATGTAGAGCCCGCCTCGCTTCTGGTGGCTCACCCGCCACGCCCGCAAGAGTTCCAGGCAGCGGTTGTAGGCCTCCAATAGCCTGGGACTGCCGGAGCCGGCCACGAATCTCCTCAGCACCGGGCTGGTTTCGTCCAGCGCTTCCAGCAGTGTTCGATGGCGAGGCAACATGTAGCGTCGGCTCTCCAAGAGCAGCCCGCCCAGTTGGGAGTCGCGAGAGACCCCGAAGAAGCTATCCAAAACTTGGATCGTGCAACTCTGGGGCCCGCTGGCGCCCTCTAAGGGGCCTTCGCCATGATCCAACAGCCAGACCATGGTGGGCTGAACGTATTTGAGAAAGTGAGCCGGCTTGATTCGCTTCGTCCTGATGGCGCGGTTAAAGGCGGAGTTGAGAGCCAGGATGGTGGCCCCCAGAATCATGAGGTGATAGGTCGCTTCTTGGGCATCGTCGCGGAGGATTCATTGGTAGACTTCGCGCACAGAGCGAAGCACCTTCAGACCTTTGGCTTCGATGATTAGAGCCGCCGCCACAAAAGTTCGAAGCTCCTCGTGGATGGGCGGGTTGAGCCAACTGTGGATGAGATCGATCGAGTCGTCGGAAATCGAATCGATGTCATAGCTCTCACCCGGTCTCACATGAGGTAGGCGCCAATTGTTGCAGATCATAGTATAGAAAAGCCCGACTCTGGTCACTCCGAGACGACCGGCGGTCTCGCTCCAAAGCTGCTCCAGACCCGGCGGTAAACAGATCGACTTCAAGGCGTAGTGCGCCGGGGTCGTAGGAGTGCTCTGCCATCGATATGCGTGACACAGCAGACTCACCTTGGTCATGAGGTTTTCCAGCAGGTGCTCATCAGCTTGAGACAGGGCGCTCTCCCAGAGCGGGTCGACCTTCCCGAACTCCGTCTCTAACCAGGGGCGACAATCCTTATCGTCACCGTGATAGCGCCCGGCCAACTCATCGCAGCAACCAGAGACTTTCTCAAAAGGCACAGGTAGAGTGTAAAGCGGTGAAAGAAGCGGAAGAAAACCCGTGGTCGGTGAGGCGCGTGTCTCAAGAAAACCGAGGGCGATCTGAACTGAGGTTTGATCGGGGTTCATCACCCACCTATACCCAATTTCCCTTTCTCTAGTCTCGGCCGGGCCTTGTGACCAGGAAGGGCCAAGCGGAACGCGAAAGTGCCCCCAGCCAGGAGCCTGTGCGACGAAGGCTAACAGACTAGGAGTTTTGAGCATGGCAAGTTTTGAGGGACCGGCATCATCAGGAGGAGAGCTTTATGGAGCCCCGGCTTCACCGATGACGGCGCCGTCTGTTCCAGAAGCTCCCAAGCTGACCCCGGAGCGAGCTCAGCAAGAGCTCGCCAGGCTAACCGCTATCATCAAAGACAACCCCAATCTCCACTTTCTAGAGCCTCGGGTGGTCAAGTGCGTGGAGGTCGGAACCCAGGACTCCGCCACCTTCCTATCCTTTTATCGGCTGATCTCCCAGTCGCTCTCAGAAGAGCTGATGCAGCAGAAAGACAAGATTCGAGAGCTTGAGACATCTTTGGCCTCGGACAAGAAGAATTTTGCTCAGAACGAAATGGAAGCAGCCTTGGCCGAGGCCTCCGAGGTGGTCAACCGGGCCACCGGTCAGCCTGCCGCCGTACCCGCCCCAACGTCCGGGCACGAGGCCCCTCCGGAGGTCGTCAATTCGGCCCAGGTCGAGGAGCTACAGAAGCGGTTGGATCAGGCCGAGGTGCAGCGCGAACGGTTGTTGCAGGACATCCAGAACATCCGCAACCGGGCCAAGACAGACATCGAAGTGAGAGCCTTCAAAGCCGTGGAGAAGTTTACCCAGTCGTTGCTGCCTGCGCTGGATGCTTTTCACCAGGCCATGCCCAGTCTGCAGAACGCCACCGATACGGTTTCCATCGTGACCGGAATTGAAATGATCCACGAGCAGCTCGAATCCGCTCTGACGCAAGCCGGACTGCAAAAGATGGTCGTGGTGGGCCAGCCCTTCGACCCTCACCTGCACGAAGCCATCGGAGAGGTCCAAACCGGGGATGTACCGGACGACCATATCTTCGACGAACTGCAACCCGGCTATCTCTTCGGAGAGCGGCTGATCCGGGCCGCCGTGGTCCGATTGGCGAGAAACGACGGCTCGGTGGCCCCCTCTCCCCAGCAGAGCGCTCCCGAGCCGACCCCATTGGCTCCGGAAGCGGCCACAGCAGAGCCCCAATCCCCGATCCCTACCGCCACCCCGGCGGCCACCGAAGCCCCGCCAGCGGCCCAACCCGCACCGGAAGCGGTGGCACCACCCCCCGATCCGGTTTCCGAAGTTTCGATAGCGACCGACGGTCCCGTCTCGCCCCCTCCCGTTCCCGAAATGGAGATAGAAGCCACTCCTCCAGCGGAGGCCTCGGCACCCCCCACGCCGGAAGCCCCCGCACCGGCTTCGGACGCACCGGCAACACCCGTGCCGGAAGCCATAGCCGAGACCGAAGCCCCGGCTCCAGCGCCCCCCGAAGAGGCTCCTCCTCAAGACCCCCCGGCCCCGGCCGCCCCGGTGGAAGCTCCCCCTGAGGTAAGCGAGAGCGAGCAGGCCGATCGGCCCACCCAATCCCTCGAGCCCGACCAACAACCCCCGGCCGATTGAGAGTTTCCAGCCACCGGGCCTGGTCTGGCAAAAGGACGAGGAAACCTCTATGGGGAACCCGAACGAAGAGACGAATCGTAGTTTAAGGGCCGAGAAGGCCGTCTTTATACAACAAGGAGCGAGTAACGCGTGAGCAAAATTGTGGGAATAGATCTGGGGACAACCAACAGTCTCATTTCTGTAGTCGAGGGCGGCGTTCCAACGGTGATTCCGAGCGCAGAGGGGGATTTTTTATTTCCCTCGGTGGTCGGCTTTTCCAGAAACGGTGACCGCCTGGTCGGGTCTGTCGCCAAGCGCCAAGCCATCTCCAATCCCGAACGTACTTTTATCTCCGTCAAACGCTCCATGGGTACCGACATCCGGATCAATGTCGACGACCGCTCCTACACACCTCAGGAAATTTCCGCCATGATCCTCCAGAAAGTCAAGGCCGACGCCGAAGCGTACCTGGGCTTTCCCGTGGAGAAGGCGGTCATCACGGTCCCTGCTTACTTCAACGACTCCGAGCGCCAGGCCACCAAAGACGCCGGGTCGATCGCCGGCCTCGAGGTGCTGCGGATCATCAACGAGCCTACCGCCTCTTGTATGGCCTACGGCCTGGATAAGATCGACAAATCGGAAACCGTTCTGATCTGGGACCTGGGCGGCGGGACCTTCGACGTCTCGATCCTGGAGATCGGCGGGGGTGTCTTTCAGGTCAAGGCCACCGCCGGAAACGCCCGGCTCGGTGGAGACGACTGGGACCAGCGGATCATGGACTGGCTGGTGGACGAGTTCCGCAAGACCTCCCAGATCGATCTGCGGACCGACCGGGTGGCCATGCAGCGCCTCAAGGAAGCTGCTGAAAACGCCAAGATCAAGCTCTCCAACGAGACCGCCACCCAGATCAAGCTACCCTTCATTGCCGCTGATGCTTCCGGGCCCAAGCACCTGGACCTGGAACTCACCCGCACCCGTTTCCAGGAACTCACGAGCGACCTCATCGAAAAGACCGCCGAACCGGCGATCCAGGCCCTGGAAGACGCCGGACTGGGCAAGAACGACATCGACAAGGTCCTGCTGGTGGGTGGTTCCACCCGTATGCCCGCGGTGCAAGACAAGGTCCGTGCCCTCTTCGGCAAGGAGCCTTCCAAGGACATCGACCCGGACAAGGTTGTGGCCATGGGAGCGGCCGTTCAAGGCGCCGTGATGGCCGGCGAAGTCAAAGATATGGTTCTGCTGGACGTCACCTCCCTTTCGCTGGGGATCGAGACCATGGGCGGCGTGTTTACCAAGCTGATCGAACGAAATACCCAGATCCCGGTAGAGAAGACCCGGGTGTTTACCACCGCCACCGACGGCCAGACCGTGGTCGAGGTTCACGTTTTGCAGGGTGAACGCGATATCGCTTCCCACAACAAATCGTTGGGCCGCTTCGAGCTGCGCAACATCCCCCCCGCTCCCCGGGGAGTGCCCCAGATCGAGGTGACCTTCGATATCGACGCCAACGGCATCGTCAATGTTTCGGCCAAAGACCTGGCCACCAACAACAAACAAAAGATTTCGATTCAATCACCCACCAACCTGACTCAAGACGAGATCAACACCATGGTGAAGGAGGCGGCGATCTACGCCGAGGAAGACGCCAAGCGCCGCTCCGAGGCCACCATTCGAAACCGTGCCAACGTGGAACTGGACACCGCCGAGCGCACCATGCGTGAACTCTCCAACCAGATGACCTTCGACCAGCAACGCAAGATGCGCGATTGCATCGACCGCCTGCGAATGGCTCTCCAAACCTACGAAAACGAACGCATCAAAGAGTGCACCAAATCTCTTAAAGACGCCATGTACGCCATCAGTACCGAAGCCTACCTCTCCACCGGTGGGAGTCGGGCCGAACAAGCAGCCAAACAGGCCGGGGTGGACGTGGAGGCTGCTCGAGCTTCCGCTGCTTCCGGAGGAGGCATGGGTGGTGCTGACCAGGGTGGAATTTCCGGCGGCACGCCCGGTGACGACGGCGCGAGTGGCGCCGCCGAGCCGGAGCCGGAAGACGAAGACCTGTTCGACTGGTTCAACAAGGACGAATAGGGCACTACATTCTAACACTTCTGAAATAGACCGCCCGCTCTTTCCTCTGATATAACAAAAGCGTGCTCGTAATGGGCCGCTTTATTTATTATGAGCCGCGACTACTATGAAATACTCGGTGTTCCCCGCAACGCCGACAAAAAAGATATCAAAAAAGCCTTCAAGCAGATGGCTCGCAAGTACCACCCGGATGTAGCTGAAAACAAAGAAGAAGCTGAACAAAAGTTTGGCGAGATCAACGAGGCTTACTCGGTCTTGATCGACGAAGAGAAGCGGGCTCACTACGACCGTTTCGGAACGGCCCCCGGGGTCAATCAGGGTGGCCCGGGCGGAGGGGCAGGCTTCGGTGGTTTTGGCGGCTTCGGCGACATTTTCGATGCCATCTTCGGAGGCATGGGCGGAGGGGGCGGTGGCAGAAGCCGAGGCCCCGGGCGGGGTGCCGATCTGCGCATGGGGGTTCGCATCACCCTCCTGGAAGCGTTCGACGGAGTCACCAAAGAGGTCGAACTGACCACCGACGTGACCTGCACGGGTTGTGAAGGCCGGCGCACCAAATCGGCCAACGGATATCGCAACTGCCGCGAGTGTCACGGAACCGGGCAGATCCATCAGGCCATCTCCACTCCCTTCGGCAGAATCACCCAATCGGCCCCGTGTGCTGCTTGTCGGGGTGAAGGTCGTCAACTGACCGACCCGTGCGACCAGTGCGCGGGCCGCGGGGTGGTTGCCAAAGCCCGGAGTCTAGAGGTCAAGATCCCCGCCGGCATCGATACCGCACGCATGATCAGAATTGAAGGAGAGGGCGCTCCCGGCCGGATGGGCGGCCCTCCGGGCGATCTCTACCTGGAGATCGATGTCGAACCGAACAAAGAGTTTGACCGTCGAGGCGATGATCTCATCCACAAACTCAAGGTCCGCTTCACCGACGCCGCTCTGGGTGAAAAGGTGACTGTTCCGATGCTCAATGGAGATGAGGAGACTCTCAATATTCCAGCCGGCACTCAGAACAATACGATCTTCAGGGTCAAGGGCAAAGGTATGCCCAAACTCGGTCGGGCCAGCCGGGGAGACCTCCACGTGGTGGTGGAAGTGATGGTTCCCACCAAGCTCAATAGTAAGCAAAAGAAGCTTTTAAAAGAGTTTTCTGAGGCCGGTCCTCAACACGCCGAGCCTAGTCTATTCACTAAGATTAAAGACGCCATCTTCGGATAATCATGCCACGTACCGAGCAACCCTGGCTGATACTGGATCTTCTGCATTCTGAAGAGGATGCTCCCTGGGTCGAGCAAACTCTGGTCTTGCGAGGACTGGAAGGCTGGGAGATCCATCAGGAGTATCCTGAAGTCAAGTGGCGCCTCTACTTTCCCCTGGAGGGTGAACACCAGCAACGACTCGCCGAACTCAAGGGAGCCCTCGAAGAGGCCGGCTCTAAGGTCTCGGAGAGCGGTTATATCCGAGACGAAGACTGGGCGGAAAACTGGAAAGAGTTTTATCATCCCTTCGCGGTAGGCCATCGACTGGTCGTCTGCCCTAGTTGGGAAAAACCCGAGCCTCAACTGGCGGCAAACCGGGAGGTCATTCTTCTCGATCCGGGCTCTGCTTTTGGTACCGGATATCATGAAAGTACCCGCCTTTGTCTACAGTTGCTGGAGGACCTGGTTGAGGATCCCCAATGGGGCACGGGAACGCTGCTGGACTACGGAACCGGCTCCGGCATCCTGGCCATAGGCGCGCTACACCTGGGTTGTCCCCGGGTGGTGGCAAGCGATCGCGACCCACTGGCCGTGGCGGTGGCCCGGGACAACCTGGAGGTCAACGGCTTCGCCGCCCCGGTCTTTGAGGTGCGCCAGGACGACGTACCTCAACCCCCTGAGGGTTCTGCCGGCCGCTATCCCTTTGTGGTGGCCAACCTCACCGCCGATATCCTGGCCCAGCTCTCCCAACCCCTGTCGGCCGTATGCGCCCGCCACCTGATACTGGGGGGGATCGTAGAAAAGCGAGCCCCCAAAGTGGAAGACGCCTATTCCGCCGCCGGCGGGAAGATCCTCAAGAAGCTTCAGGAAAACGACTGGGTGGCCTATCATTTCTATTTCGAGAGACCGGAACGTCTTGCGTAAGACACCCCGAATCTTCCTACCCGAGACTCAGTTCACCGAGCAAGGGGTAGTCTTGCGCAAACGAGACGGCCACTACCTGCGAAACGTCTTGAGGATGAGGGAAAACCAGTTGTTTGTGGCTCTGGACGGTGGCGGGCGAAGCTGGCTCTGCGAACTCTCGGGAAAGCCGGTCTGCACGCGGCGCGACGACTTCAAGTCGATCCCCGAACTCATTCCCCGCATCACCATGGGAGTAGCTCTCTGCAAAGGCTCGCGCTTCGAGAGCACGATCGAGAAGCTGGCCGAGATAGGAGTCTCCACACTGGTGCCGTTGCTCACCGAGCGCACCGAGCGCAAGGGTCCCTCCGACTCGAAGTTTTTGAGATGGGAAGAGATCGCGACGGCCTCCAGTGCCCTCTCCTATCGGCTGCTTCCCCTCAAGGTCGAGCCGGTTTGTGAACTGGAGAGCTTCCTCAGCCGAGACCTTCCTAAGATCTTTTACTGTCACCCTGGAGGCGCGGCCGCGGCCGACTGCTTAAAAAACAGACACGAAGAGCTGGTGATCCTGGTGGGGCCCGAGGGCGGCTTCTCTCCCAGCGAAGAGCCGATGTTGTCCAGGGCAGGGCGCCCGGTGGATCTGGGGCCTCTAAATCTGCGGGTGGAGACGGCCGCTACCGTGAGTGCGGCCTTGGCTCTGGCCCTATGCCCAAAGGAATGTAAGACCTAGAGGTCGATCATAAAAGAATGATCAGCACCAAGAGTCTCGGACGAATGACCACGTTTGAGCAGTTTCAAGAATCCATCCGCCAGGGCTCCCAAAGTGTGCCTCTGACCGTGCAGATGGCGGCGGACTTAGACACCCCCCTTTCTCTCTTCTTGAAGGTCAAGAAACCTGACGAGGTTGGGTTTCTGCTGGAGAGCGTGGAGCGAGGGGAGTCCACCGGGCGCTACTCGTTTTTGGGGATCGGTAGCAAAGACGAGTTGCTCAAACCTCCCCCGGGGCACGACCCGTTGGAATGGCTGAAGAGTGTCCTACCCCTGGAAACCACCGAACTCCCCTCCTCTATCCCCTCCTTTTGGGGCGGGGCGGTGGGCCACCTGGGCTGGGATGCCATCCGCATGTTGGAGCCGGCGGTGGGGCCGCGCCCAGAAAGGTTTGGTGAAGACGACGTCGCTCAGCACGCTTTTTTACACTGCAAGCGATGTCTGATCTTCGATCACGTTGCCCAGATGATCATCGGGGTGGTGTTGGTACAAGCCGAGGGGCGAGAATTAAGAGAAGCCTATGACAAAGGGGTCGAGGATCTCAACGAACTGCGGCAGCGCACCAGCGGGAGCGTCAAACTCTGCGAACCGGCCAGACCCCGAGACTTCGAGTCGCAAGAGCATTTCCTCACCGAACGCGAAGCCTTCATGGGAAAAGTTGACCAGGTCAAAGACTACATCCGGGCCGGAGACATCTTTCAATTGGTTCTGTCTCAACGAGTGAAACGAAAGACCTGGGTCGACTCGGTCGGTATCTATCGCGCCCTGCGAATGCTGAACCCTTCTCCCTACACCTTCCTCCTGGATTTCGGCGACTACCAGCTGGTGGGTTCCTCCCCTGAAATGCTGGTCCAACTCAGTGGACGGCGAGCGGTGGTCTGTCCCATCGCCGGGACCCGCAAAAGAACCGGCGAGCTTTCTCTGGATCGGGAGGCCGAGAAAGATATGCTGGAAGACCCCAAAGAGCGTGCCGAGCACTTGATGTTGGTAGACCTGGGTCGAAACGATCTGGGGCGAGTCTGCGAGTACGGTTCGGTTCGCGTGCCCCGCTACGCCGAAGTGGAACACTACTCTCACGTCATGCACATGGTGAGTCGAGTGGAAGGCAAGCTCAAGCCCGAACACGATGCCTACGATCTGGTTCGCGCCGCCTTTCCCGCCGGCACCGTATCCGGGGCCCCCAAGATCAGGGCCATCCAATTGATCGATGAACTCGAAGAGGTGCCCCGGGGGTTTTACGCCGGTGCTGTGGGTTACTTCGGCAGTTGGGGGAATCTGGACACCTGCATCGCCATCCGCACCCTGATGCTCAAAGACGGATGGGTCACCTTCCAGGCCGGAGCCGGCATCGTGGCCGATTCCGACCCGGCCTCTGAGTGGGAGGAGACCCTCAACAAACTGGCCGCCCTGCGGGAGGCGGTAGATCTGGCAGAACACGGCCTGGGAGGCGCTCTCTCTTGAAGAATTCAAGCATCATCATCCTGGATAACTACGACTCGTTCACTTACAACCTGGTCCAAATCCTGGGCACGCTCTGCGCCGAGCGGTTTCACCTGGAGGTGATACGAAACGATCAGATCGATCTCCAACAGCTCCTGGAAAAAGACCCGGCCCTGGTGGTGGTCTCCCCCGGTCCGGGCCGGCCTGAAGACGCCGGCATCTCGGTGGAACTCATGGGCCACAGCGAGCTGAAGGCTCCTAGATTGGGGGTTTGCCTCGGCCACCAGGCGCTGGCCTGCGCCTTCGGAGCTGAAGTCGTTTCAGCCCCACGCCTGCTCCACGGGAAGGTCTCCTCCGTTTACCACGATGGCAAAGGGGTCTTCCAGGGGATCACCAATCCGCTGGTGGCGACCCGATACCACAGCCTGGTGGTGAAAGAAGAGTCGCTACCCGCCGAACTTGTCGTGAGTGCCTGGACCTCCCACGGCGAGATCATGGGATTGCGCCACCGAGACTTGCCGATCGAAGGAGTCCAATTTCATCCGGAGTCACTGGAGACCCGAGAGGGCGCGCGACTCTTGAAAAACTTTGTTGATCAGGTGGGTTGAGGCGAATTCTACTTGCGTGCCCAGACGTCCACCTGGGCGATATTGCCGCCTTTGGTGCGAACCCCGAACCCCAGGCCGAGATAGGCGTGATAAAACTCTTCGGGGTAGCCTTTGGCTGTTTTGATCTGTCGGCTCTGCTTGGCTCCGGCGATCTGGGCCGCCACCGTGTTCCAGGGGGCGCCGATGACAGCTCCTTTGTAGGGGGTCCAGGAAACGTTTCCGTTCTTCGTCTTGAAGCTATTGCTGTGGAGTGAAATCATCACCACTTTTCCCCCCTCGTACTGCATGAGGATCTCCTCGCCGTACTTAATGAAAATGGGGTTCTTTTCGCTTCCCACGACCTCACTCTGGTTCAAGATGGCTTCCACCTGTCCACTTGTCATACCCAGACTGATGGCTCCCACGCCCTCCCCCGGGGTGACCCCCCAACCTTGAGCCAGAACCGAAGCCGAGATCAAGATTAGCATGGAAAAGAGAAAGCCTATCTTACGTTTCACCGTGCACCTCATAAAGAATGACATTCAAGTAGCTGCATATAACCTACTCGGGCGAGGTGGGTTTCTCCTGGCTTTTACAAAGGGCGATCAAAAATTCCGCAAATTCTTGGGACTGTTCGGAGGTCACGGTCATCCAGGCCTCTCCGGTCGGCAAGATTGGCTCCCCCTCTCGCACCACTTCGATCCGTCTGATCGGCTGCTCCTTGTACCCTTCTATCAGTACCAGGTCGGTGCCCCGGCCAGCCAGTCGGATCACGTCTTCGAAGGGGTATTCATCATCTCCGAAGGCGATACAGAAACCCGGTCCGGCCAAAACCGTGCGGGAGGCTCCCGCCTCCTGATGGCGCGTGCTATCGGTACCGGGAGCATCGCGAAAAACCTGATGGTGGGTGTGCTTGACCGTGGCCACCCGAAGGCCCGAGGCCTTGAGAATGGGGATCACAGTTTCGATAAGGTAGGTCTTCCCTACCCCTGACCGCCCCACGACGGCCACGATCTGCGGGCCCAGGGGTTTAGAGCCAACCGGCCATCAGTCTGAGGAAATTTTCTTCTTCGATCTTGTCAGGGTTGAGGTCGAGGTTTTGAGGTGCTTTGGCAATTGAAGTGTTCATACCGCTAATATAAAGACAGGTGGTCACAAGATCGTTAAATTGGCCGGTAGTTTGTAACTGAATTGTAAAACTCTTTGGTCACAGGATCCGATTTCCGGTGGCCGAACTTAGGAGCGGTTGAACAATCCGATCGATGAATTTCTTCACTCCGAGCGTCAGGGTGGATCCATTTCCGGGGAAGGCTCCTTCAGCATCAACCTGCGGGAAGCGGTCCGCAAGATGGCCCTGTTCGGCCAGACCAAACAAGAAGCTTGGACTCTGAAATTCGGTCAAGCTTTTTGCCGTCTTGGGTGTAAAGAGCTTGAAATCTCGCGAATGCAAGACTACTGGAGGTTGGATGGTAGAGGCGCCAGTCGAAAACTCAGTCTGAGCGTGCTCAAGCAGTGTCTGAGCAAACTGGGGCTCGGTGGTGAGCAACAGGCGGAAGATTTTCTGGCCGTGGGTCTGAGCGCTCTCTCCGTACCTACCTCTGAGGGTAAAGCACTGGAAGCCGCGTGCTGGGTAGAGGACTTTGTGAGCGAACCGCTCTTCGGAGAGTGGGAAGAAGGTTCGGAAGAAGTCCAGGGACCTACTCTCTTTCTGCGCTTCTCCAAGGATGCCTCACCCCCGCTCCCCAGGTCGCTCTGGGAAAACGGCTTTGCCTACAGTACCATGGCCGTGTTTTACAAAACCGGAGCTTCCAGTCGTATCCACCTCACAACTCCAATGGAAAGGCGTCGCTCAAAATCGGGAACGCTCGATCGTCTTGTTAGCTCGAAACGAGCTCAAAGGCCCCACCCAGATCTTTCCCGTGGTTGCCGGTTGCTTGCTCCAGCCTGTGGTGGCTCCCGGACTGTGTGAGGGCTTCCAGATCGTGGTGATAGCAGACGAGTGTCCTACCGACCTGGGCCACAACCAGCTACGGGAAAGCCCCCAGCTCAAGAGCCTCATCGATTCCTGTAAACCTCCCATACAACATGCCTTAGAACTCATGCGCTCGACGGTGAGCAATGAAGACCAAAAGCGCACCGTGGTGAATAAGCCGAAGACCCCTCTGGTGGCCGATGTTGCTCCCAGTTGCATGGGCTTTTTTCTGATCTTTACCGTTCCCCTGGCATTCGTCGAACCGCTCACCGGGGCTGTCCTTTCACTCTTTTTCGGAGGACCGCCTGGTCTCTACTTTTGGTATAGCCGAAAACAACGGAATAGAGAGTTTGAAGAGATGAAAGATGTAGCAAGCCGGGTCCTGAACTCCCGAATGCAGGAGTTATCCCCAGTTGACCGAGAACCGCTGCCGAAGTTATCCCCGATTGAATAGGAGCCAACCCTTGAGTTCAACCATCTGGTCTTTTTCCGCCGTGGGCCAGGATCGCCCCGGCATCGTGGCCGCGCTCTCCAAGTTGCTTTACCAACACGACTGCAACCTGTCCGACTCCAGCATGACCATCCTGGCCGGGCAGTTCGCCGTGGTCCTGATTCTGGAAACCGGTACGAAGACCGAGTCGGATGCCCTGGGCAAGGCCATCGAAGAGTTGGGGAAAGAATGGCACCTCCAGGTCAAAGCGGGACCTGTTGAAGAGAGTGAAACCGCTTTCTCAGGCTCTGGAGCCAGCCTTCTGGTCTCGGTCTACGGCGCCGATCAGGCGGGCATTACCTGGAGAGTGGCCGAGGCCATCGCCTCTCACGGCTACAACGTGACCGACCTCTCCACTCGCAAGATCGAAGGCTCGGCCCCGGTCTACATTCTCTTGCTGGAGATCGAAGCCGGACCGGCGGCCAGAGAGCGAGATGTGTTACAGACCGCGCTCCAGGACCTCGGCAAGACCCTGGGCTGCTCGGTTACCCTCAAAGAGGTAGAGAGCTCGGAGCTTTAGATGGCTGTCCAAGAGATCGTCCTATTTCCCGATCCCATCTTAAAAACCGTTTGCCAACCGTGCGACCCCGAGGCTGCCGAGACCCGAGAGTTGGTGCAGGATCTGATCGACACGGTAGCGGCCAGTCCCGGGGTGGGTTTAGCCGCCCCTCAGATCGGAGTGCCCCTGCGAGCCTTCGTGGTGGACGTCAGACCTAAGCCCGGGGCCGGGTTGCTGGTCATGCTAAACCCCGAGATCGTCTCTTCATCGGGACCCAAAACAGGCCGCGAGGGCTGCCTCTCGGTCCCCGACTTCACGGCCAACGTGCGGCGGCCTCAGGAAGTGGTTGTTCGGGGTCTGAATCCCGAAGGCCAGTCGATAGTTATACACAGTAGCGGCTTCGAAGCTGTTTGCATCCAGCACGAGTTGGATCATCTAGACGGGATCCTGTTTCTGGATCGAGTGGCTAGCCTCAAGCGCGATGTGTTTCGCCGAAAGGGATTTGAGCCCAGATTTGAAGCTCGGGAGTATCCCAAGATCGTGGGCAAGGAAGTAGATTCGAAATGAAAAGAGTTCTGATATTGTTCGGTACAATCACCGCATTGGAGTTATGGGCACTCTACATCTTCCGCTCCCATCCTCTGGTGCGCCCGGAATGGTTCGGCACGCTGCTTTTGGGCATTCAACTGCTGATGGCGCTGGGCGGTATCCGGGCCTGCCGCTGGTTGCTTCGGCGCTCTCCGGTGGCCCAACTTCCCAGCCCCCAGCGAGATTGGACCAAGCTCTGGGTCTGGAGCGGACCGGTAGGGGGAGTTCTTCTGGCCCTGGCCTGCGTCGTGGGCAAACTGGTGGCGGGCTTTTTCAACAGCCTCCTGATCGGCTGGATGGTTACCGCCCATCTGGCCGGAGGAGCCGTGGTTTGGGCAGTGGCGCTCCCCTGGGCGATCAGTGATCTGCTCAGCGACGCCGGCACCGGACTTCGCGAGCGACTACTCATGCAGTTGGGGATCGCCTCTCATATTATAGGTTTTGCCGTCTATCTGGGCTATTTTCCCGGCGCTGAACTCAAGCCCATATCGCTACTTGCTGCCGTCTACTTCTTTGGTACGATTCTGTATTACCTGATGGCGGTTTCCGTTAGCTGGGCTTTCATCTTCCAGTTCTGGAAGCCCCGTGCCCTGCCCCCCACAGAGCAACAGCACCACCACCACTAAGCCTTCTCTTCATCAGCAGGGTCAGGCTCCGACTCCTCTTCCGGGCTCGCCTCCTCGGCGGGCTCAGTGATTAGCGGTTCCGCCTCCTGGACAGGTTCCGGAGCGGCCGGGCTCTCCGGCGCAGGGATGACCTCCGGAGTAGGGGCAGCCGGCAGTTTCACGCTCTTGCCGGTTCGAGTCACCAACTCGGTGGCTCGCTGCACGGAGACGTACAAAACCGGGATCAAGAACACCCCGAGGGCCGTCGCCACCAGCATCCCCATCCCCACCGCCGTGCCCAGCGAGCGCTGGCTGGCCGCACCCGCCTCCGAGGCGAGAGCCAGCGGAACCACCCCCAGGATGAAGGCGAAGGCCGTCATCAAGATGGGCCGAAAGCGCAGCTTGGAGCCGAGCAGCGTGGCCTCCACCAAACTCAGATCGGTTTGCTCGTACTGCTCCTTGGCAAACTCCACGATAAGGATGGCGTTTTTCGCCGCCAGACCGATGAGCGCGATGATCCCGATCTGGACGTACACGTTGTTGTCCATCTTGATCAGCATGGTACCGAGGAGCGCTCCCAAAACACCGGCGGGCAAGCCCAGCAACACGGAAAAGGGCACCGTCCAGCTCTCATACTGGGCGGCCAGAAATAAGAACACGAAAATCAGCGCCATCCCCAGGATCAGACCTTGCTGTCCCGCCGACTCCTTTTCTTGATAAGCCGTGCCGGTCCACTCGATCCCAAACCCCGCAGGCAAGTTTTCCGCGGCCAATTTCTCCATCGCCTCGATTGCCTCACCGGAGCTGTATCCGGGAGCGGGTCCACCGTAAATCTCAGCACTTCGATACAGAT
Source organism: Vulcanimicrobiota bacterium (assembly GCA_041676625.1). GTDB lineage: Bacteria > Vulcanimicrobiota > Xenobia > Xenobiales > JADMJV01 > JAEXNA01. The sequence continues at coordinate 20,356 of JBAYRN010000019.1, forward strand.
TGTACCTCTGCAGAGCATCCGGACCCTTGACCTCCTCCACCGTCAGCAAGGTGGAAAGTGGTATCATGTCGCCCTGCCTGGAGCGGACGTACAGATTTCCGATGTCCTCGGGATAGCGACGATACTCGGCTTCCGACTGCACGTAGACCCGCCAGGTTCGGCCGAAGCGGTTGAACTGATTGACGAACATGCCTCCCAGGTTTACCTGCAAGGCATTGAAGATATCGGGAAGGGCTATTTCAAGCTCGGTAGCCTTGATCCGGTCCAGGTTGACCTTGAGCTTGGGCACGTCGTTGGAAAACGGGCTCATCAGGCCCTGCAGTTCCGGGCTCTGGGAAGCCGCTGCCACCAAACCCTTGGCCGCCTTCTCCAGCTCTTCGGGGGTCTGTCCACTGCGATCTTCCACTTCCAGCACGAAGCCTCCGGAGGTCCCGAGACCGGGAATTGGAGGCGGGTTGACCGGGAACACCATGCCTTCAGAAAGCTGAGAAAACTGAGCGTAAAGGGCGCGGATGACCCCACCTGCCCGGGTCTGCGGGGTCTGACGCTCCGACCAGTCCGTGAATACGCAGATGAAGGAGGCCTGATTGGAGCCGTTGGCGCCGGTCACCACGTTCATACCCCCGAACGAGATCACCGTCTTGACCGAGGGGTTCTCCATCATGATCTTTTCGGCTTCTTTGGCTACCGCATCGGTCCGCTCCAGGGAGGATCCGCTGGGCAGGGTGCAGCCCACAAAGACATAGCCGTTGTCTTCATTTGGAATAAACCCACCCGGTACCTTATTGCCCAGGGCGTAGGTGCCCACAAAAACGGCCACCAGCACGGCCAGTCCGATGGACAGATGTCGTAGCAAAAAGCCCACGGTCTTGCCGTAGAGGGTTGCCACCTTGTCGAAGATGCTGTTGAAAGCCTTCAGGTACCAACCCAGGGGGCCCCGCATGGGCGTCCGGGGTCGCAGCAACAATCGACATAGGGCAGGAGTCAGGGTGAGGGCGACCACCGCCGAAAGGAGTACCGAAACTGAGAGGGTGATGGCAAACTGCTTGTAGAGTTGCCCGGTCAGACCTCCCATAAAAGCCACCGGCACGAACACCGAACAGAGCACCAGAGCGATGGCCATGACCGGTCCTGAAACCTCTTCCATGGCCTTTTCCGTGGCCTCCAGCGGGGTCAGGCCGTGCTCGATATGGTGCTCCACGGCCTCCACCACCACGATGGCGTCGTCCACCACGATCCCGATCGCCAGCACGATTCCGAACAGGGTGAGAGTGTTGATGGAAAAACCGATGGCAGCCAACACCGCGAAGGTACCCACCAGCGAGACCGGCACCGCCAGCATAGGGATCAGGGTAGCGCGAAAATTTCCCAGAAAGGTAAAGATGACCAGGATCACCAGGATGAAGGCATCCCGAAGGGTTTTCATGACCTCGTGGATGGAGGCGTTGACGAAGACCGTGGAGTCAAAAGAGATTTCGTAATCCACCCCTTCCGGAAAGGTCTGCTTCATCTCTTCCAGACGCTCATTGATCTTCTCAGCCAAATCCAGAGCGTTAGCGCCCGGGAGTTGGTAGATCATGATGGGAATGGCCGCCTTACCGTTGAGACGCCCGAAGGAGCTGTAGTCCTTGGAGCCCAGTTCGGTGCGGGCTACATCCTTGACTTGAACCAGTCTCCCCCCTCGGGAGCCCCGCAGCGTGATCTGCTCAAACTCTTCGGCGGTCTCCAATCGGCCCTTGACCGAGACCGGGTACTGGAAATCCAAACCCGAAGGCTGCGGTGGCATGCCGATGGTTCCGGCTGCGGCTTGCATATTTTGCTGCTGGATGGCGTTGGCGAGATCACTGGGAGTCAGATTCTTGGAGGCCAGTTCGTCAGGGCGAACCCACAGCCTCATGGCGTAGTCCAGCCTGCCCACGGGGATATCGGCGGAACCCACCCCCTTGATCCGACCGATCGGGTCCAGCATGTTGATGGCGGCGTAGTTGCTCAGAAACAGGTTGTCCCGAGAATCGTCGGGAGAAAAAACCGTAGCGACCATCAAGATCTGGGTTGACTGCTTTTTCACACTCAAGCCACTCTGATTGACCTCCGGGGGCAGCTTGGAGACGGCCCGATTGACCCGGTTTTGCACGTCGACCGCGGCCAAGTCGGGGTCGCGCCCTACCTCGAAGGTCACGGTGAGTTGGTAACTTCCATCGTTGCGCGACTTGCTGAGCATGTAGATCATGCCTTCAGCCCCGTTCACCTCCTGCTCGATGGGAGCAGCCACGGTCTGTTCCACGGTTGTGGAATCGGCTCCGGGATAAAACGCCGTGACCTGAACCGTGGGAGGCACCATGTCGGGATACTGGGAGATCGGCAAACTGGGGATCGCCACCAGACCGGCGATGGTGATGAGCAATGAGATAACGGTGGCCAGCACCGGTCGGTGAATAAAAGTGGAGAACATGCTTTACTCCGTAGCCCCGGCGGTCACCGTGACCCGGGCACCGGGCTTGAGGCGCGCCATTCCGTCGGTCACAACTCGATCGCCATTTTGCAGTCCGCTGGTCACTATGTAGGAGTTCTCAAAACGTTGGCCCACTTCAATCTCGCGTCGCTCTACCGTGTCATCGCTCCGGAGCAGCCAGACGTAGTGGCTGGATTGAAGTTCCAACACCGCTCGCTGAGGCACCAGTAAAGAGTTCGGAGCATTGGCCCGGTTGAGGTTGACCTTCACATACTGGCCAGGCTTGAGCACCCCACCCGGATTATCGTACTCCAGCCGAATCTTGATGGTGCCGGTAGCCGAATCCACGGATCGGTCCAGCATGCTAAATTCTCCGGTCTTGTCGTATTCCGTTCCATCGGCCAGGGTCAGGGTGAAATGGCGGTCCTCGGTCTGCGTTCCGGATTCGTACGCCCGGACCAGTGCCAGATAGTCGGCCTCGTTGATGGAAAACTCCACGTACATAGGATCGGTAGAAGAGATGGTAGCCAGAACCGAACCTCCAGGGGCGATCAGGCTGCCCGGATAGGTGTTGAGTTCACCGATGGTGCCGGTGATGGGGGAAGAGATGGTGGTGTAGTCCAGGTTTACCTGAGCCGCCTTCAGGTTGGCAAGCGCCGCATCTAGATTAGCCTGGGCCCCTTCGATGGAGGCGTTGTCCCGGATCGAGGTGTTCTCCACTTCAGCCTTGGCCGCATCCAGTTGGGCGGCCGCCACATCGCGAGCCGAGACCGTCTGATCGTAGAGTTGCTGGGGAATGATGTTGCGGGCCACCAGGGGTTTGTAGCGCTCCACCTCCCGCTGCTGGTTGGCCAGATGGGCCTCGGCTTGCGCCTGATTGGCCCTGGCTTTCTTCCAGTTGACCTTCTCCTGGGCGAACTTCAAGCTGGAGCGGGCATCGGCGACTTTGGCCTCGGCCACCTCCACCTGGGCCTGAAACGGGCGTGGATCGATGGAAAACAGAACCTGGCCGCGCACCACCGTGCTGCCTTCCCGAAAGGAGAAGTCCTGGAGGTATCCCTCGATACGAGAGTGGATCTCCACCTCATTGGCCGCCAGAACCTCACCGGTGTAGTGGCCTTTCAGGGTCACGTCGGATTGGCCCACGGTCATCACGTTGACAGGGAGAGGGGCCTCGGACGGATCAGCGGCCGTCACCGGAGTGGGCTGCGGCGAGCTTTCACCAGGCGTTTTTTCGACCGGTTGCTGTTCCTGGCAGCCGGCCAGCAAGGACGCGATAACAAGGGCGCCAAGCGCCTGGGCAAATCTATTCTTCAAGGGGCCTCCTCGGTTGATTCAGGAAAGTTCTATTCAAAATGCGGTCCGGAACAGTCTCACCCAGCGATCGCTCCAGTCGAGCGAAAGCCAGATCCTGGTCGTACTCCGCCTCGATCAAAGCGGCCCGAGCGGCCACCAGGTTGCGCAAAGAGTCGGACACTTCAAGAGTCGTGGCCAGGCCGTAGCGATAACGCTCGGTAGCCATCTCGTGGTACTCGATGGAATTTTGCAGTTGCTGTTCGGCTGTCTTTAAGCTAAAACCGCTCTGGTTGAAATCCAGCCAGTGGATGTCAACGTCGTTGACGATCTGGTTTCGGAGTTGCTCCTTACTGGCCTGAAGGTCTCGAATGACCGACTCGGCTTCCGCCACTTTGGCGGCCCGCAACCCTCCATCGAAAAGAGCCCACTGGATCTGAAGAGTGATGGATGGAACGTTGGTGGGAGCGAGCGAGTGGCCGAACGCGGTCTGGTAGTTCGCGGCCAACACCACTTCAGGTTTGCTCTCTCCTCGGGCGGCCAAAAGCAGCTTGTCAGCCACCTGCATCTGGTATTCCACCGACAGCATCTCCGGCCGATTTAGTAAGGCGAACTCTCGCAACTCGGCGACTTCGATCCCTTCCTCTACCTGGATCGGCTCCGGCGGAATCGGGTCGACCCCGAATTCTTTTTCAGCCAGGACCTGGGTGAGGTTAGAAGAGGTTTGGTCAACCCTGGTCAAACTCTCTGAGAGGTTCTCGATGGACCGAGTGACCTGGATCTCGGCTTGCAAAATATCGTACCTGGCCATGATCCCCCGCTCAAACAAAGCCTGGGTGACCTCCAAATTTTCCCTACTAACCTCCAGATCACTGCGATACGCATCCACACTGGCCTGGGCTTTGAGCTTATTGAAAAACGCCTGTTTGATGTCGTAGGTGAGTTGCAACTCCTGGATCTGCGAGTTGGCGTCCTGAACATTGATATTCAGAAAGGCCGCCGAGATCGCGTGCTCTACCTTTCCGAAGGTGGTGAGGAGCTTTTGCAGCGAAAGGGTGAACTGATCGGTGACCGGATCGATCAAAACAAATCGATCCGGAAAATTGGGAAAACTCCGAGTCAATAAAGGGCTTGTCTCGATCGAGCGACGGGGCTGAATGGCGGTCCGATTATCCAGAAACAGTTTGACATTCTTTGTGGACTTTTGCTGTTCGTAAGAAGCCCGGGCTTGATTCACCTTCTCCCTGGCACTGACCATCTGAGGGTTTTGCTCTAGTCCGAGTCGGATCGCGTCTTCTAGCTCGAGCCGCTCCAGGCCGGCCGGGCCGATCGGAGGGAGCGCCGGAATGATCAGGGTCGTGGAACGCGGAGCAGGCTCTGCCAAAGAGCCCTCTTCCTGGGCTGCTCCGAACAAGGGGACTGACAAGAGTAGCAAAGCAGCCAGTGAAAGGATGCCGCGTCGAGACTTTTTCAACGGGTCTGTTATCCGCATGGGATAAAATATCTACCCTTTCTTTGGGATAGCCCGCGGTTTCGCTACCGTTTAAGATCTCCTCTGAGGGTACGGAAAAACAGTAGAATTCTACCTACTCCGAGAGGATTGTTTCCAGTCTTCGAGTGTTTCCAGGTGGCGGAGCAACTTACGAAGTAGCCCCACCGTGGTCTTGCGCTCGGCCTCGCTCAACACGCTGTACACCTCGTTCATGTACTCCAGCCGTCTTTGAATGGCTTCTCGCGCCAGCTCCAACCCGGCTTCGGTCAGGGTGACCTTCACGCATCGCCTGTCTTTGGTATCTCCATTGCGAGTAATGAGGTCCCGTTTCTCCAGCCGGTCCAAACGGTTGGTCACGGCGCCGGAACTCAGAAAGCACGAGCGCATCAGGCCGGTGGGGGTCAGGCTGTAGGGTGGTCCGCTTCGAAGCAGTGCGGCCAGGACATCAAAACCCCAGTTATGGAGTTGGTATTGGGCTAGGAATCGATTGGTGCGAGCCTCGATGTGGTGATCCAGAACAACGATCCGTGCGCCTATCTCAAAACCACAGAGATCCATTTCCGGCATCTCCGCAGCCCACTCCCCGACGGCCTCGTCCACAAAATCTCCATCCACCACTGCCCGCCTTTCGGGAGACCATTCCCCCCGCCCTCTTAGGATCTCAATGTTTGGAAAACCTGTTATCCCTCTTTATTTTGCGGCGAAAATCCGAGCGTTCACGCCGGGCCTGTCTGCGATCCCGGCGCTCTTCGTTCTGGCTCAGTTCCTCCAGCAAGCCCCGCCAGTTTTCCAGCCTCCGCCGAGTCAGGCTCCCCTGTTCGATGGCTTCCACCACCGCGCAGCCAGGTTCAGAATGGTGAGAGCAATCAGCGAAACGACAGCGACTCTGCAGTTCCTCGATATCGGAAAAGACCCGAGACACCCCGTCTCCTTGTGACCACATGGCAAACTCCCTTACGCCGGGAGTGTCCATGATCAGAGCGCCGTTGGGCAGGGGAAAAAGCTCTCGGAAAGTGGTCACGTGACGGCCCTTGTGATCGGTAGAACGCACGTCTTTCGTCTCCTGTACCTCTTCTCCCATCAAGGCGTTGACCAGAGTCGACTTCCCAACCCCTGAAGCCCCCACCAGGGCGTAGGTTTCACCCTTTTCTAACAACTTATTAAGACACTCCCGGATGGCGGCGGTCCGGGTGCCGGCGTTGCTGCAGACCACAACCTCCAAGCCTTCCGCCAGGCCCTCCACCTCTTGCCGTGCCTTCTCGATCTCGGGCTCCTGGGCCAGATCTCCCTTGGAAAGGACGACCGCCGGTGCGGCCCCTCCGGAAACGATAGCCACGACGAAACGCTCGATCCGATTCAGATTGACATCATCGGCCGGGTTGACCACGAACACCTTGTCCACGTTGGTGGCCACCACCTGGGCTTCTCCCCGCCCCCCGGGTGCCTCCCGGAGAAAACAAGACCGACGCGGCAGAACACCGATCACCGAGTGGGTCAGGACCACGCTCGACTCTTCGTCGGTCAGCGGACAGTCGAACCCCTCCAGCACCACCCAGTCCCCCACTCCCGGGCGTTCTCGAGTGGTGTGGCGGTGAAACAGAATGCCCGCCGGGTGGGCCCAGACCAGGCCCTCGGCGGTGACCACGGTGAAGGTATTTTCACGCTGAGACAAGATGCGGCCCGGGCAGTTCAGAGCGGGGTCCAGGTCCAGGGCCTGATAGGCTTCAGCCCACTCCTCACCCCACCCCCAGGCGGCCAATCCGTCTGCTTTCAGCAAGCCTTATACCTCATACAACTATGTTATCCGTGAATGATCACGGATCTCCTCTCAGGGAGTCACTGGTTCCTACCACCCAGGTCGGCCTACTTGGCCCAAGGGTCGTGGCAGCGAAAGTTGTTCTGGTCGATTTTTGTTTCGGCTCTGATTATAGTAGGTTTTTTGCTGTTCCCCATGCTCCACCGTGGATGGGCGACGTGCTCCGATTTATCATGCTGCTATAGTACCTAACCTCGTGTTCCGTGGAAAAGCCAGGAAAAGTAGCGTGTGAATCTCAGGGCTAACGCACGAACGAACTCAGGTTCTGTCGCACGAACAATAGTTCGCAAGGAACCATTAACCACCGGGTTACAGTGTCCATCCATGGAATTTCAAGACGTTGACTTTCACCTCGCCTACCTTTTCTCCAATCAACCCGAACTCGCAGAACGATTTCTCGGCTTCGTCCGTGACGAACTGAAGGCAAAGGATACCGACTTACAAACTTATCACAAGGTCATCAGCCTGATGGAAGATATGGCCGAGCAACTTTCCGAGATCGTTCCACCCATGGAGGTGTGGTGTACGCTGGTTGAGACTGCCGAAGAAGAATACATGCCCGGCGGGCCTCCGATCAGTCCCATTACCGACAGTTTTTTCTGCCTCTGGACGGTGTCAGACCTGGCTCTAGGTCTGGCGAACGAAACCCTGGGCGGCGCTGTTCTCACGATGCTAGAAGAATCCAAACTCGGTAAAAAGGCGGAGAAGGTCGCTACCATCGTGCGGAACATCGCCCACTCAAGCCCCCGGGTCTATGAAGTAGTGTCCAGCGGTCCTGAACTGGTGCTAGAAGACGTGTTGAACGGCCGGAGATTCGATTGCCGCACCGATTCGGGATACGAAGGAAAGCCTAAGGAGCTCTGGTTGGTGCGTCTGCTGCCCGGATTGAAAAAGGGCTCTTCCTTTCTCACCATCACCAGCCCCTATGTACTGACGGGGGCGAATCGAGAGGAGTGGGTGGAGAGCTTGCACGCGGTCGCTTCAACAGACGAGCAGGCAAGTCTGGATGAGTTCCTCAAGATCGGTGATTCCCGTTTCTGCTGGCTGGAATTTATCCATCAGGCATACGCCGGCACCAGGGGCACGGCCATCGTACTGCGCGGGCTTCTCCACCTTCCTGAGTCACGCCCGCATTCCGATGGACGAGACCTGGCGCCTATGCATATTGAGAGGCTCTCAAGAGGAGAGGAATACGAACTTTCTTTTACCCAGGGTCAAAGAAAACTGATCGCCAAGATGCTGCCGGAGTACGCCCCTAGGCTCTCCCCCAAGAAGACCGGACGGATGGATGTGGCCTTCAATCTGCAAGAAATACAGGTTCTTCACTCCATGGCTGAGCACCGATTGGCAACGACGAGTGGAGCAGATCTGAGGGTGGCTCGCGATCTCTGGGACTTCCTATCCGAGGTCATCGCCGGATTGACTCCCATCCGCCTAGACCTTGACGAGGTCGAGCCAATCTGGTCTGAGAAGTCGGAAGACGTCCTGTTTCGGTTCCGCCTCCTAGAAGCTCCCGAAAACGTGGTCCGATACGTGAAGGTCCCGCTCCACTACACTCTGCATGACCTTCACCAGGTTCTTCAGACCGTGTTCGGTTGGGAAAACTCCCATCTCCACACCTTCGATATTGGAGAAGATGCCTATTCCGATCCACTCTTTCGTATGGAAGATTGTGCCCCGGAAAGTGAGATTGATATCGAAGAGGCGTTCGAGTCGACTTCCAAAGGACTCTACAGCTACGACTTTGGTGATAGCTGGAAAGTTTCGCTGGAAATTCTGAGAGGCTACGAATGGGGAGATGATCTTCCCCTACTGGTTGCAGGCAAGGGGCCAAACCCCGTGGAGGACTGCGGAGGAATACCCGGGTTCGAAAGTCTGTTGGATCTGCTCAGAAACCCCAAAAAGAAAGATCCTGACCGTCTGCGTGATTTCGTGCCACCTGATTACGACCCCTGGGGCTTTTCCCTCGAAGCGACTCAGGTTACGCTTGATAGCCAGTTTTTGGACAGTTCGGAACCCAGGCAAAAGGAGCTATTTGACAAGCGATATCAGCAACCCGAAGCGGACTTTCCGCTCTCCTTTCACCATCTCTCTCAGCGATCACTGGAGAGATTTATAAAGGCAGCTCACAGTTTCTACTTGCAAGCTCCGTGGCTTGAGCTTACTGATACTCAACCGTTTTTAATTGAAGGCCTCACTCCCCATCCCCTGGTGGTCATAATCATGGGAAACGCCGGAATTCATTACGGTCTGAGTGTGTTCGAGGACCCCGAATCTGCTCTTGCCATGCTGGCCGGTGAAGTCGATCCCAGAACACTAAGGAACTTTTTCTTCCTTGACTTTCTCGAAGGGTGGAAAGCCAAACTACTGCAAAAGGAGATCCAAGAACGAGGGCTGACCGCACTTACGGACATAGCGCCCTACGCGCTCACCCCCACGGTAAGCGTTGAAGAACGATCCTTTCGGTTGGTCACCGATGTCATCGATTTACTTTCGCAGTACAACCTGAGCGGCCCAGATCGACAATCCTTCGGAGGCGTTTCAGTCTCCTGGCCGATCGCCCACCAGGCGTTGCAAGAACTCCAGCCCTTTTCTACTCGGCCTAAGGAGAAGCTAGGACGCAACGACCCTTGTTGGTGTGGGAGTGGGAATAAGTACAAAAGATGCCATCAGGGAAGGGACTGAGAGACCCTTCCTTTCATGCAAAGTCGAAGCTGCTATTTCCACCACAGGTGCTTGGCTGAGCCTGGTCCCAGGTCGAGGTGCTTTTCGTTGACAAAGAAAGAGCTCATAGCTCCTGTCCAGTCGTAATCTTGGGAGGCGCCGGGGAAGGCCTCTTGAAAAACATCACCGTCAACGTCCAGGAAGTCATTCACATTGATGGACGTTACCTCACCTCCCAAGCTACCCGTGGTTTTGGATTGGGGAAAAAGGTGAACGCGGGGCTCGTCTTCCGAGGTGAGCACCGCGACTAGATTGGTGGAGGTAGGGTTGTGCTTGTAGGCCTTGAGAGTTTTGGATCCAGGGTACAAGTCTTTGGCCACCGCCAAAATGGAACGGCCGGCTTTGGGGGAAAGCAAGTAGGCGCTCAGGCCACGATTGCCACCTCCCACCGTACCTATGTCGCTGTCTTCGGTGGCCATGGACTTGATCGAGTCGGCGGCAGCAGTAGCGAGCTTACCCGCGGGCAATGAAGAATTTCGAGCGCTTCCGGCGCTATTTAGAGCTTGAATGAACATATCAACACTCTAACCCGCTCTACTGAAAAACATCTGAAAGAGAGAAGCTCCGGTACTCCCACTGACCCCCCGAGATCCGTAGCTCTCCATAGCCCGGGGTTTCACCTCCCCGGGGGGAACTCACGCTACCAGGGTTGATGATGGTGGCCCCTCCGTCCGCGGTCTCCTGAAAGCGCCGGCGGTGGGTGTGGCCGTGGATGATGACGCTCACCTCGGAGGGAAAGCGGCCGAGTACGGTGGGGGCGTGGTCCAAAGGCAGGTCCCAACCGTGGATCATTGCGATCTTCACCTGCTCCAGGGTTTCGGTTACCGAGTGGGGTAGCCGCCGGCCCAGAAAACTGTCACAGTTTCCCTTGACGCAGACCACCGGAGCAAAGGTCTCGAGCTTTTCCAGCACCGCACTTGCGGTCACGTCGCCGGCGTGCCAGATCTGATCATACCCGCCCTCTTGCAAGATCTTTTCCAGTTGCCGGACCAGGGGATCAGCGAGATTCCAGCTAGACCAGTGGGTGTCGGATATCACGGCAAGTTTAATCATCGAATCTCCAGGACCAGGGGGTCCTCCCCTTCAGCTTCTTCGATCGGCGCCAGTTCTTTCCACCAGTCAGCCCACTCCGGCGGAACTTCCTCGTCGGCAGCCCGCTGGACCACGATCCCGTAGGCCTGCACGGCCTCCAGCAACTCCTGGGCCAGATCGGGAAGATGGCAGCCATCCTTCAAGGCCAGAGCCGACAGATGAACCTGAAGGTCTCGTTCAGCCCGAAAATCGGAAAATCCCGGCCCGGTGGTCACCGTCACGAAGGTGAGAGCCAGGCGGGCCGTGCTTTCCAGGGCGTCGCGGCAGTTGGGCTCCAAACACTTCAGGACAACCCGCTTCACAGGCTCACGACCTTATCGGACTTGAGGGTGAGTCGAACCAGTTCGTCCAGCCCCACCAATTTGGCCTCCCGCAGGAAAAAGCTCGCCTTACCCACTCCCCGCAGTTCGGCACAACTGCGGCAGATGTAGACCTGCACGCCCCGCGCGGCCAGCGCCCGCCAGCCACCCGCCACCGGTATGGAGAAGCCCGGCTCATCCACGGTCTGATCCCGGAGCCCCTGATAGACCCCGTCGCCCCGCAGAAAGACCCAGGCCACCGGGTCCGAGTTGAGACCCTCCAGGCAACGGGAGAAGAAAGCTTCGAAGCCCTGCCGTGCCTGAGGAGAGTGCTGAAGCAGGTAGCCGGTCAAACCGGGACGGCCGGCTTTTCCCGGGCCGAGTCCGGAGCGTAATGAGACTTCACGTAATCTTCCACCATGCAGAGAAAGTCACCCGCGATCTTTTTCGCGTCACCCTTGAGGGTCGCCACCTTGACTCCGTCGGCGTAGACAGGAGCGCTTGGCTGCTCACCGGTGCCGGGCAGAGAGAGGCCGATGTTGGCCCCCTTGGCTTCCCCGGGTCCGTTGACCACGCAGCCCATCACCGCCACCTTCATGGTCTCCACCCCCTGGTAGCCGGACTCGGTCCAAAACTTCATTTTGTCTTTGAGGTAAGTCTCCACGTCGATAGCCAGTTCCTGAAACAGGGTACTGGTGGTGCGGCCGCAGCCCGGGCAAGCGGTGACCCGAGGGGTGAAGTTGCGCAGTCCGATGTTCTGTAAAATCTCCTGGCAGATCTCCACCTCTTCGGTGCGGGGTGCACCCGGCTTGGGGGTCAGCGAAACCCGGATGGTGTCGCCGATCCCTTCATGCAGCAAGACCCCCAGGGCCAGGCTTGAACTGACCGTACCCTTTAGACCCATACCCGCCTCGGTGAGTCCCACGTGCAGCGGATAGGTGCAACGCTTGGACAACTCCCGATAGACGTGGATCACCTCGGTCACTTCACTGACCTTGGTGGAAAGGATGATCTGGTTTCTGGGCATGCCGTACTCTTCGGCCTGCCGGGCCGAGCGAAGAGCCGACTCCACCATGGTTTCCAGAAAGACCAGTTTGGCTCCCTTGGGGCTGCCGGCAGCCAGGTCCTCATCGATCAGCTCTTTGAGCAGAGCTTGATCAAGGGAGCCTCCATTGACCCCGATACGAACGGGCTTTCGATACTCGATGGCGGCCTCGATCATGGTTTTAAAATTGCTATCGTGCTGCTTGCCCACCCCCACGTTGCCGGGGTTGATGCGGTACTTGTCCAGCGCACGGGCGCACTCGGGGTGGGCCACCAGGAGCTTGTGTCCGTTGTAGTGGAAGTCGCCGATCAGCGGGGTCTCATAGCCGGCCGCTCTCACCTTCTTCCGGATCTCGGGCACCGCCCGGGCGTTGTCGTCATCCTTCACGGTGAAACGGACCAGTTCCGAACCGGCCTCGGCGAGTTCAATGATCTGAGCCACGGTGGACGCCACGTCGGCGGTGTCGGTATTGGTCATGCTCTGAACCCGGACGGGGTTGGAACCCCCGATACCGATACTTCCCACTGTGGCTTCGATAGTATTTCTGAGTCTAATGATCATGCTGCTACTCATTTCCCACAACCGGTGGGATAAAAACCCATTTTTTTGGGGAAGGAGATGGTGTTCCCCAACAGAAGGCTTGACCATCCCTTAACGATTTTCGCGAGGTAAATATGCAAGCCGAAACCGCTCAAAAAGCTCAGACCGAAGACTTTCTACCCCTCAACGGCATGGATCACGTGGAGTTCTACGTGGGCAATGCCAAACAATCGGCCCAATTCTATCGCACCATCCTCGGCTTTCATATTCGAGGCTACCGGGGCCCTGAGACGGGCTGCCGAGACCGGGCCTCCTACTTCTTGGAACAAGGAAAAATCCGATTCGTCCTCACCTCGGCCATCCGCTCGGACCACCCGGTGGCCGAGCACGTGGCCCGACACGGCGACGGAGTGCGGGTGCTGGCCCTGGAAGTGGACGACGCCAAGAAGGCTCTGGAAGAGACCAGCAAGCGAGGGGCAGTGACCGTGCAGGAACTCCAGGAGCATTCCGACCAGCACGGCACGGTACGCACCTCGGCCATCGCCACCTACGGCGATACCATCCACCAGTTCGTAGAGCGTAAAGACTACAAGGGACGCTTCTTTCCAGGTTTCGAAGATCTGGACATCGCGCCCCCGGCCGGTGAAGTCGGTCTGGTGGGGATCGATCACGTGGTGGGCAACGTGGAACTGGGCCGGATGAACGAATGGGTCCGCTTTTACGGTGAAGTCCTCGGCTTTTCTCAGCTCATCCACTTCGACGACGAGGCCATCTCCACCGATTACACCGCTCTGATGTCCAAGGTGATGCAGAACGGCACCGGCAAGATCAAGTTCCCCATCAACGAACCGGCGGAGAGCAAAAAGAAATCTCAGATCGAGGAGTATCTCGACTTTTATGGTGGTCCCGGGGTGCAGCACATCGCCCTGATTACCGGAGACATCATCAGCACCGTCAACAAACTGAAAGCGCAAGGGCTCGAGTTCTTGACCATCCCGCACAGCTACTACGAAGACCTGGCCGACCGGGTGGGAGTCATCAAGGAGAAGATCGAGGACCTCCAAGATCTGGGCATCCTGGTGGACCGAGACGATGAGGGCTACTTGCTCCAGATCTTCACCCGGCCGATCCAGGACCGGCCCACCGTCTTCTTCGAAGTGATTCAACGTCGGGGCAGCCGGGGTTTTGGTCTGGGCAACTTCAAGGCGCTGTTCGAGGCGATAGAGCGCGAACAGGCCCGACGCGGAAACCTGTAGGAGCAAAACCAATGCTGGTTTTAGAAGAGCACGAGCAACCGACCTTGGAAGGAGAGAACCTCGTTCTCTTCACCGGCAACTCCAACCCCCAACTGGCTTCCGCCATCGCCGAATATCTCGATATCCCCCTGGGGAAGGCCCTGGTAGGGCGCTTCACCAACGGAGAACTACGGGTGCAGATCGAGGAGAACGTGCGCGGGGCGGAGGTCTTTTTGATCCAACCCACCTGCGGCAACGTGAACGACACCTTGATGGAGTTGCTGGTCATGTGCGACGCCCTGACCCGCTCTTCGGCCAAGACCATCACCGTGCTGGTTCCCTACTACGGATACGCTCGACAAGAGAAAAAGACCACCGGCCGTGAGCCCATCACAGCCAAACTGGTGGCCAACCTCATGACCAGCGCGGGAGCCGATCGGGTGATCACCGTCGATCTCCACGCCGCCGCCATCCAGGGCTTTTTCGATATTCCCGTGGACAATCTGGTGGCCATGCCGATCGTGGTGGACTACTTCCGCCAGAAATACATCAGCAAGGATGAACTGGTAGTGGTGAGCCCGGATGCCGGTGGGGTGAGCCGGGCCCGGATGTTCGCCGAGCGTCTGGGTGCGGGTCTGGCCATCATCTTCAAACGCAGACCTCGCCCCGATGCAGTCGACGTGATGGACTTCGTGGGCGAGATCCAGGGCAAGACCGCCCTCATCGTGGACGACATCATCTCCACCGGGGGCACCCTGCTACGGGGGGTCGACCTGCTGATGGAAAAGGGAGCCAAGCGGGTCTTCGCGGCCACCACTCACGGCCTCTTTGCGGGTAATTGCATCGAAGCCATCGAAGCCTCACCCATCGAGGAGGTCATCGTGACCGACACCGTTCCTATCACCTCTTCGGCCCGGCGAGGAAAGGTCACCGTGCTTTCGGTGGCGCCACTGCTGGGCGAAGCCATCCGTCGAAACTACTTCAACCTCTCAGTAAGCAAACTGTTCGGATAAAAATTATGACCACTCAAACTCAAAGCAAATCACTTCACCCCAGTTGGAAAACCTTTTCTCAAACTTTCTTTGATTATCCGGAGGTGGGGTTCAGCCTGGACCTTTCCACCACCGGAGTCTCAGCTTCGGCCCTCAAGAAGCTGGAGCCTCGCCTGAACCAGGCTATCCAGGCTATGGCCCGATTGGAGTCAGGCGCCATCGCCAACCAGGACGAAAACCGGATGGTCGGGCACTACTGGTTGCGGGACTCCAAGCTGGCTCCCGAACAGGATCTCGCCGACGCCGTGGATTCCACCGTGCTGAGTGTAAAGCAGTTTGCCCGGGATGTTCATTCCGGCCGACTTTGCTCTCCCCAGGGATACCGCTTCAGCACTTTGATCAGCATCGGAATCGGGGGTTCGGCCTTGGGGCCGCAATTGGTCAATCGGGCTCTGGGCTCCCCCACCCAGCCCATGGACATCCATTTTCTCGACAACACGGATCCCCAAGGCGTGGACGATCTCATCGATCTTCTCGGCCCCGAGCAACTGGCCACCACCCTGGTCCTGGTGACCAGCAAGTCCGGTGGAACCCCGGAAACCCTCAACGGCATGCTGGAGGTCGAAAGCGCCTTCGAAGAAGCCGGCCACTCCTTCCCGGGTCACGCGGTGGCCATCACCGGAGACGGGAGCAAACTGTTCCAGAAAGCCGCCGAAGAAGGCTGGATAGCCACCTTCCCCATGGAAGACTGGGTGGGCGGTCGGACCTCCGTGACTTCCGCGGTGGGCCTGGTGCCAGCCGCCCTGGGCGGGGTCAATATCGATGAGTTTTTGCGCGGAGCCAAGCACATGGACGGCCTGACCAGGCTCGACGATCCCCTGGATAATCCGGCAGCCTTACTGGCTGCGGCCTGGTATCTTCTGGGCGACGGTCAGGGCAGTAAAGCCATGGTCGTGCTCCCCTACAAAGACCGCCTGGAGTTGTTCAGCCGCTACCTCCAACAACTGGTCATGGAGTCGCTGGGCAAGCGGGAGGACCGGGATGGGAAGGTCGTGGAGCAGGGCCTTTCCGTCTACGGCAACAAGGGGAGCACCGATCAACACGCCTACGTTCAACAGTTGCGAGACGGTCTTCGAAACTTCTTCGTGACCTTCATCACCGTGGATGAAGTGCGGCTCGGGGCAGCCTTCGAGGTGGCTGATGGGATTCGCACCGGAGATTACCTCAACGCTTTCTTTCTAGGCACCAAGTACGCCCTGGCCGAAGAGGGAAGACCCAGCCTCTCCATCTCTCTGGCCCAGGTCTCGCCCTACCACCTGGCCGGACTGATCGCGCTCTTCGAACGGGCGGTCGGTCTCTACGCCGAGTTGATCAACGTCAACGCCTATCACCAGCCCGGGGTCGAAGCTGGCAAGAAAGCTGCCGAAGGCTCCCTGAACTTGCAAGCCGAGATCCTCTCGGTCCTGGAGTCGGAGTCGCGTTCGTTCACCGCCCAGGAATTAGCAAAACTGACCGGATCCAAGAAACCCGATCTGGTTTACCATCTGGCCCGGCATCTCACCCACACGGGCCGGGCCCGGATGACGGATCACGGACCGGACGCCATGTTTCGTGCAGTCTTAGCTTGATGAGTCGTTGGTTTCACGATAAAGATTGGGTTCTGGTTCGGGTGACCGGAAGTGATCGAAGCGACTTTTTGCATCGCCTCACCACCAACGTCTTACCCACCTCGGAGAGCCCCCTGGTGCACAACTTTTTTCTTTCGGTCAACGCCAAAGTGCAAGCCGAATTCTGGGTGTCCGCCCAACCTGACTACCTGGCTTTGCTGACCCCGGCGGCTCAGGTGGAAAGGCTCGAGGAGAGCATCGACCGCTACCACTTCGGAGAAAAACTGGAGGTCCAACGCCGTCAGGGTAGTCTCTTTGTGGTTTGCGATGCCCCGGCCGACCTGCATTCGCACTGCCAGGTGGTGTTTCAACCCGATCCCCGCTATGGCGACGACTGCTGCTGGTGCTACACCGAACAGCCTGAAGAGTTCAAAGACTATCTTAGCCAGAACGCTCAACCCATGCCCGAAGTGGAGGCCGAGAGGCGCCGGATCGAGCTGGGCCGGCTTCGCTACCAACTCGATTACGACGACGAGACCCTGTTCGTGGAGGTCGCCCAGGAAGGAGATTTTTCCGAGAGCAAGGGCTGCTATCCCGGCCAGGAGATCGTGGCCCGGGTGCTTCATCGAGGGCGCCTCAATCGCCACCTGAGGGGTTTTGAATCCGAGACGGTCATTCCCGCCGACTGGGCCTGTACCGTAGACGGCAAGACGGTAGCCGAGGTAAAAAGCACCGTGACCCGCGCCCAGGGAGAAGGTAGCGTGGGCTACCTTTTGGTGCGCCGGGAGTACGGAGAAGTGGGCCAGGAGTTGAAGTGGACCGACCAGCAAGGTAAGGAATATCCTCTCCGGGTCAGTGCACGAGCCGGGGAGATCTTGACCGGGGTAGAGCCGTGAAAAATTATCTCGAACTCCTGCGCGAGGTGCGCGACAACGGAGTCTTCAAGAGCGACCGTACCGGCACCGGCACCTACTCGAGATTCGGTGCTCAACTTCGCTTTGATCTCTCCAGTGGCTTCCCGGCGGTGACCACCAAGAAGCTCTTCTTCCAATCCGTGGTCACGGAGTTACTGTGGTTTCTGCGGGGAGAAAGCAACATCGAGTTTCTCAAGGAAAACAACTGCGGGATCTGGGACGCCTGGGCCGACGAACAGGGTGAACTGGGTCCCATCTACGGAGTGCAGTGGCGCCGCTGGCCTGGTCCGGATGGCAAGGAGTACGACCAGATCGCCGGTCTCATCCAGCAGATCCGGGAAAACCCCTCTTCCCGCCGCCACCTCGTTTCGGCCTGGAACGTCTCCAGTCTGGAAGAGATGGCTCTGCCCCCCTGCCATACCCTTTTCCAGTTCTACGTTTTAGAGGGCAAGCTCTCGTGCGGGCTCTATCAGCGTAGTGCCGATCTGTTTTTGGGGGTGCCTTTCAACATCGCTTCTTATGCTTTGTTGACCCACATGATCGCTCAGGTGTGTGGCCTTGAAGTCGGAGACTTCGTGCACAGTTTTGGCGACGTACACATTTACGCAAACCACCTCGAACAGGTCCAGGAGCAACTCTCCCGCACTCCTCGAAAGCTGCCGAGCCTGAAACTCGACACTTCCATCAAGGAAATTGACGACTTCTTACCCAATCATATATCGTTGGTAGGGTACGACCCTTATCCGGCATTAAGGGCACCCATCTCGGTATAGGAGCGATCCGTGCAATACTTCCATCATCCCCTCCAGCCCACCTCGGGCGGGGTGGACAAAGAGAAGGTCAAGGGCCTGACTCTATGGAGCAAGATAGAGCAAGCGTTACGCAAGCAGTCGGGCAATGACCAGATTCTGTTCCACGCGGAACTGAAGCGCCTTTGCCTGGTGGTGGAGGCTGCCTTGGAGTTGTGGGATCCTCAAGTCAATAAGGATCAGGACCCCCAGGCCCTCTTCTTGCGCCAATTTTCCATTCAGCTCCGGGTCCTGGCTCACATGCGAAAGCTCACTCCAAACCAGGTGGAGACGGCCGCCCTGCAAGGCAATCAGAGAGCCGGTGTCGACAAAAGTAAATCCGGAGCCGAGCACTACTTAGAGGCGCTCCAAAAACAGATCCAATTGAGTGAAGAGCAGTTGCTGGAAGGCATCGGGGTGCAACCGCTGGCGGCGGTTTTGGTAGAGGAACAATCTCTGTTCAGAGATCTGGGGGCGGTTTTTTATCGAATCCACGACCACGTGACCAAACGGCGAGGCGACGTTGAACACACCCTCCAACAGCTTCTAACACTCCACTCTAGAAAGAAACCTCAAACGTGATCATCGAAATAGAAGGCAACCAACCTGAGAGCCTTCGCATCATTACCGAACTAGCAGAAAAGTACGGAAACTCCATCGAGCAGATCCATGGGCGCGGCCCGGTGGACACCCTGCACGTGATCGGAGACCCCAAGGACCTGGCTCAGCACACCGAATACCTGGAAACCCTACCCGGGGTCGGGCGAGTGTGGCGAATCTCAAGCTCCTACAAAAACATCGGTCGAAGAGTCTCCTCGGAGGGGCAACGCTCGGTCAAGCGAGAGTCGCGGGTGGTGGAAGTCTCCGGGCCCGACGGCAAGATCCGACGGATCGGGGCGGGACCTTGCGTCTTCGTGGTGGGACCGGATTCGGCGCAATCCGAGCAACAAGTGTTTGAAGCCGCCCGGCTGATCGCCGAACTTGCCGATCGCTTGAATATTCGTGATCGAGTGATGCTGAGAGCGGGCGCCTACAAACCGCGCACTCGCCCCACCGACTTTCGAGGTCTGGGCATGGAGGGCATCGAGATACTGGACCGGGTCCGCGATGAGACCGGCCTGCCGTACGTCTCGGAGGTCATGGACCATACCCTGGTGGAGGAACTGGCCGGGCATCTGGACTGTTTTCAAATCGGCACCCGAAACGCCCAGGATTTCAAGCTCCTGGAGACCGTGGGCGACACCGGAAAGCCGGTCATCTTGAAGCGGGGCTTCGGAAACGATGCAGCCGAGTGGTTCAACGCAGCAGAGTACGTGGCCAATCGGGGAAACCTGGATATCCTGCTGTGCGAGCGGGGGGTCAAGACCATGTTTTGTGGTAAGGGCTACAACCGATTCACTCCCGATCTCAACGTGATCACCTACGCCCAGGAGCAGACCGTACTACCGGTGATCTACGATCCCAGCCACGCGGCCGGAGACGATCGCCTGGTCGTTGCCAACATGCTCTCGGCTCTCCCCTATCGACCGGCCGCTTTGCTGGTCGAGACCATTCATCGAGAGTCTTTCCGCTCCCAGCAGCTGTGCGACGCCAAACAGGCCCTGGCCATGGGACCGCTAGAAAATGCGATCCAGGCGGTGCTGGCCTTTGAAGAAGAGGTCCTTCCCCACCTCCAGAGCGCTGACCACTACTTCCAAAATCGACCTCTGATTTAACAGGCCCTGAGGATCTGGCCAGAAATAGAGACTGGGACCGGACTTGAGTCCGATCCCAGCGGGTTGGGGGATAGGGTAAGCATAGGATAGAAACCAGGACATCGAGAGCCTCGATGGCTTAGCATCGTCCTATTCGATAGGGTATATCCTACTTCTCATCAGGAAGAAGCTTGGAGAGCAAGCTGCCCACCCGCGGCTTCTCCAGCCAGCTTTTTCCTAAGGGAAGCGGTGCCTGGACATCCCCCTTTTTTTCCTGGGTATATTCCAACATGTGTCTCTTCCAATTTGCGGGTAGTCCCGTCATAATTTTTCTACCATGAGACTACAAATAGGAGTATGAGCGAATTGTGAACAAACGGGCTTTGGAGCATTCCCAGGCCCGAACCCCTTGCAGCGCGAATCAGATTTTTGGAAATGGGACAGGCCAAGGCGGTCAAAAAAGAACTCGATCTAACCCTCGCAAAACGAAGCCCCGAAGGCTCGCTGATGAGCCCGGCTTTACTTTTCGTGGTGATCTGGTGCACCCAACTTGGGACTGCGCATCGGCAGTTGTCCGGGGTTTGCTTTACTCTGGTCGCGCTGGCCGGCCTGGGCAGGTTCTTCTTTGTGCAGGTCGCCTTGAAACAGAACATGGCCCACCCCAACACCTTTATCTCGCTATTTCGGCTACTGACCGCTACGATGGCCTTTGCCTGGGGAGCTTTGAGCGGCTACGCCATTACCGTGGACAGCTATCACTGGACCGCCCTCTTTACACTCCTGGTAAACGCCGGGATCTGTGCGGGAGCCACGGCCTCTCTGGTACCCGATCTCACCTCCCAGCGTCTCTTTCTCTTCTTGTCCATGATACCACCGGCGCTGGCGGCCTTCGTGGGCGCCAACTACCCCATGGCGCTGGTGGTGGTGTTTTTTATCATTTTTTTGGGAGGTCAGGGCTATCGGCAGAATTTCTGGTTGAAACACGCCATTGAAAATCAACTTCAATTAGAAGAGCGGACCGTTCAACTCGAGGAGGCCAAGCTCAGAGCCGAGGCTGCGGTGGAAGCCCGCTCGGTCTTTCTGGCCACCATGAGCCACGAGATACGAACTCCCCTCAACGGGGTAATAGGGATGACCGGGTTGCTCCTGGACACCAACCTCAGCCGGGAGCAAACCGAGTACACCACCACCATCCGTCGTTCAGGCGAGGCCTTGATGGCGATCATCAACAATATTCTGGACTTCTCCAAGTTGGAAGCGGAGATGATGGATCTGGAATCCACCGATTACGAACTCCGCCCGGCCCTGGAAGACGTGGTGGATCTGCTCTACTATCAGGCCCGTGAAAAGGATCTACAAATCCACCTCACCGTTGACCATCGTCTGCCCCTGAACCTGGTCGGCGACCCCACCCGGCTCAAGCAAATCTTTTTAAATCTCCTATCCAACGCCATCAAGTTCACCCAGGAGGGTACGGTAGCCCTGAAGGCTCGACCAGACGACGAAGGAAATTCGATCCTGTACGAAGTCGTCGACACGGGGATCGGTATCCCACCCTCTCGATTCCACAAACTTTTTAAGGAGTTTTCCCAGGTCGACTCCTCCACCTCACGGAAGTTCGGAGGCACCGGACTGGGGTTAGTCATCTGCGAGCGACTGGCAACCGCCATGGGGGGTACCATTGGCGCAGAGAGCCAACCCGGACACGGCTCTACCTTCTGGGTCAAACTCCCCCTTCAAAGCGCACCGGAACCCGAGGGAGAAGACCACAAGAGGCTCAGCCTGGAGGGGGTTAGAGTAGGCCTGATCGCTCACCACGAGACCGCCCGGCAGTCCCTGGAAGAACTTCTCAAAACTGTCAATTGCCAGGTCGTCTCGGTGACCGAACCGGACCATACCCTGCAGGGGGTGGATGCGATCTTGATCGACTGTTCGGAGGCCAACGGCCAGAGCGCCCATAGTCTGACCCGTACTATGGCGGTCATCGACGACTCCGTGCCCACCGTCCTCATCAAACCGGCCTTCAAGGAACTGCTCGAGCCAGAAATCCTCTCTCGAGTCAGCGCAAACCTATCCGGGCCGGTCCGGCACCACACCCTGATCGAAACCATCAAGATGGTTCTGGGCAAGCTGGACAGTCGGAGCGGGTCCGGGGAACTTCGAGACGCTGATAGAGAAGGAGCAAGCCTGAGAGTTCTGGTGGTGGAAGATAATCAAGTCAACCAAAAGCTGCTGGCTCGCCTGGTGGAAAAAAACGGCTATCACTGCGACGTGGTGGCCAACGGAGCCGAGGCCATCAAGGCGGTGCAAGAACTCCCCTACCACCTGGTCTTGATGGATTGCTACATGCCGGTCATGGATGGGCTGGAAGCGACCCGAGAAATCCGAAAGCTGAAATCTCCGGGGGAATTGCCGATCGTTGCAGTGACCGCCAACGCTTCGATCCAGGACCGAAATCGCTGCATCGAGGTGGGAATGAACGAATACGTCACCAAACCGATCCGCCCAGCCCAGTTCAAGAAGCTGCTGAAAAAACTGCTGAACCCATCCAACGGGGGCCTGGCTTAACCCCCCTGGAGGCGCTTACGAATGGAGTCGGCCAGGTCCTGGTTGGCTCCACCCCGCCGACGACGACGACCTTCGTTGGAGCTGTCATCAGGAGCACTTTCCACGCTCTCCTCCTCAGTCTTGTCACGACGACGTCCGGTGCGTTGGACCTGATCGAGAAACCCTGAGGTACCTCCGCCTGAAAAGCCGCCCGAAGAACTTGAAAAGGCGCTCTCTACGGCCGTTCGTTCCTTGGCCCGCTGGGCTTCCCGGGCGGCCTCCAACCGCTTATTTTTCTCTTCGATGGCCCGCATATCGATCTTAGGCAGCGAGGTATAGGGAAAAAACTTGGGGTTCGGGGCCGAGGAGACCTGAGACAGAATGGCCGAAACCTGTTCACTTCGCAAATAAAGGGCGGGGGTAGGCAGGGTCACGTTGCCGCTTCCGGCCGCAGCAGCCGCCGGCGCGCTGGAGGTACCTGCCCCGGGTGCACTCCTGGGAGCAACTCCTAAACTTTCGAGATGCTTGTCGAGCTTTTCCAGGTAAGTCTTGGCTTGCGCGTTGGCGGGATCGAGTTGAAGAGCCTTGTGCAGCAATTCCCGGCCACGATCGAACAGTTTACCCTTCAGGGCTGTTTCTGCTGCTGCGATATAGTATCTGGTGGCTTTGGGAAGTTGTCCCATCTCTTCGTAGAGTTGGGCCACCTCTAATCTTTGCTTTATCTCGTCTTGTGCACTCATAACGTTCCTCCCATGGTATCTCCAGGCTATTGCCAGGGAAACAGCATTAGCCCGATAGCCCTGGTCCAGTATGCTATCGCCTGATCCAACTTTCCTCTTTGATAAAAGAGTGTACCGAGATTATGGTAAACGTGCCAGAATCCTGGATTTAATTGGACAACTTTATCCCATTCCAAGATCGCCAGTTCGATCTTACCTTGCTCCAGGTAGGCCTCACCCAGATTGTAGTACGAAGGCCAGTGGTTGGAGTGGGTTCGAGTGACCGCTTGCCACTCCAGGATCGCCTCCTCCAACTGACCGCGGTGGTAAAAAAACGTGTTGGCAAGGTTCCAGTGGGCGGGCCAAAACTCCGGTTCGAACTGAACGGTCTTCTGCCATTGATTGATCGCCTCATCGAACTGCGAACGCTGGTAGTAGGCATTGCCCAGATTGTTGTGGGCCTGCCAAAACCCGTGCTCGGCGTTGGACGCCTTCTCCCATCCGGCGATGGCCAGATCCATGTTGCCGTGCTCCCAGTGCATGTTGGCGATGTTGTAATGGGCCTGGGCAAAGTTGGGGTTCATCTCGATAGACTTTTCCCACAACTCCATAGCACCGTCGAGATCGCCCTGGTCGACCTTGATGGTGCCGATGTTGTAGAGCGCCACTGCAAACTGGGGGTCGAGTTCGATGGCTTTCTCCCAGTGCTTGATGGCCTCTTCCTTGCGGCCCTTGCCGTGAAAGGCGTTGCCCAGGTTGTAGTGGACCTCGGCAAATTGCGGATTGAGCACCAGTGCCTTCTGCCATTCCTCGATGGCCGCGTCCGTCTTGTCTTGCCGGAAAAAACCGTTCCCCAGGTTGTAATAAGCCGGGGCGAATTTGGGGTTGAGCACCGTGACCTTTCGGTACTCCTCGATCGACTTATCGATCTGGTTCTGGCGATAGTAGGCCGAGCCCATGTTGTAGTGGGCCACGAAGTTGTTGGGGTTTAGAGCAACCGCCTTGTTGTACTCGTCGACCGCCTCGGGGAGCTTCCCCAATCCATCCAGGGCCGTGCCCAGGTTGTTGTGGGTCAGGGCGTTGTAGGGGTCCAGTACGGTGGCCTTGCGCCACTCCATAATGGCCAGGTCCAGCTTCCCTTGCTTGTAGTAGTTGTTGCCCAGGATGTTGTGTAGAGCCGCTTCTGAAGGGCTGATGTTGGTCTTGTAGAGGTCCTCGGGGACCGACTCGGTTTCCAGCGCCTTGATCAAATCGCCCACACTCTGAAAACGCTCTCCAGGGTCCTTGGCCATGCACTTGAGGACAGCCTGATCGATATTTTCCGGAATCCGCCGATTGATCTCCCGGAGGGGAGTGGGTTCGGCGGTCAGGTGTTGCTGGATCACCGCCGGTAGATTGTCGGCCGTGTAAGGCACGCGGCCGGCCAACATCTGGTACAACACGATCCCCAGGGAGTAGATGTCGGCCCGGCGATCCACCTTTTCACCCCGGGCCTGCTCGGGTGAAAAATAGAAACAGGAACCGATCATCTGACCCGGCTGGGTCAGGGTCTGGGACATCTCCACCCAGGCGATTCCGAAATCAGCGAGCTTGACCTCACCCTTATCGGTGACCATCACGTTGCCCGGCTTGACGTCTCGGTGCACGATCCCGTGTTGGTGGGCGTAGTCTAAAGCGTGGCAAAGGGGAATGAAAAGTTCCAATGCTTTGGGAACCTCCATGGGTCCCTTGACCTTTTCGATCACCCCGTCGAGATCGGTTCCATCGATGTACTCAAAGACCAGGTAATAGATGCCCTCGTGCTCGGCGATGTCGTAGATGGCTACGATATTGGGGTGGTTTAAACGCGCCGCCCCCTGAGCTTCGCGCAGAAACCGCTCCTTGGCCTCCGGATTGCCTACCAACTGTTGGGAAAGGATCTTGATGGCCGCAGGGCGGTCCAGCAAAGGATCATGACCATGGTAGACCACCCCCATGCCGCCCCGGCCTAACTCCTCAATGATATGATAGCGTCCGATGGTTGCGTTGATCATGGGCGGCTCTGTTCGTTCCCTGAAGAGGCCTCACCTGTTGCCTGACGGCGAAATACCCGTGGGGAGTGGTTTCCTAGAGTGAGTTTCGGGCATTCTCTGGTTAATCTACTTAGAAGTTGAGGGATCCCGATGACCGGTCCCTCTGGA
Source organism: Vulcanimicrobiota bacterium (assembly GCA_041676625.1). GTDB lineage: Bacteria > Vulcanimicrobiota > Xenobia > Xenobiales > JADMJV01 > JAEXNA01. The sequence goes on from JBAYRN010000019.1 coordinate 45,785, forward strand.
AGCGGTACGTGGGCGGCATAAAAATTGGGGTCGATGTTGAGGGTTCGTAACTGAATCATATCGATCCCGTAGTCGTTGACGAACTTGACCAGAGCTTCGACTTCCTCGGCGGCATCGGTCCAACCCGGCATCATCAAGAGGTTCAGGGAGAGGTGACAGCCCGCCTCACCTGCCAGGCGAGTGGACTCCCGGACCGCCTCGAAATTGTATCGTCGGGGTTGATAGTAGGCCTCGTAGACCCGGGGTAAGACCGAGTTGGTGGAGACCCTCAAGGAGTCGAGTCCGGCCTCCACGATCTTCTTCAATTTCTCCGGGAGAGAGGCGTTGGAATTCAGATGGATGGAGCCCCGGTCCGGCAGGGCTGCCAAACGCTCCACGGCTTCGGCGATCGCATCGCCGGCCAAAAGCGGCTCGCCCTCGCATCCCTGTCCGAAGCTGAAGATGGCGTCCGGGGAAGCGAGATGGTGAGCTCCCAGTTCCACGATCTCCTCCACCAGCGGTTTGAATTTGAAGCGCTCCTGGGGGCTGGGTGGCAGGTCCTCCGGCTGCAGAGAGATGCAGCCCCGACACTGAGCGTTACAGGCCGGGCTGACCGTGACCGCTCCTTCCCAACGATGCATGAAGATGTTCTGGGCGTTGTAACAACCGTATTCGAGAGCGCAGGTCTCCAACTGGTCCAGGATCCTGTTCTCGGGAAAACGCTCCTTGAGTTCCGAGATCCGAGGGCCGAGTTCCGGCTGGTGATAATATTGCGGGGCCCAGTGGGGATTGGACTCGGTCTGCAGGGCCGCGCACAGCAGTTCCTCTCCCCGGGCAAACACCGCGGTGTACCCGAAAAACGGAAGATAACCCACCCCCTCGGGAGGCTCGGCAAAAGCGGGTAAAAGGGTCCGCGTGTAGCCCACCGGAATTCGGGCCGCCACGGCCAGGCCATCCAGTTCAACCTGTCGGCCGTCCGGATCCAGAGCCAGGGCCCGGCGCTCGGGTAAGAGTTGCAGGTCGGCCCCCGGAGGAAGCGGGATGAGTTCGTCTTCTTCAGGGACCCGAAAACTGCATCCGGACCTGGCCAGCCCAAGTAGCCCCGGAACATCCTCAACCTGTCCGTCAGGTCCTGCGCATAATGGAAGAAGAGGCTCCCCTCCCCTTTGCCGAGAGGGTTGCCTCTTCTTCCTTCGTTGACTCTTAGCCGTCATCGACGCGCTAGTGTTCTGTCAATCTTTGGAGTTCGGTTGAGGGTGGCCAGACGTAATTTCTATCTAAATCGATTTGAGTGCGCGTATCGGGAATACGTAAGCGAAAATCGATGACGATAGAATTGATGGCTGGCCGCCCTCGGCCGAATTTTGAAGTTTGACAGAGCACTAGAGCGCCCCTTTACCCAACGAGAGCAGGAACTCAGCGTTGGTGGGAGCCCGCCGCATCCGTTCCAGGACAGCTTCCGTGGGTTCTTGCTGATTGTCGCTGAGCATAGACAGAGCCCGGCGCATCAGGATGATCTTTTGGAGCTCGGCTTCGGTGAGTAGCTTGTCTTCCCGGCGAGTGCCCGACTTGATGATGTCGATGGCCGGATAAACCCGCTTCTCTGCCAGGCGGCGAGAGAGGTCGAGTTCCATGTTGCCGGTACCCTTGAACTCCTCGAAGATCACTTCATCCATCTTGGAGCCGGTTTCGATAAGCGCAGTGGCAATGATGGTCAAGCTACCGCCGTTCTCGATGTTACGGGCTGCCCCGAAGAACCGCTTGGGAGTTCTCAAGGCGGCTGTGTCGAGACCACCGCTCAAGGTTCGTCCGGAAGGCGGGGTGATGTTGTTGTAAGCCCGACCCATTCGAGTCAAGCTGTCCATCAGGATCACCACGTCCTTGCCCATCTCCACCATTCGTTGTGCTTTGGCCAGGGCCAGTTCGCACACGTGGGCGTGATGCTCGGGCGACTCGTCGAAGGTGGAGGCGATGACCTCACCGATGATCGAGCGTTCCATATCGGTAACTTCCTCAGGACGCTCATCGATCAGGAGTGCCATCAGAGTGACTTCCGGATAGTTTTCCGAAATTCCGTTGGCGATCTTCTTCAGCAGGATGGTCTTACCGGCTTTGGGAGGGGCCACCAGCAGTCCGCGTTGCCCTTTTCCGATGGGAGCGAAGAGGTCGATGATGCGGCGAGAGTAGTCGTTTTTCTCATCACTCTCCAGGGTGTATCGCTCTTCCGGAAAGATCGGCGTGAGTTGGTCAAACTTGGGCCGGCGACGGGCCGAGTCAGGATCCACCCCGTTGACCGTGGCCACCTTGAGAAGTCCGTAGTATTTTTCTCCGCTCTTGGGAGCCCGAACCTGACCGAGCACCATATCGCCCATGCGCAGACCGAACCGCCTTACCTGAGCGACCGAGACATAGATATCCGTGGGGCTGGGCAGATAGCGGCGCCCCCGCAGAAAGCCGTAGCCTTCGGGTAAAATTTCCAGGATACCGGAAGCATACAGGAGCTGGCGCTTGGCCGTAGAGCGACCGCCGTCGTCCTCGTCGTCTTCTCCGTCGTCGTCCGACTCATCCTCTTCGTCGTTTTCATCCCGCTCATCCCGCTCATCTCGGCGGCCGCGGCGACGTCGACTCCGTTCCCGGCGACGGGGGCGGCGACCGGAGTCGGAGTCTTCGTCATCAGAATCGTCTTCAGCGTCGTCCGAAGTTTCATCCGAACCGGTTGCTTCTTCCTCCCGGTCGTCCCTGGTCCGGGGGCGTCTGTCTCGTGAGTTGTCATCAACCTCGCTCGGACGACGACGCGAGCGACGGCGGCTTCGAGAGCCCCTGCGATCGCTGTCTTCGTCGCCGTTTTCCTCGGCATTGTCGTCTTCGTCCTGGTCTCGGGACTCGGGTTCAGCGGGCTCTTTGGATTCCGACTTTGAACTCTTTTTCGATTCTTCTTTGGGAGCGCCGTTGACCTGCTCCAGAATGAGAGCGATCATGTCGTCTTTGCGCAGTTTCTGAAACCCTTTTAGTCCAAGGTCCTTGGCTTTTTCCATGAGTTCCGGTCGATTGCAGCTCTTCAATGAGTCTGCCGTCATCTTCGCCATTAGCGATTCTCCTTTGTGGGGTCCGTGTGATAGATCTTACCGGCGTCTGAACTCACAGGCGTGAGGTTAGACTCCCAGCAGAATCCTCTCCGTATTTCTTGTTGCCCACAGCCCGAGAGCTGTGATCCCTAGCACGAAAGCCAGGAGTATGGTGAAATCCACCATTCCCCCCGCGATAGCTCCGTTCATGAAGTGACGGGTGCCGCTCTGCAGGTAGTACGCCGGGGTCAGGACCGCCACCTTATAGAACAAGACACTCATTTCCTGGAGAGCTAGTGGAATGTAGATCACCATGAAGAGGGTCGAGGTGGCGGCGTTGGCCGCGGCTCCGTTCGAGCAGATTAACCCGACCAGGATACCGAGAGCTGAAAATGCCAGGCATCCGGCCATCAAATGTAAGAGCAGATACGCTGAGGGGATGATGCCGTTCCCCAAAAGAACGGCTAGCGTGGAGAGGTAGGAAAGAATAAATCCGGATCCAACCTTCCCTACCCACATTTCTACCATGCTGACAGGCGCTGTCAAGACCCCGAGCATAGTTCTGTGATCTTTTTCTTCAATAAAAGAAGCTGAACAAAACATCAAGCCCGACATTGCGGTAAAGACCAACCAGCTCGGAAGCATGCCTTCCGACCAGGAAACATCGCCCTTTCGAGCCGTCTTCCCCTCCACTTCCAGGTCCAGCGGAAGTTCCTGGCCAGCCAAATTTCGGGCTGCAGTCTCGATGGAGCGCTCCAACAATCGGGTACGCAAAGATTCCGTCTCGGTGACCTGCAGAGTAAGAATGGGAAACTCTCCGGCCACAATCGAAGGGGCCACCTCTTCGTCGAGGAGGAGATATCCGTCGATCTGCCCCTCTTCCAGGGCTTTGGCAGCCAGCGTATCCTCTACAAAGCCGTGGACCACGACCTGGTCTGAGGTGGAGAGAACCAAACCCAGGCCCTGCTGGAGAGAGCCCACGATACCCAGGTGAGGCTTTCCGAAGTCATCGTCGGAGGAGAGTCTGAAAAAGAGAATGCTGCAGACCACCGGTCCGATGAGAATGAGCAAGAAGGTGCTGTTGCGAAAAGCGTCTTCAAGATCGCGCTTGGCGATTGCCCAAGCCCGAAGCACGGGATCTATTCCTCTTCAGAAGCTTCTTCCTCGGCGGCCTCGCTGGGGGCCAGAGGATACTCCTCGATATTGACCACTTCATACTCGGCCTCGACCGGGGCGGTGACATCGCTGACGTAGTTGGCGGGCACTTCAGGAATGATCACTTTGAAACTTTTCTTCATGACTTTCTTCTGGCCAGGCCTGACATCAAAAACCAGCATTTCTTGCTTTTCCAGCTTGGATGCGATCTTCTTGGCCTGGGCTTTGGTCTGATAGACACCGCCGTAGTAGAGTTCGGTACCTTCTTTGTTGAAGGTCAGATTCTTATGACCGCCCTTTTTTAGAACCGTGGCGACCGGGTCCAGGAGTTCCTTTCGGCTCGCTTCCATGACCACCCGGAAATCGGCTTCCACGAAAGTCTCACGCTCACCAGGTTTGTGGATGGTGTCTGGGTATCCGGCCTCAGCCAGCATTTTCGCAGCGGCTTCGGCGTGGGCCTTGTCGTCAATCCAGATGGCGACTTTGGTCTTTTCATCGGAAGGCGCGGGACCCGTCCCAAATTTCACGATGGCCAGCGCCGCCACATCCAAAACCAGTAGGATGCCGACGACAACCAATAAGATTCTACGCACTACGGTCATTTTTCAATCTCCTGAACGGTTATTCAATTGAACTTTTGCCACCCCACTCCTCTTTATCCGGGCTGCAAACCCAGGACCAGTTCCCGCAATCCCTTTCCGTTGCTGCTCTGGGTTAGTTCGGCAGGGGTCCCTTCCAGAGCGATCACCCCGTCGCTCAATATCAAGATCCTGTGGCAGAGTCGCTCCACTTCTTCCAGGCGATGAGAAGTGAACACCACAGCGCCTCCGTTGTCTGCAAACGCTTTCAGCCGAAGGTGAAGATGCTCGGTCCCCTGGGGGTCGAGACCGTCCGCGGGCTCATCCAGGAGTAGCAATTCTGGCTGATGAATGGTGGCCCGGGCCAGAGCCAACCGTCGGCGAAACCCCTGGGACAACTGGCCTGCCGGCTTGTCGGCGAACTCTTTAAGCCCATGACTTTCCAGGTGCTGGTCCAGATCGACTTTACGGCCGTAGAGTTCGGCAAAAAAAGACAGGTTTCTCCGCACCGACAATCTGGGATAAAGGCCCGCCCCCGAAGTCAGTACCCCTACTTTGTAGCTCCAACTCTTGCTCCGGGCGGGATCGCAGTCGGCGATACGGATCTGGCCGCTATGGGGCCTGAGTAAGCCCGTGGCCAGCAAAAATGTGGTCGTTTTTCCAGCCCCGTTGACTCCCAGGTAGCCAACGATCTCACCCGAGGAAACTTGAAAGGAGACGCTCTGAAGAACCGGAGTCTTATAATAGGAGAAGCTGACGGCGTCGAAAGACAGGCCCATGCCTTACATATAGCCCCAGTCTTCCTCCAACTTGGCTCGAAAATCCCGATTGATGCGCATGGCTTCATTGCATTTTTCATTGCCATCCCACATCTTTTGGAGAGCCGAATCCAGAACCGCGAAATCTGTCTCTTCGCTGTCTGCGAAAAGCTTCATCATCTCCATGGCTTCTTCGTACTCAAGGATCCCGGTCATCCCCATATCGACCTCCGCCGACCCGTATTCGTAGTACCCCGAGGATTGGATGAGTTCGACATAACGATCGCGCTGATTCAAAAGGCTGCGCTGGATGTGGTCCAGCCAGTTCGAAAACTGGAGGCGGGTCATCTCTTGATTTCGCATTTTTTGCACCCGCCCCGCGAATTCATCATAACGCCCGGTGATATCGATTTCGTGCGTCTTGGGCGCTGGGCGATCCAGAGGATCCTCGGACAAGAGGATGGTTTGACAATGGGGACACTTATCAGCACCCGGTTCAATCGAATTGCCGCAGAAGGGGCATTCGTCCTCCAAAGCCTCCCGCGCGGAGACTTTTTCGGAAGACTGCTCCTCATCCGCCGCCAGTTGCTGCGAACACGAATGGCAGACTTTGGCCTCCGGGCTATTTGCCGAGCCACAGAAAAAACAGACTTGCATGCTCACCTTCCGAGACCGACCTTCAACGGTTGGAATCGTGTCCCTCCTCCCTGAGTCGCCCTTGTTCCAGGACCAGTCGGCGCTCTGCGAAAGCGGCTGCCTGGGGGTCGTGGGTGACCATAATGGTGGTCAAAGTGCGGCTACGATTGATGGATTGGAGGACCTCCAAAACTTCCCTGGTGGATGCCGCATCCAGGTTTCCGGTAGGTTCGTCGGCCAACAAAAGTTCCGGTAAATTTCCCAGGGCCCGGGCGATCGCAACTTTTTGCTTCTGCCCCCCCGAGAGGGTCCCGGTCAACTGGTCGCGCTCCCGCTCCAGATTGATAAGGCGCAAAAGCTCGCGGGCTCGTTGCCGCGCTTCTGCCGACGATAATCCCGCCAACTGCATGGGCAAGGTGATATTCTCCAGGGCTGTCAGCGCCGGCAACAAGCGAAAATCTTGAAACACAAACCCGATATGCTTGAGCCGAATCTTCTCCCGCAGAGACTCCCCATCGCGAGCCACATCGCGGTTGCCCAAATGAATCTCTCCAAAATCCGGATAGTCGAGACAGCCCAGCAGGTAGAGCAGCGAACTCTTGCCGGCCCCGCTCGGTCCGGTCACCGCCACGAATTGCCCCGACGGCACCCGTAGATCCACCCCATCCAGAACCTTGTTGGGTCTGTGTCCGGTTTTGTAGACCTTATGAACCCCCCGGAGCAAGACTTCCATTACAGCCCTTTCCGCAACTGACCGACAAGGTCGATTCGGCTGACGATGAAGCAGGGAATGATGGCCCCCACGATCCCCACCAGAAAGGAAAGACCTAGCGCTTGCAGGAGTAGCATGGGGGTGATGCCTGCCATGGGGTAAGGGATCTCCAGGAGCAAGCCGACCGCCTTGTCGAGAACTCCGGTAGCGAGCGTACCAAAGAGCAGTCCGATCACTCCCCCGGTCACATTGAGAAATGTCGCTTCATAAAGAATGGTCATGGAGATGACCCGCCGAGAGGCTCCCACGGCTCGCAAGGTGGCATACTCCCCAAGTCGCTCGTAGGTAGACATGAGCATAGTGTTCATGCTGGCTGTCACGGCGATCAGGACGCCCACCATAGAGACTGCCACCTGCAAAAGCCATCCGTACCCCAGATATTCCTGAGCAGAAGCCAGGTACTGCTTGCGAGTCAGGACCTTGATTCTGCGGGCCCCGGTGTAATCGCCGACAGCCTCCTGATCGTCTAAATAAGCGTTGAGCTTGGCCTCGAGTTCAGCCTTGATCCGATCGGCTTGCTTTTCATCATCTAAGGTGAGCCAGAACTCGTGGACCCCGCGATCCGGCCTCTGCTCAAGAAACGCCTCGATGGGTGCCAGCACCGAGTAGTCCAAAAAACCGTAACTTCCCATCGTGGCACCCACGTCAAACGGCAGGTCCTCGATGATCAAGAACCCCCGCTGCCGCAACTCGGCCACCTCATCCTGTAAGTCCCTTCCAATGAGGATGGGGTAGATCAGGGTATCTTCCGAGACGCTTTGAGGTGTCGTCTCTGGGGCCTCGGGGAGAAGAGGCGGAGATGGACCGGGGCTGGGTGTGGTCTCCGGCTCGGGCTCTCCTCGGACCACCGAAGCCGGCTTGGGCACCAGTTTCGAAGGTTCAACCCCGTGTTCCCAGTCCCTGAACACCGCCCCCACCTGATCGAAAGAGAGGGCTAGGACCGGTATGACCGAGCGCGGGCTGTCCAGGCTGGAGCGTATGACGGGCACCACCGAGCCTACGCCCTCCACCTTCAAAATATCTTGCAGCTCTCTAGGCAGGGAAACCCCGCTTGCTCCGGAGCCCCCCAGGGGGCTGACCGGGAGAGTCGAGGTGCGACTGCCGGTCACGTAGATGTGCACTTCCCGACTCCCCAACTCCCGCTCCACCCGTTTGGTGAAACCGGCGGCCAGAGAGACCAGGGCCACGAAAGAGCCGATGGCCAGTACCACCCCCACCAGGGTGAGAAGGCTCCGTTCTTTATTACGCAGGACGTTGCGAAAAGCCAGAGACGCGATCATATCTTACCTTCTAGATAAAATCGGTAAGGTGCTTTGGCATTGCGAGTAATACCGATGCGAGGACCTGACTTTATTGAGCGACTATCCAGGGGGGTTGCCCTTTCCAAAACGATTGGCCCTTCCCGCAAACAGGTTCCGTCCAGTTCAAGAGTAAGCGCGAGGCACTGGGCCAGCTTTCCCGGTCCATCGGCCAGACCCTTGGTTCGGCCTCTTCTTTGTTCGCACAACTCCCGACCGGCCACCACCACCCCGGCCCGAATCAAAACCGCTCCCGCCGAATCTGGGCCGTGACCCACCACATTGAAGCAGAGATGAATCCCGTAGCTCCGATAGATATAGGCTCTCCCTACCGGACCGAACATGCTGCGGCAGCGGGCTGTGGGACCAGAGCGAGCGTGGGAAGCCTGGTCGTCGGCCCCCAGATAGGCTTCGGTTTCAACGATCCGCAAACTCACTCCAGCGTGGCTGATCACGCTTCCTAGCAACTCGGGGGCGATCAAAAGGGGTGAACGCATGTAGAACGGATCAATGGGCAACCCTGCTGACGCGCTCCTCAAACCAACTGCGTAATCGCACCAGTGGCCAGGTATTGACCACTCGATCGGGGTCCAACCCAACTCTGCGCGCCATATCCACTCCGTGGCGAAGATTGTCGAACTCCGCCAGCGAGTGGGCATCGGTATTAATACTGATCAGACAGCCCTTCTCCATAGCCAGGCGCAGCAACTCTTCGGAGAGGTCGAGCCGCCACGGGTTGGCGTTGATCTCCACCGCTACTCGACGCTCGGCGCATGCCGCGAACACCTGTTCCCAGTCCGCCGTGTAGCCGTCTCTGCGATCCAGCCGCCGCCCGGTGGGATGGGCCAGAACGCGGACCCTAGGGTGTCGGGTACCTTCCAGCAAGCGCTTTGTCATGCTTTCGGAGTCGAGATGAAAAAACGAATGAACGGCCGCCACCACGTAGTCCAGACCGTCCAGAACCTGGGAGGGGTAATCCAGGGTGCCATCCTCCAAAATGTCGCACTCAACGCTGCGAAACACGCGAATGTTCGGAAGGGTGGAGTCCAGAGCCCGAATCTCTGCTCCTTGCTCCTGCAACCGTTCGATGGTCAGTCCATTAGCGATGACCAGCGCGCGGGAGTGATCGCTCACGCCAAAATACTCGTGGCCTCTTCGACCGGCTTCCGCCACCATCTCAGCCAGGCTGTGCTTACCGTCCGACCAGGTGGTGTGGGTGTGCAGATTGCCTTTCACCTGAGACTCTTCCAGCAAGGGGCCCACCGACCAGGGGGCCTCGTGCTCGCGAAGCTCCGGAGCCACGAAGGCCAGCCCCTGTTGCTGAAAAATCTCTTCTTCCGAAGCGGCGGTCATGGGTTTAAGCCCGGCCACGAACGGCTCCGGTCCGGTGCAGGAAAGGATCTCCCAGCCTGGATTGGTCGCAGGGCGAAAGAGCAGATGAATGGGGCAGCCCGAGGGGTGAGACAGAATCAGGTCATCCCCCTGGGGGAGTGTGGCGACTTCGTCTCCGGAGGTACGACCCAACACCTCCTGCCGAGCAGCTTCGAGATTGTCGCAGAGGAGTAGGATCTCCAACCTGTCGGAAAAGGGAGCACGCCGACGCACCGCGCCCACCACCAAAACGCTCCGAACTCCGGCCACTTCGGCCAGGCGGTCGCAGGTCTGAACTCCCCACTCTTCCAAGCGGCTTTTCACAAAAATCACCGAGGAGGCCAGGGCCTTCTCCACCAGTTCCAGATACTTGCTCTGAGACTTCTTGGAAAACCCCTTCACGGTCTCCAGTCGCTCTTCCAGGCAGGCAGCCTGAAGGTCCCGCAAACTGGAAATCCCCAGTTCTTTGTGGAGCGCTACCGTCTTCTTCGCCCCCAGGCCGGGCAGGGAGGCCACCTCCACCAAACCCGCCGGGATCTCTTTCTTCAAAGCCTCCAACTGAGGAATAGAACCGGTGGCCAGAAATGCTTCCAGCTTATCCGCGATAGCAGCACCAACCCCTGGGATCGACTTTAACTCGCCTCGTTTGCTGATCGCGTTCAGGTCTTCCTCCAGGTCTCGCAGGACCCGGGAGGCCTTGACGTAGGCCTTGATCTTGAAGGGGTTCTCCCCTTGCAGTTCGAGGTACTGGGCGATCTGAGAAAACGCTTCGGAAGCGCTCTCATTAAGCGAAAAAAGGGAAGCGCTTTGCTTCCCCTTCTGATTATCTGAATTCATACCGTCTTAGTGATGCTCTACACTTTTACTTCGCCGAAATATTGCCGGTTCCATCCCCAAATCCTTTAGGGCGCTGCCAAAAGTGATCTCTTCCTTGAGGGCCCCGAGGCCAAATCCCGAGTCGTGATCGTCCAACTGATTGGGTGCAGCCTGTTGAAAGCCGGTGGCCACCACGGTGATTCTGATCTCGCCTTCCATGCGGTCGTCCTGAACGGATCCGAAGATGATCTGAGCTTCCGGGTCGACCGCTTCGGAGATGATGCGAGCAGCTTCGTGCAACTCGATCAAGGTCATGTCATTTCCACCGGTGATGTTGAACAGAACTCCGGTGGCGCCGTCGATGGAGGCTTCCAGCAGCGGCGAACTGATGGCTGCCCGGGCGGCTTCCACCGCTCGGTTTTCACCAGAGGCGATCCCGATACCCAGCAGGGCCGAGCCAGCGTCGGCCATGATGGTCTGGACGTCGGCAAAGTCCACGTTGATGCGACCGGGCACGGTGATGATCTCGGAGATACCCTGGACCCCGTTGCGCAGCACATCGTCGGCCAGACGAAAGGCTTCGGAGATGTTCTCTTTTTCGCTCACGATCTTCAACAGGCGATCATTGGGAATGGTGATAATGGTATCGACTTTTTTCTTGAGTTCGTCGATCCCGCTCTCGGCCATCTGCAGCCGTCGCTGTCCTTCGAAGGTGAAAGGCTTGGTTACAACCGCTACCGTCAAAGCACCGGCCTGGCGAGCCAGTTCAGCCACCACGGGAGCCGCTCCGGTTCCCGTCCCACCGCCCATTCCGGCGGTAATGAATACCATGTCAGCTCCATCGAGGGCCTTCAAAACTTCTTCGGCATTCTCTTCGATGGCCTTACGACCAACTTCCGGAGCCGAACCGGCCCCTAAGCCGCGGGTTGCTTGAGAGCCGATGTGGATACGTTGATCGGCATCACACAAGAACAATGCTTGAGCATCGGTATTGATGGCGATGAACTCCACTCCACCGAGACCCTCTTGGATCATTCTACTCACGGCGTTACAGCCGGCTCCACCCACACCGATCACCTTGATACCGGCAAAGTGCTCGAGTTGGTGCCTATTTTCGGCTTGAGGAGAAGGTTTGACCGGGGTGGTCAAGCCGTTGGAAACCGTAGTCGGAACCGCTCGTGCCTGAGTAGGTGCAGGAGCGGGCGTGGCGTAAGCCGGAACAGCCGGCGTCGCAGGGACGACCGGTGTCGCAGCCAGTCCGACGCCAGGCTTGGGCAGACTCGGCTTGGATGGTAGGGTCGGCGAAGAGGCGGTCGGAGGCAGGGGCTCCAACGAGGGCTCGACGCTCGGCTCCTCACTGCCCATCGGCTCCTGATGCCCTACCGGCACGAATAAGTTATCTTCTTCCATCACAACCACCTCAAATTTTATTTCCTCAGAAACGAGGAACTGGTATAAGAACTCTGGAGAACTACCCATCGTTCAGGCTGGAATCCTTCCATTTTTTGAAATTATTTCTGTTTTTTTTCAGAAAACCTGAATTTTTATCGAACATCCATTCGCATGATTAACGGATGTTCACATTTCGGCTTCCCAAAGCACTGCTTTAGAACTAAACAGCTCGCTATTCTCGAAGGAGAAATTTCTTGGAGTTGTCGATGATCACAAACCTTCCCCAAACCGTTCAGAATTCAAATACCGGCTCGGTCCGAACCAGCGCGCGACCAGCCCATTCCAACGCCAACTCGGCGAGCCCGGCTCCGATGGATGGCGGCATCGTCTCCTCCGAGGCCACCGATCCCGATGCCGACATCGGTGAAATGAGTAACGCCCTGAACGAAGCCTATGAGGGCGAAGAGAGTCCGGAGACCGACGAAGCCCAGGAAAAGGCCAAAAAGATTGCCCAATTGGAAGAACAGATCGCGGCCGTGCAAGAAGATTTGACCAAAGCGGAGCAAGCCGGTGACCAGGAGGGCGTCGCCTCCTACGGGCAAGAGCTTCAGGAGTTGAAAGCCCAATTGGCTCAACTCACCGGGGAAGGCTCCGGCTCCAACAACTCCCAGGACAGCGCCGCGGATTCTCTGGGAGGCTCCACCCCGGTCGACTCATCAGGCGCCTCGGCACCCGCCGACTCCGGCGGAGGTGGTTCAGCGGCGGCCCCGAGTGAGGGGGGCGGCGGGGGTGCAGCCCCAGCCTCCAGTGGAGGGGGCGGAGGAGCGACTCCGGCTTCCGGAGGCGGAGGCGGGGGTGGAGGAAACCCGGGAGTCGGCTCCTCTCCAGCGCCCTTCCCTCTGGACACCTCGTATAGTTCCCAAGAGGCCGATCCGGGAGTGGAGGCCATGCTGAAGCGCGCCGGAGACATGGAAGGGATGCACGAGAATCGGGACACCGCTGCGATTCAACAGATCACCGGAAAGACTGGCATAAACCCTGCCACCACCCCCTGGTGTGCGGCTTTTGCTATGAATCTGATGAAGGAACACGGGGTCCTGGATCTAGATGGGCTCAGCAATCCAAACTACTGTCCGGAGATCAAGAAATGGGCCACCCAGAAGAACAACTACGGTCGACCAGGCGAGTACAATCCGAAACCGGGCGACGCCATCGTGTTTGACTGGGAACGCAACGGCGAGACCGACCACATCGGGCTGGTAGAAAAGGTCGTGGACGGTAGAGTCTACACAATCGAGGGCAACTCCGGAGACGCAGTGAAACGCAAGGTCTACCCTCTCAACAGCGGTTCCATCGACGGCTACGTGAAGGGCAAAAACGATGCTGCCAAGCCACGAAACCAGGCCCCAGCCCCAACTCCCGCTCCCGCTCCCGCTCCCGCGAGGCCTTCCACGGTGGCGGTCTAAAAAGCTCTACCCTCGGGGTTGAGGGTCCAGGGGATACCGACCCGGTTTAGCATCTTGGCCAGATCGTGAATGGGCAACCCCATGACATTAAAGAAGCATCCGTCGAGTCGGCTTATCATGGTGCCCCCGACACCTTGAATCCCGTACCCTCCAGCTTTATCGAAGGGGTCGCCGGTGGCGATGTAGGCCTCCATTGTGGAAGCGGAGAGTTTCGCGAAACTCACCAGTGTTCGGCGCCAGGCGGTATGTTCGTTCTGGCCGTCGTGCAGCCAGATCGCGGTGACCACACCATGTTCGGTACCCGAAAGGCGCTCCAGAAACCGTCTTGCCTCAGCGGCATCCGTCGGCTTGTCGAGAATGTCGTCATCGATATGCACGACCGTGTCGGCCGACAGGACGGGGCAAACCCGGCCAGAGCTTCGCAGGCTCTCCACTACGCTCAACCCTTTGAGTCGGGCCCGGGCCAGCGCCGGCTTCTCGGCGCAGCGACCCTGGCCGCCGGCGTCCACCGCTTCCTCCACCTCGGCCCCCGCGGCCTGCACGAAGAAGGGGACCCCCAGGGCCTCCAGGAGCCCGCGCCGCCGCGGAGAATGGGAGGCCAAACAGAGTCCGGCGTTGGATGGGTCGGGGCTAATCATTCCGACGAGTTTAGCCCACCCTCACTGCGCCGGTCAAGGAGAACAAATTGAAGGACTGTCCCGATCTTACTCAACTTTCGCCCCAAGAAAAGGTGGAGTTTTGGAAGACCAACGACCCCCGCGACCTGAAAATGTTGGGAGACCGCCTGCTGGCCGAGTCACTCCCCCACGTGGAATCCTCGACCCCCCGCGAAGAAGTGAGTAAGCGAGCGGCCGAGAGCCGGCAACAGCTCGGGTGGAGTCTGGATAAAATTTCCGAGACCCTGGGCGTGAATAGCGAAATACTGATCGCCTGGGAGGAAGACCGGGTCAAACCACCGGAGTCTCTCCCTTTGGTGCTTTCCAGATTAGGGACCGCACAGCCCGAGTAAACAGGTGCCGTTCACGCCAATCCCCAGGGTCGCCCTCCTGGGCTGGGAGATCAGCACTCACGGCCTGATGTTTTTGATAGCCGCGGCGGTGGTCATCGGGTTGTGCCGAGCCGCCCTGACCACCCGGCAGTTTCATGGACTGCTCGACTCCGTTCCCTGGCTCGTTCTAGGCTCTCTGGTGGGGGCCCGCAGCCTGTTTATCGTGAGCCGCCCTTCTTTGTGGAGCGAGTATTTTTCCTGGATCAAGTTCTGGGAAGGTGGCATGGTGAGCCATGGAGGCCTCTGGGGCTGCCTGCTGGTGCTCTGGCTACGCCGGGACGCACTCGGGGGGGCTAACTTTTTTGACCGGATCTGTGGTCCTTGCCTGGTGGGCTGGGGGGTGGGACGGATCGGCTGCTTTTTGACCTGGCATGGAGAGGAGGGAGTGCCCGGTACCGTACCCTGGGCGGTGGTGGTCGACGGCACCGCCCGGCATCCAGTGACCGCCTACCTCGCCATCCTTTATATCCTGGGTGGCGTGATCCTCATGAAAACGGAATATCGGATCGGACAAAAAACCGCTACCGCTCTCCTCTACTTTGCGCTAGTGAGAGCCCTTAGCGATCTCATGAGAGAGTACGACCCTGAGTACCTCCGCAACCTCTCCTGGGCGGCCTGCTCCTTGACGCTCGGCCTCGGAGTCTACCTCTTGCGTCGCTTTTCCTATAGCCCCGGCAAAGGCTAGCAGCGCTCGGCGTTGAATTTGGAAGTTGTGGACAAAGAGCAGCTCGTCAAACAATTCGCGTCTCTGCTAGGAAATGTGGGAGCGAATGAGCAGCAGGCGGAGTTACCCGACGACGGTTGGGTGGAAGACTGGGCCGAGCCGCTGGAGAACATCCCGGGCGGCACCGTCGATTCTTTCAACGATTATGAAGAGATCGCCCTGGAAGACGGGCGGCTGTTGCGCCGTTATATGAGTGGTTCGGTTCGGGTGGAAAATCCCACCAGCGGGGTAATTCAGGAAGAGAAGGTGGACGGCTCCATGATCATCTCACTTCCCGACGGCAAGGTCCTCTTTCAGGAGTTTCGAGGCGAGCCGTTGCTCCTCTATGATACCGAAAAGAGCGGTCCGCCGGGTCTGGCTCGAGTCTCCTCAGCTCAACTCCCGGGGGAGACCCAACCTCGATTCGTCTTTCATTTTCAAGACGGAGAGATCGCCCACATGGTGGAACTGGAATCGCTCCGGTACTACAGATTGCGCAGGGCTTGAGTTCGATGGAAGAAGAAGCCAAAGAAGAGGGTGGAAAGGTCTCCATCGGCGACGCCCTGGAAGCCATCCGCTCCGGCAAAAAAATTGCTGTCCCCAAGAAAGCCGCTCCCACCAAACCTTCTCGGCGTAAAGGGCGAGCCACCGCCTCCTTTTGGGTGAAAAACCTCCAGGAGAGCGTGCAGCGGAGGATGGATCTGCTCTACGACTCTATCCGTGACGACCCGGGAGCCATGAGCCAGATGAAACGGAGAGATTTTTACTCCTCCGAACGGTTCAGCATTCCCCTCAATGCCGTGACGGCGGTCGTAGAGGTCACCCCCGGCGAGCCTCCTCCCCCCATGCGGCCACTCTCCACCTTCGATGATATCGACGGAGTGGATCTCGGCCAGGTCTCGCCCGAGGCTGTTCCGAGAAGTGGTCAGGTGCATTCCACCGCAGTCGCCAACGGCGAATTCGCCGGCAAGACCGAGCAACTCGAAAAACTGGACCTTTCCGGCCACCTGG
Source organism: Vulcanimicrobiota bacterium (assembly GCA_041676625.1). Taxonomy (GTDB): domain Bacteria; phylum Vulcanimicrobiota; class Xenobia; order Xenobiales; family JADMJV01; genus JAEXNA01. Next base: position 61,833 of record JBAYRN010000019.1, read on the forward strand.
AGCAGCAGATGCTGCAACGGCCGGGCGATCCCAACGATCCGCGCTTTGCTCCCTCCTCGGAATTCGACAGCGGCCAATGGATCATCGAAGAAATTCGGGCAACCCCTAAAGAGCGTGGAAAGAAGCTTAAGGTCAATCCCCTCATTCGTAAAATGTTCGAAAAACGTAACGAGGAGTCCGAGTGATTTTGCGGCTTTCTTTGGAACCTCGCTCAGAAATGTAAACTTTTCTTTAACACGGGGGTATTTTGCATCAATCTTGATAATATAACTCACAAGAGCCGGACCTGAGGCACACTTCAGGTCCACTACAAAGACTAAGTCACGAGAGGGAGCAATCCATGGCATTTATCCAAGGCGGTTTTAACGCCGGTCAGAATCCGTTCATCAACCAATTTCCTACTTCTTTCGGAGGGCCCGTATTTGGGGCTCCTCCTTCTTTCGGGTTTAATCCTCAACAAGCCCAGATGATGTTTATGCTGCAAGCAATGATGCAAGCCATGCAGCAGATGTCCCAGGGATGGGGCGGATTCGCCGGTGGAGGCCAGCAAGTGCCTCAGATCGGTGGCGGCGGCGGTGGCGGCTACGGCGGAGCACCGGTCGGCGGCGGCGGTGGCGGCGGCTACGGCGGCGGAGCGGGCGGCGGCGGCGGTGGCGGCGGCGGCGGGGGCGCAGCGGGCGGCGGCGGGGGTGGCGGCGGCGCGGG